>NZ_JBFBBS010000001.1:752177-965624 GCF_040682835.1 Streptomyces sp. NPDC051104 | reverse complement strand
TGGACGGCGTACCGCCGTTCGTCTGGCACGGCTCCATCCGCTCCCCGGAGATCGCCGAGCAGGCCGCCTTCTACGGCGACGGCTTCTTCCACAACAACATCTTCTGGCCCGCCGACCACACCAAGCGCATGGTCGAGTTCTATCGGGAGCGCTTCGCCCACTACGGGCACGGCACCCCCGAGCAGGCGATCGTCGGCCTGGGCGGGCAGGTGTTCATGCGGAAGAACTCCCAGGACGCGGTGCGCGAGTTCCGGCCGTACTTCGACAACGCGCCGGTGTACGGGCACGGGCCGTCCCTCGAGGACTTCACCGAGCAGACCCCGCTGACCGTCGGGTCGCCGCAGCAGGTGATCGAGAAGACGCTGGGCTTCCGCGAGTACGCCGGGGACTACCAGCGGCAGCTGTTCCTGATGGACCACGCGGGACTGCCCCTGAAGACCGTGCTGGAGCAGCTCGACATGCTCGGCGAGGAGGTCGTGCCGGTCCTGCGGAAGGAGCTCGCTGAAGACCGGCCGGCCGGGGTGCCGGACGCGCCGACGCACGCGTCGCTGCTGGCCGCCAAGGAGGCCGGGGAGAGCGCGCAGGAGACCACCGCGGAAGGGGTGAGCGCCGTATGAAAAAGCTGGTCGTCGTCTCGGCCGGGCTGAGCGTGCCGTCGTCGACGCGGCTGCTCGCGGACCGGCTGGCCGCCGCGGTGGAGCGCAGGGCACCGGTGTCGGTGCGGGTCGTGGAGCTGCGGGACCTCGCCGTGGAGATCGCGCACAACTTCACGAACGGCTTTCCGGGCCGGGCGCTGGCCGCCGCGCTCGAGGCCGTGACGGAGGCGGACGGGCTGATCGTCGTCACGCCGGTGTTCTCGGCGTCGTACAGCGGGCTGTTCAAGTCGTTCTTCGACGTGGTGGACAAGGACGCGCTGGTGGGCAAGCCGGTCCTGATCGCCGCCACCGGCGGCTCGGCCCGTCACTCCCTGGTCCTGGACCACGCGCTGCGTCCGCTCTTCTCCCACCTGCGCGCGGTGGTCGCCCCGACGGGCGTCTACGCCGCGTCGGAGGACTGGGGCGCGGAGGGCCTGCCGGAACGGATCGAACGGGCGGCGGGGGAGCTGGCCGGGCTGATGCGAGCGGGGTCCCTCCGGGAGGAGCCGGATCGGGCGGTGACGGTCCCTGCCCCTTCCGCACCCGAGCCGCGCGGGTCCCTTTCCGAGCCCGCCGGGTCCCTGACGGAGCCCGCCGGTGCCCTGCGGGAGCCCGCGGGAGCGGGGAGCGCGGCCGGGGCGGCGGACGGCGACGGTACGTCCCCCGGGGACGGCCGTGGCGCGACCGTCTCGCACGGCTTCCGGGTGGTCCCGTTCGAGGAGCAGCTGGCCGCCCTGCGCGGCTAGGTGTAGTGACCCGCGTGAACAACCCCGCGGGTCCATACACCTGGGGCCTCTCGTCCGGATCATGCCGTGGGTGTGGATGTGGGTGTCGGTGTGGGCCGCCGCCGTCGTGCCGTGCCGGCCCACCCTTCCGCGTCGGCCGGTCTCCGGACCGGGGGGAGGATCCGGGACCGGCCGGGCGGACCCCCACTCGGCCTCGCCCCGGACCGGCGGGCCGGGCGGGCTCGGGGGTTCGGCGGGGCCGGTGGCTCGGCACGGGGTGTCCGGCGGCGGGACCCGTCGACAGGCACCCGCTGCCGCTGCGTCGCGGCCCGCCTCGATGGCTCTCCGCGTCCCCTCTCCGGAGGGTCACGCGGTGAAGTGACTCAGCCGACACAGTGGCCCGACCAGGTAAGTCACCGCAGCCGAGGCGGTGAGAGGCGGGTAAGAAGCCCCTTCCTCGCTCCACCACCCGCTGGTGCACCGCCGTGACCTTGGCAGACTGGGGGCGTGACCCAGACAGTGCTGCTCGCCGAGGACGACCGCGCCATCCGTCATGCCCTGGAACGCGCGCTGACACTGGAGGGGTACCAGGTGACCGCCGTGGCTGACGGCGTGGAGGCCCTCGCGCAGGCCCACCGCTGCCGCCCCGACGTGCTCGTCCTCGATGTGATGATGCCCGGCATCGACGGCCTCCAGGTGTGCCGCGTGCTGCGCGCCGAGGGCGACCGCACGCCCATCCTGATGCTCACCGCACTGGTCGAGACGGCCGACCGCATCGCCGGCCTGGACGCGGGCGCCGACGACTACGTCGTCAAGCCGTTCGACGTCGAGGAGGTCTTCGCCCGGCTCCGGGCGCTGCTGCGCCGCAGCAATGGAGGCTCCTTCGAGGCACTCAAGGAAGAGGACAAGACCCCCACCGGCCAGGTGTCCGTCGCCGGGCTGCGCATGGACGTGCAGGCGCGCCGGGCGTGGCGCGGCGAGCGCGAGCTGGAACTGACCCGCACCGAGTTCGACCTGCTGGAACTGCTCGCCCGCAACGCGGGCATCGTGCTGGACCACGCCACGATCTACGACCGCATCTGGGGTTACGACTTCGGCCCCGGATCCAAGAACCTCGCCGTCTACGTGGGCTATCTGCGGCGCAAGCTCGACGAGCCGGGCGCACCGGCGCTCATCCACACGGTTCGCGGCGTGGGGTACGTACTGAGGGAGGATTAGGTGCCTCCACCACGCCGTTCCGGCGCCGACGTGGGCGTCGGGTTCTGGATGCGCCTGTGGCATCGGCTGCCGCCCGGACTGCGCGGCCGGCTGCGGCTGCGGGCCCGGCTGCGCAAGGTGTCCTCGCTGCGGACGACCTTCACGGTGTCGTTCGCGGCCGTCGCCGCCGGCGTCACCGTCCTCGTCGGCTTCCTGAGCTACGACGCCGCCGCCCGCCTGGTGCGCGTGGACCAGCAGACCGTGTTCACCCAGGTCGTCGCCGACCTGCGGGACCAGGTCGGCCAGAAGCAGCTGATGCCGGACGACTTCGCCATCTCCGACAAGGACCACGAGACCCCGCGCGACGACATCATCCGGCCCGCCCGCACGGTCGTGCAGGTGCTCGGCCCCGGCGGCGCGGTCGTCGACCACTCCAACCCGCCGCTGCCCGTGGGCGCCGACGACCGCAAGATCGCCGCCAGTGCCAAGGCCGCCAAGCTGCTGGAGCACAAGAACGTCGACGTCGGCGGCGACGTCTACCGGGTCGCGACCGTGGCGCTCGGCCACGGCCAGGGCGGAGTGCAGGTCGCCCAGGAGCTCAGCTCCACCGAAGACCTGCTGCGCAGCCTCCAGCAGCGCACGGCCCTGCTGATGGGAGCGGTCGTGATCGCGGCCGGCCTGTTCGGCTGGTGGCTGGCCCGGCGGATCACCCGGCGACTGGTCGTCCTGGCCGGGGCCGCCGAGGACGTGGCGCGCACCCGGCGGCTCGGCATCCAGGTGCCGGTCACCGGGAACGACGAGGTGGGCCGTCTCGGCCGCTCCTTCGACCGCATGCTCGGGCGTCTCGCCCAGTCGGAGGACGACCAGCGACGCCTGGTGCAGGACGCGGGTCATGAGCTGCGCACGCCGCTCACCTCGCTGCGGACGAACATCTCCCTGCTGCGCCGGATAGACGAGCTGCCGCCCGCCGCCCGCGAGGAGCTGGTCGCCGACCTCGCGGAGGAGTCCCGCGAGCTGACCGACCTGGTGAACGAACTGGTCGCGCTGGCGGCCGGGCAGTCGGACACCGAGCCGGTGCAACGGCTGACGCTGGCCGACGTCGCGGAGGACGCGGCGACGATCGCCCGGCGGCGTACGGGGCGTGAGATCGTCGTCCGGGCCGGTGGGGACACGACGGTCGACGGCCGTACCACGGCTTTGCAGCGGGCGGTGTCGAACCTGCTGGAGAACGCGGCGAAGTTCGACCGGGACGCCGAGGCGCCGATCGAGATCGTCGTGACCGGTCCCGAGCATCCGTTCCGGCTGGAGGACACGGACGAGCCGGAGAGCGGGACTCCGCTGGGGATCGTACGGGTGGAGGTGCTGGACCGGGGGCCCGGGATCGAGGAGGCGGATCTCATGCGGATCTTCGACCGGTTCTACCGGGCCGCGGACGCGCGGAGTCTGCCGGGGTCGGGACTGGGGTTGTCGATCGTGCGGGAGGTGGCCACCTCGCACGGGGGCGCGTCGTTCGCGTACCCGCGTGAGGGGGGCGGGGCGGTCATCGGGTTCACGGTGGGCGGGGGAGCCAGGGCCGGGGGCGACTGACGGGGTCACCCGACGTGCACGCGTGGCCGGCGCGCGCGGTTCGGTTCCGCTTCGCGCAGGACCTCCCGGGTGACCGGGGCCACCTCGCCCTGGCCGAAGAGGAAGAAGCGCAGGAAGTTGGCGAACGGGTTGCCCTCGGTCCACTCGAAGTAGATGTGCGGGATGCAGCCGGTGCTCTCCCGGACGTGCAGCATCAGGGCCGCGAGGGCGTTGGGGATCGAGGACGACTCCAGGGTGAGCACCCGGTAGCGGCCGTGCATGACCTCTCCGCGGACCGTCATGCTCGACTCGAACTCCGAGGGGTCGCGGACGGTCACCTCCACGAAGACGAAGTCCTCCTGCGGCGGGAGGTCGTTGTCGTTGCGGATCTGCTCGATCTTGTCCCGGTACTCGACGAGGTCCCGGTTGTCGGGCTCGTTGGCGATGAAGCGGATACGGCGGCTGGCGATGTCTCTAACGAAACGTTCCGCCATGGCGTCGAGCGTCACGCTGGTCACACGCAGCTCGAAGGCACGGGCGAGCCGCGACAGCAGCGAGACCAGGATGATCCCGGCGATGAAGCAGGCGCCGATCTTCACACCGTCCGGCCGCTCGATGACGTTCACGACCGTCGTGTACAGGAACACCGCGGAGATCGCCGCGAAGACGACCACCAGGCGGCGCTGGCGGGCCTTGTGGGTGGCGATGGTCACCGCGATCGCGGCGGAGCTGATCAGCACCAGGACGCCGGTGGCGTAGGCGCCGCCCTGGGCGTCGACGTTGGCGTCGAAGATCCAGGTGACCAGGAAGGCGATCAGGATGAAGACGATGACCATGGGGCGCACCGCACGGGCCCACTGCGGGGCCATGCCGTAGCGGGGCAGGTAGCGGGGCATCAGGTTGAGCAGCCCGGCCATGGCGGACGCGCCCGCGAACCACAGGATCGCGATCGTCGAGATGTCGTAGACCGAGCCGAAGGCGCCCCCCAGGTGCTCGTGCGCGAGGTAGGCCAGCGCGCGCCCGTTGGCGGGGCCGCCCAGCTTGAACGCGGGTGCCGGGATCAGCAGCGTCGTGATGAAGCTGGTCGTGATCAGGAAGACGCTCATGATGACCGCGGCCGTGGTCAGCAGTTTCTTGGTGTCCCGGATCCGGCCGGTGGGCCTGTCCTCGCTGTCGCCGGGGTCGCCCTGGACGTGGGGCATGACGGCGACACCGGTCTCGAAGCCGGACAGGCCGAGCGCCAGTTTCGGGAAGACGATCAGGGCCAGCCCGACCATGACGAACACGTTGCCGTGCTGGGCGGTCAGGGCGCCGGTCCAGTCGGTCACCACGTGCTCGGCGGTCAGGACGTGCCACAGGCCCACCACCACGACGACGGCGTTCAGCGCCAGGTACACGCCGACCAGGGCGACCGCGACGCCGATGGCCTCCAGGAAGCCCTTGAGGAAGACGGCACCGAGGAGGGCGATCAGAAGCAGGGTGATCAGTATCTGGTGGCCCTGCAGGGCGTTGGTGAGGTGGGGGTTCTGGACCAGGTGGGTGGAGGCGTCGGCGGCGGAGAGGGTGATGGTGATCAGGAAGTCGGTGGCGGCGAAGCCGAGCAGGGTGAGGACGAACAGCTTGCCCTGCCAGAAGGAGAGCAGGCGCTCCAGCATGGCGATGGAGCCTTCGCCGTGCGGGCTCTCCTCGGCGACGCGGCGGTAGACGGGCAGGGCGCCGGCCAGGGTGATGGCGACGAGGACGACGGTGGCGACGGGGGAGAGCAGGCCGGCGGCGAGGGCGGCGATGCCGGGCTGGTAGCCGAGGGTGGAGAAGTAGTCGACGCCGGTCAGGCACATCACCCGCCACCAGCGCTGGCCCTTGTGCGGGGGCTCGGGCGGGGCGTGCGGGCCCTGCAGGGTGCCCTTGCCCATGTCGGACAGGCCCTGCAGCATCCACGCCCGCAACCGGCTCGGACGAGCGTGCTCCGTGGCGGCCATCGGCGTGCTCCTGCCATACGGCTCTACGAACGGTCCCGGCCACCTACGGCACATCCATCCCGTACGTGGCCATAGAGGATGCCGCGCTACCAGCGTAGGCAGAGGGAGGGGCGGGGGCCTGCGCACGGTGGCGGGCGGGGGCCTGCGCACGGTGGCGGGCGGGGGCCTGCGTACGGCGGCGGGAGACGGGCGGCGCGGATCGGCGGGAGACGGGCGGCGCGGATCGGCGGCGGGGACGGGCGGCGCGGATCGGCGGCGGGGACGCGAAGCGGAACAAGGTAAGAAATAGCTCGCCGAGGTGACCCGATCCACCTGCTCTGATTACAAGAGGTAACCGGTTTGGGGGCGTAGGCGTTACTGCAATGCGGTGACATCCGGGTCGCCGCCGGATCGGTTACATGGAAGCCTCAAGAGTGCGCGCGCTGGGGGGAGTCCGTCCGTGGGGGATCTGTCGAAGCACAGGAGACAAACGTGAAATCCTCACTTCGCACCCGCTCCACCCGTGCGCTTGCCGCCGGTGCCCTCTCTGTTGCGCTGCTGACGTCCGCGGCGGCCGCCGCGTTCGCCGCCGGCCCGGTCGCACCCAACCCGGTCGCGCCCGACCCGGCGAACAGCACGTCGGCGAAGTCGCCGGACCCCCTGGCGACAAAGCCGGACCAGCCCAACCTCAAGCCGGCCGTGCCCGCGGCCTCGATCACCATCCGCGCCGACAGGACCGAGGTGAAGTCCGGCCAGTCGGTGACGCTCACGGGTCAGACCAAGGGCCTGAAGGCGGGCGACAGGCTCGACCTCCAGCGCTACGACGGCAGGAAGTGGACCACCGTGAAGACCGTCACGGTCAAGCGGGGCAGCAGCTACACCTATGCCGTGGCCACCAAGCTGACCGGGATGGGCAAGGAGAAGCTTCGCGTGGTCCACGCGAAGACGATGTCGCCGACGGTGACCATCACCGTGAAGTGACGCCGTGAGAGCGGGGGCGTCCCGGACCGGGGCGCCCCCGCTTTCACATGCCTGCCCCTCGGCACGGGACCGCGTCCGTCCCCTTGGGCGCGGGGAGGACGGGCGCGCCCGTAGTTGAATCGGGCCATGATCTATCACGTCGTACCGCTCGCCGACTGGAACGCGGCTCCCGACCGCCCGTACGCCCCCGCCTCCCTCGCGGAGGACGGCTTCGTCCACTGCTCTCCCGACGAGGAGACGACGCTGGCCGTCGTGAACGCGTTCTACCGCGGCGCGCCGAGGCCGTTGCTGGCGCTGCTCCTCGACGAGAGCCGGCTCACCGCACGGTGCGAGTGGGAGCGGGCGGTCCCCGCGCCGCCGCCGGGCGTGGCCGAAGGCACCCTGTTCCCCCATGTGTTCGGCCCGGTCGACCGCGACGCCGTCACGCGGATCCTGGAGGTCGAGTGGGACGAGGAGGGCCGGGCGGCCGGGCTGAAGGACGCGGACTGATCCGCGCGTCGATCAGCGCCTGCCGCTGCGCGGCCTCGGGACCGGGCCGAGGCCCTGGGAGCCGACAGCGGCAGCACGGGCCGTAAGAGCCCCGTCAAAGGCGCGGGGACCGCCGTATGAGGGCCGTCAATGGACGACCGGATCCGGGCGGAGAGGAGTTCTCCTCTAAACGTCCGTTTCTGCCGCACCTCATTCCAGGAGTTCGCGATGGCCGATGTGGCCTTCGTCGTCGTCACGCTCGCGGTCTTCGCGCTGGTGGCCCTCGTCGCCAAGGGGGTGACGAAGCTGTGACCGCCGGGGCTGCATCCGATTTCGAGATGGGCGTCGGCCTGGTCGTGGCCGTCGCCCTGCTGGGCTACCTCGTCCTCGCCCTGCTCTTCCCGGAGAGGTTCTGACGGTGACATCGACTGCCACCGCAACGGGCGACATGGGCCCCGTCCTTGCCGGCTTTCTCCAACTGCTCGCTCTGATGGGCGCTCTGGCGCTCGCCTACGTTCCCCTTGGCACCTACATGGCGAGGGTCTTCTCCTCCGACAAGCACCTGCGCGTCGAGAGGTGGATCTACAAGGGCATCGGCGCCGACCCCGACGCGGAGATGCGCTGGCCCGCGTACCTGCGCGGTGTCCTCGCCTTCTCCGCGGTCGGTGTCCTCTTCCTGTACCTGCTGCAGCGGATCCAGGGCGTCCTGCCGCACTCGCTGGGCTTCAAGTCGATCGACCCGGCGCAGGCGTTCAACACGGCGGCGTCCTTCGTGACCAACACCGACTGGCAGTCGTACTACGGCGAGCAGGCCATGGGCCACGTCGTGCAGACCGCCGGGCTGGCCGTGCAGAACTTCGTGTCGGCCGCGGTGGGTATCGCGGTGGCAGTGGCGCTGGTGCGCGGCTTCGCCCGGTCCCGTACCGGTGAGCTGGGCAACTTCTGGGCCGACCTGGTGCGCGGCACGATCCGCATCCTGCTGCCGGGCGCGGCGATCGCCGCCGTCGTGCTGGTGGCGTGCGGTGCGATCCAGAACTTCTCCGGCATCCACGAGGTCGGGCAATTTTTCAATGGGCACGGCATGGGCGGCTCGCAGCAGTGGAACGGCGGTGCGGTCGCCTCGCAGGAGGCCATCAAGGAGTTGGGCACCAACGGCGGCGGCTATTTCAACGCCAACAGCGCCCACCCCTTCGAGAACCCGACCCCGTTCACCAACCTGTTCGAGATCTTCCTGCTGCTGGTGATCCCCTTCTCGCTGACGCGCACGTTCGGCGTGATGGTCGGCTCGGTCAAGCAGGGCTACGCGATCCTCGCGACGATGGCCACCATCTGGGTCGGCTTCGTCGTCCTGATGATGTGGACGGAGTTCGCCCACCACGGCCCGGCCCTGCAGCTCGCGGGCGGTGCGATGGAGGGCAAGGAGGTCCGCTTCGGGGTGGGCTCCTCGTCGATCTTCGCGGTGTCGACCACGCTCACCTCGACCGGTGCGGTGGACTCCTTCCACTCCTCCTTCACCGGCCTCGGCGGCGGCATCGCCATGCTCGGCATGATGCTGGGCGAGATCGCGCCCGGCGGTACGGGCTCCGGCCTCTACGGCATCCTGGTCATGGCCGTGATCGCGGTGTTCATCGCGGGGCTCATGGTCGGCCGCACGCCCGAGTACCTGGGCAAGAAGATCGGCTCCCGCGAGATCAAGCTGGCGGCGATCTACATCCTGGTCACCCCGGCGCTGGTGCTGGTCTTCACCGCCGTCTCGACGGTGCTGCCGACCCCGCCGCACTCGATGGTCAACCCGGGCGCGCACGGGTTCTCCGAGGTGCTGTACGCCTTCACGTCCGCGTCGAACAACAACGGCTCGGCCTTCGCCGGCCTGAACGCGAACACGGACTGGTTCAACACCATGACGGGGCTGGCGATGCTGCTCGGCCGCTTCCTGCCCATCGTGTTCGTCCTCGCCCTGGCCGGCTCGCTCGGCGAGCAGAAGCCGGTCCCGGTCACCGCGGGCACCCTGAGCACCGAAAAGCCGCTGTTCACCGGCCTGCTCGTGGGCGCGATCCTGATCATCACCGGTCTGACCTACTTCCCGGCCCTCGCGTTGGGCCCGCTCGCCGAAGGGCTGGCGTCATGACCACCGACACCCAGAAGCACGAGGGCTCCATGTCCACAGCGACACCCACCAGGGCGCCGCACAGCGACGTCACCACCGGGCACAAGCCCGCCGAGGGCCGTGTCGGCGCGGGCCTGTTCGACCCCAAGCAGCTGCTCGAGTCGTTGCCGGACGCCTTCCGCAAGCTCGACCCGCGGGTGATGGTCAAGTCTCCTGTGATGTTCGTGGTGTGGATCGGCTCCGTCCTGACGACCGTCTTCTCCTTCAAGGACCCGGGGGACTGGTTCGGCTGGGCGATCAGCGCCTGGCTGTGGCTGACCGTCGTCTTCGCCAACCTCGCGGAGGCGGTCGCCGAGGGCCGCGGCAAGGCCCAGGCGGACACGCTGCGCAAAGCCAAGACCGACACGGTCGCCCGCCGGCTGCAGGCCGACGGCACGACGGAGGAGCGGGTCCCCGGCATCGACCTGAAGATCGGTGACCTGGTGGTGTGCGAGGCGGGCGACATCATCCCCGGCGACGGTGACGTCGTCGAGGGCGTTGCGAGCGTCGACGAGTCGGCCATCACCGGCGAGTCCGCTCCGGTCATCCGCGAGTCCGGCGGCGACCGCTCCGCGGTCACCGGCGGAACGAAGGTCCTCTCCGACCGCATCGTCATCAAGATCACTACGAAGCCGGGCGAGACCTTCATCGATCGCATGATCAACCTGGTCGAGGGGGCGGCCCGCCAGAAGACGCCCAACGAGATCGCACTGAACATCCTGCTGGCCTCGCTGACGATCGTCTTCCTCCTCGCATGCGCCACGCTGCCGCCCTTCGCGAACTACGCGGGCACACACCTGACGCTGGTCGTCCTGGTGGCGCTCCTCGTCTGTCTCATCCCGACCACCATCGGCGCGCTGCTCTCCGCGATCGGCATCGCCGGCATGGATCGCCTGGTCCAGCGCAACGTCCTCGCCATGTCCGGACGAGCGGTTGAGGCCGCCGGCGACGTCTCCACGCTGCTGCTCGACAAGACCGGCACCATCACCCTCGGCAACCGTCAGGCGTCCGAGTTCGTACCGGTGCGTGGCACCGCCGAGGCCGAGGTCGCCGATGCCGCCCAGCTCTCCTCGTCGGCCGACGAGACGCCGGAGGGCCGCTCGATCGTCGTCCTGGCGAAGGAGAAGTACGGCCTGCGCGAACGCCACCTGGGTCAACCGGCCGGTGCCGAGTGGATCGCCTTCACCGCCCAGACCCGCATGTCCGGTGTGGACGTCGACGGCAGGAAGATCCGCAAGGGCGCGGCCGGTTCGATCATCGCGTGGGTCGAGGAGCAGGGCGGCACCGTCGCCGGTGACGCGGGCGAGATCACCAACCGGATCTCCGAGGCGGGCGGCACGCCGCTGCTCGTCGCCGTGCACGACGACAGGGGCGCGCGCGTGCTGGGGGTCATCCACCTCAAGGACGTCGTCAAGGAGGGCATGCGGGAACGGTTCGACGAACTGCGCCGCATGGGCATCAGGACCGTCATGATCACCGGCGACAACCCACTGACCGCCAAGGCCATCGCCGAGGAGGCGGGTGTCGACGACTTCCTCGCCGAGGCCACCCCCGAGGACAAGATGGCCCTCATCAAGCGGGAGCAGGCGGGCGGCAGGCTGGTCGCGATGACCGGCGACGGCACGAACGACGCGCCCGCCCTGGCGCAGGCGGATGTCGGCGTGGCCATGAACACCGGGACGTCGGCCGCCAAGGAGGCCGGCAACATGGTCGACCTCGACTCCAACCCGACCAAGCTCATCGAGATCGTCGAGATCGGCAAACAGCTCCTGATCACTCGCGGTGCGTTGACGACGTTCTCCATCGCCAACGACGTCGCGAAGTACTTCGCGATCATCCCGGCGCTGTTCGCGGCGGTCTACCCGGGCCTGGACAAGCTGAACATCATGCGCCTGGCCTCGCCGGACTCCGCGATCCTGTCCGCGGTGATCTTCAACGCGCTGATCATCATCGCCCTGGTGCCGCTCGCCCTGAAGGGCGTGCGCTACCGGCCCATGAGCGCGGACAGGATGCTGCGCCGCAACCTCGGCATCTACGGCATCGGCGGCCTGATCGCCCCCTTCATCGGCATCAAGATCATCGACATGCTCATCTCCCTCATCCCCGGGCTGCACTGAACCGAAAGCGTGCTGATCGTCATGAACAACTCGGTCACGAACACCGCCCGGTTGCTCGGGGCGGGCCTGCGCGCCCTTCTCGCGCTGACCCTGGTGACGGGCGTCATCTACCCGCTGGTGATCACCGGGATCGCCCAAGGCCTGTTCCCTGGCAAGGCGAACGGCTCGGAGATCAAGGCGGACGGCAGGGTCGTCGGCTCCTCCCTGATCGGGCAGTCGTACGACCTGCCGCTGCAGAAGGGACAGCAGACCCCCGAGCCCGACCTGAAGTGGTTCCAGGGCCGCCCGGCGAACGGGCTCGGCACCAACAGCGTCAACACCCAGTACAAGCTGATCCTGTCCGGCGCCACCAACCTCGCGGCCGACAACGAGGTGCTCGTCCAGCAGGTGAAGGCGGCCCAGGCCGCGGTCATCAGGGACAACTCGGTGCCCGACTACACGGTCAAGCCTTCCGGCATCCCCGCCGACGCGGTGACCTCCTCCGGCTCGGGCCTGGACCCGGACATCTCCCCGCAGTACGCCGAGCTCCAGGTCCACCGGGTCGCCGAGAGGAACGGCCTGTCGGTCGCCCAGGTGGAGAAGCTGGTCGAGGACCACACGCAGGGGCGCACCCTCGGTTTCATGGGCGAGCCCCGCGTGAACGTCCTCGAGCTCAACATCGCGCTCAAGGAGCTTGTGGGCGGGCACTGACGGCGACCTGACCGGGCTGAGCAGGTCTCGTCCGGGCCCTCCGGAAGGTCATGAGGGTGCTTCTCAGAGGCTGCGGGCGGCGATGTCGCCGTAGGCGGTGGTCGCGTGGATGTTCAGGCCGGCGGCGCCGCCCTCGGTGTTCTTGAGCGTGTTGCGGATCCGGCCGTAGGCGGTGCCGGCGTCCAGGGAGGCGGAGACTCCGTGGGCGGCGCCGACCGAGATCTCGCCGTGCTCGGTGCGCAGCGTGACCGTGCCGCGCACGGCCTCGGCGATCCGGATGTCGCCCTTTTGAGTGCTGATCTCCGCGGGGCCACCCAGGCGGCCGACGGAGACCTCACCGGCGAGGACGGTGAGCCGGGCGCCCGCGGCCTCGTCGATCTCGACCGTGGCCTGCCGGCCCTCGAAGGCCACGTCGCCGAGCCGTCCGACGCTCCGGAATTCGGCGCCGGCCGACTTCGCCTCGACGCGGGAGCCGGGCGGGCAGCTGGATGGTCACCTCGAGGGCTCCGGAAGCGCCGAGGATCTGGTTCCTCGCCGCCGGGGCCTCGATCCGCAGGACGCCGTCGTCGTATGCGACCTTGGTCTGCTCCGCCGCCTTCACGTCGCGGCTCTTGGAGGCGTCCGCGGGCAGGACTTCGACCGCGGTGTCGGCCCGTCGAGGACGGCGGTCACCGGGGTGGGGGTGTCGAACTTCTGCATCGTGCGCTCCTTCGACTCGTTATTTCTTATAATGGAAACGCTACGTTGCATTCATTAAAATGGCCACAGGTTTGTTGCGCGATGCGAGGCATCGGCACACTGTAAATGCCTGAGATTCATTGCGATGGCCTCAAGGGTAATGCAACAGCACTCACCTTGTTCGTTGCAATGAATGGGGGCTGAACGCTACACTGGAGAACACCGGGCGCCGACGAAGACCGCGAAGGAGACCGCGATGCCGGGAGGCAGGCTCACCCAGCAGGAACGCCGGCAGATCGCGCTGGGCCTGGCCGACGGGCTCGCCTACGCGGAGATCGCCAGACGCCTGGACCGCCCCACCTCGACGATCACGCGTGAGGTGATGCGCAACGGCGGCCCCACCGCCTACCGCGCCGACCTCGCCCACCGCGCCGCCGAACGCCGCGCCCATCGGCGCAGGCAGGCCGCGCCCCGCGGGTCGCAAGGGCCCGAGCGGGCCCACGGATTCGACGCCGAGGCCGTGCGTGAGTACGAGGAGGTGTTCACCACCGGCCTCATGCAATCGGGCATGCCCAAGATGATGGCCCGGGTGATGGCGTGCCTCTGCATCAGCGACACGGGCAGCCTCACCGCGGCCGAACTCGTCCAGCGCCTCCAGGTCAGCCCGGCGTCCGTCTCCAAGGCGATCGCGTACCTCGAGAGCCAGGACCTCGTCCGCCGGGAACGCGACGAACGCCGCCGTGAGCGCTACGTCGTCGACGACGACGTCTGGTACCAGTCCACGATGGCCAGCGCCCGCGGCACCGCCCAGATCGCCGAAACCGCACGACAGGGCGTCGGCGTCCTGGGCCCCGGAACCCCGGCCGCCGCCCGCCTCGAGAACATCGCCCGCTTCGTCGACTTCGTCTCCGAGAGCATCACCCGCGCCGCGGACCAGGCCCGCGAAGTCCTCCGCACGAAACCCGAATCGACGACGGGGACGACGAGGACCTCATGACGTTCCAGCGAGCACTTGGACCGACGGCTACTGGCGCGGCCCCGTTCGAACGACGAGGGGGGGCCAGAAACCCCGCCCGAACGACGCGAAACCCTGGATCACGGCCACACCAGGCAATAAGGCTGATGCCCCGCCTCATGCAACCGGTGCGAGAAGTCCTGCCACTCGTGCAGCAACTGGTACACGTTGAACGCGTCCCGCGGGCCGCCCCGGTCCGGCACCGTCGACCAGATGAAGGCCGCCGCGCCGACCTGTTCCTCGCCGATGCCGCGCAGCGGGTCCACGACCGTCATGGGGAGTTTGACGACCGCGTAGTCGGGGTGCAGGACCACCAGTTCCAGCGGTGGGACCTTGTGGAGCGGGACGCCCTCGATGCCCGTGAGCACCATCGCCGCCATCGTCTCCGGCTTGATCTTGGTGAACATGCCGCCCATGCCGAGCTCGTCGCCGCCGAGCTCCTCGGGACGCATCGAGATCGGGACACGGGCGGCCGTGGCACCATCCGGCGCGCCGAAGTACTTGTACGTCACCCCCACCCGACCACCATTCCCGCTTCCTGCCCCGAGCCGATCCCGCCTACGGTTCACATGGTCCATGCCATCCATACGCGTCAGCCGGTCGATTCGCTCAGGACCGCCGGGACCGACAGGACCACCCTGTGAACCCTGCGTCTGACGTGTCTCGCTCGTTTCCTCCGCGTCGCGCCGGTGCCTTCCCCGCCGGGCACGCCGAGGACCCAGGTCATCGGTCCCCTCGCCCAGTCCGCCACCGCGATGCATATCTCCACCCGACTGCTTTTCTAGGACGCGTGGCACCCGCCGCGCAACCCGATCATCGTGTCAGTGACCTCCCCCGCGGCCGCCCGCCGAAACGTGCGTTCAACCACCTGTCGGCAGGATCGTCGAGGCCTCTGACACCATGGCTAGTGTGAGCTATCCGTACGAAGCCCCAGTTTCGCAGACTCTTTTCGAGCGCGCGGCGGTCGTCACGCCCGGCGGCGTGAACTCTCCGGTGCGCGCCTTCCGCGCCGTGGGCGGTACGCCCCGGTTCATGGTGTCCGGTAATGGTCCGTATTTGACTGACGCCGATGGACGCGAATATGTCGATCTCGTGTGTTCCTGGGGGCCGATGATCCTCGGGCACTCCCACCCGGACGTGATCGCCGCGGTCCAGGAGGCCGTCGCCCGCGGTACCTCCTTCGGTACGCCCGGTGAGGGCGAGGTCGCTCTCGCCGAGGAGATCGTCGCCCGGGTCGCGCCCGTCGAGCAGGTCCGGCTCGTCTCCAGCGGCACCGAGGCCACCATGTCCGCCATCCGGCTCGCCCGCGGGTTCACGCAGCGGTCGAAGGTGATCAAGTTCGCCGGTTGCTATCACGGGCACGTCGATTCGCTGCTGGCCGCCGCGGGCAGTGGTGTGGCCACCTTCGCGCTGCCCGACACCCCGGGTGTCACCGGCGCCCAGGCCGGCGACACCATCGTCCTGCCCTACAACGACCTCGAGGCCGTCCGCGCCGCCTTCGCCGCGCACCCCGGCGAGATCGCCTGCGTGATCACCGAGGCGTCCCCGGGGAACATGGGCGTCGTCCCGCCGCTGCCCGGGTTCAACCAGGGGCTCAAGGACCTGTGCCGGGACAACGGCGCCCTTTACATCTCCGACGAGGTCATGACCGGGTTCCGCACCAGCAGGGCCGGCTGGTACGGCATCGACGGGGTCGAGCCCGACCTGATGACCTTCGGCAAGGTCATGGGCGGCGGTTTCCCCGCTGCCGCGTTCGGTGGCCGCAAGGACGTCATGGCGCGCCTCGCGCCGGCCGGGCCCGTCTACCAGGCCGGCACCCTCTCCGGGAACCCGGTGGCCACCGCCGCCGGCCTCGCGCAGCTGAGGCTGCTCGACGACGCCGCGTACGACAAGGTCGACGCCGTCTCGGCCGAGATCCGTACGCTCGTCACGGAGGCGCTGAGCAAGGAGGGCGTGGCGCACCAGCTGCAGAACGCCTCCAACATGTTCTCCGTGTTCTTCACCGACCGGCCGGTGCGCGACTACGAGGATGCCAAGGCGCAGGAGTCCTTCCGGTTCACCGCTTTCTTCCACTCCCTCCTCTCCCAGGGCGTCTACCTGCCGCCCTCCTCGTTCGAGTCCTGGTTCGTCTCCACCGCGCACGACGAGCGGGCCATCCAGCGGATCGCCGACGCCCTTCCGGCGGCGGCCCGGGCAGCAGCGGAGGCAGCTGCGGCATGAGCGATATCACAGTCGTCCACCTGATGCGGCACGGCGAGGTCGCCAACCCGGACGGGATCCTGTACGGGAGACTGCCCGGCTACCACCTCTCCGAGCTCGGCCGGCAGATGGCCGAGCGGGTCGCCGAGCATCTGGCCTCCCGGGACATCACCCACGTCGTCTCCTCCCCGCTGGAGCGTGCGCAGGAGACGGCCACCCCGATCGCCAAGGCGCACGGTCTCGATCTGGCGACCGACGAGCGGCTCATCGAGGCCGAGAACGTGTTCCAGGGGAAGACCTTCGGGGTCGGCGACGGGGCGCTGCGGCGGCCCGAGAACTGGAAGCACCTGGTGAACCCGTTCAAGCCGTCCTGGGGCGAGCCGTACGTGGAGCAGGTCGTCCGGATGATGGCGGCGCTGAACGCCGCCAAGGACGCCGCGCGCGGGCACGAGGCCGTGTGCGTGAGCCACCAGCTGCCGATCTGGATCGTGCGCAGCTTCGTGGAGCGGCGGCGGCTGTGGCACGATCCGCGCAAGCGGCAGTGCACGCTCGCCTCCCTCACCACGTTCACGTACCAGGGCGACAAGATCGTGTCGGTGGGTTACACCGAGCCGGCCCGCGACCTGGTGCCACCGCATCTGCGCGCGGGCGCCAAGCCGGCGAAGGGGAAGTCCGCTCCCGGGAACAGCAAGGCGTTCGGGGCCTGAGAGCCTGTGTGACACAGGGTCTGACGGCGCGACACAACGCCTGTGCGACACAGGATCTGACGGCGGGACACGGGATCTGACTGCGGAAGAGGGGAAACGTTTCACGCCCTACAGCTGACGGCCCGGCGCACGCTTCGGCGCAAGACGTACCCAGTCCTGGTATCAGGCAGTATCTTCGTAAAATCCGCGACAGGTATGCGGTTTCAGCGGAACCTGCCTCTCCATCGCGCCCTCTCACTGTGCGACCACTGAGAGGGCGCTATGAGATGGGGACGGAATGCGGGACATCAGCCGACGGGGACTGATAGGACTCGGCGCGGGTGCGGCGGCCGCCATGGGACTCGCCGCGTGCGGTACCCAGCACGACGGTGCGAGTCCCGCCCACGGTTCCGGCAAGGGGGGATCCGACGGTTCCGGCGGTCCCAGCAACAGCCCCACGGCCACCGCGCGTCCGCTGGGTGACGGCTCCACCGCCGACACAGGCAAGCAGTCGTTCCAGCCGGACAAGCCGGTGCCGCTGGAGCCGGGCCAGACTCCTCCGCAGTTCGTGGTCTTCTCCTGGGACGGCGCCGGAGAGGTCGGCAACGGTCTCTTCCCGCGCTTCCTGGACCTCGCCAAGGAACACGGCGCGCACATGACGTTCTTCCTCTCCGGGCTCTACCTGCTGCCGGAGTCGAAGAAGCGCAAGTACCTGCCGCCGAACAACGCGCCGGGCGCCTCCGACATCGGCTACCTCAGCGACGAGCACATCAAGGCCACGCTGACCAACGTCCGCCGGGCCTGGCTCGAAGGCCACGAGATAGGCACCCACTTCAACGGCCACTTCTGTGGCGAAGCTCACGGCTCGGTCAAGTGGTGGACGCCCAAGCAGTGGCGCAGCGAGATCGACCAGGCCAAGGCCTTCGTCAAGGAGTGGAAGACCAACACCGGCTGGCACGACCTGCCGCCCCTGCCCTTCGACTACGACAAGGAGCTGGTCGGCGGCCGTACGCCCTGTCTGCTGGGCCAGGACAGGCTGCTGCCCACCGCCCGCGAGCTCGGCTGGCGCTACGACGCCTCCTCGCCCGGCGGCATCCAGGTGTGGCCGACGAAGCGACACGGGCTGTGGGATCTGCCGCTGCAGCAGGTGCCCTTCCCGGGGCGCAGCTTCGAGGTGCTGTCGATGGACTACAACATGATGGCCAACCAGTCGCAGAACTCCACCAAGGCGCCCGCCCACCACTACCCCGCCTGGCGTCAGCAGTCCGCCGGAGCGTACATAGCCGGATTCCAGCGTGCATATGAGACAAACCGGGCGCCGTTCTTCATAGGCAACCACTTCGAGCACTGGAACGGCGGCATCTACATGGACTCCGTCGAGGAGGCCCTCAAGCGCATCGCACGGGAGAAGGAGAAAGGCGCCGATGTGCGCATGGTCTCCTTCCGGCAGTTCGTCGACTGGCTCGACGTCCAGAAGCCCGAGGTGCTCGCCAAGCTGCGCACGCTCGGGGTCGGGCAGCGGCCGGTCGGCGGCTGGAAGGCGTTCCTCTCCAGCACCACCGGCACCGGCAAGAGCACCTCGGGGAGCCCCTCGAACCCCGCCTGAAATGCGGGTTTCCGCCCACAAGGGGGGGCGGGCAAGATCCCCGGAACGGACATGCGAAACTTTTCACATGAGTGCCGCCTGCCGCGCCCCCCAGCGCCTGAACCGCACCCGTAGCCGCAGCCGCCGACGCGCCGTCCTGGCCACCGCCGGGGCCGCCGTCGCGGCGCTCGTCCTGTCCGCCTGCGGATCCGGCGGCACCTCGGGGGGCTCCGGCAACACCAACTTCATCACCGGCAAGGACGGCATCGCGACCGTCGAGAAGGGCGAGCGGGCCGACGCCCCCGACCTGTCCGGCACCACCGTCGACGGCAAGAAGCTCGATGTCGCCGACTACAAGGGCAAGGTCGTCGTCATCAACGTCTGGGGCTCCTGGTGCCCGCCCTGCCGCGCCGAGGCGCCCAACTTCGTCAAGGTCGCAAAGGAGACGGCGAGCAAGGGCGTCCAGTTCGTCGGCATCAACACCCGCGACACCAGCACCGGTCCGGCCCGCGCCTTCGAGCAGCAGTACGGGGTCACGTACCCGAGCCTGTACGACCCGACCGGCAAGCTGATGCTCCGCTTCAAGAAGGGCACGCTCAACCCGCAGGCGATCCCGTCCACGCTGATCATCGACCGGGACGGGAAGATCGCCGCGCGCACACTGCAGGCCCTCACCGAGGACAAGCTGCGCGAGATGCTCGACCCGGTCGTCGCGGAGAAGTGACAAGTGAGTCCTCTGACCACGCTCGCCGCCGAGGGATACAACGGCACGGTGCTCAACGGAGCCCTGCTGGTCGCCCTCCCCGTCGCCCTGCTCGGCGGTCTCGTCTCCTTCTTCTCCCCGTGCGTTCTGCCGCTGGTGCCCGGCTATCTGTCGTATGTGACCGGGGTCACCGGCACCGACCTGGCCGAGGCCCGGCGCGGGCGGATGGTCGCGGGTGCCTCCCTGTTCGTGCTCGGCTTCACCGCCGTGTTCGTCTCCAGCGGGGCGCTGTTCGGGTTCTTCGGCTCGACGCTGCAGGAACACAAGGACGTTCTGTCCAAGGTGCTGGGCGTCTTCATGATCCTCATGGGTCTGTTCTTCATGGGGGCGATGCCCTGGTTCACCCAGCGGGAGTTCCGCTTCCACAAGCGGCCCGTGGCGGGTCTGGTCAGCGCACCCCTGCTGGGCGCGCTGTTCGGCATCGGCTGGACCCCGTGCATCGGCCCGACCCTGTCCTCGGTGCTGATGCTCTCCTCCGACCAGGGCAGCGCAGGCCGCGGCGCCCTCCTCACCGTCGCCTACTGCCTCGGCCTCGGCGTGCCCTTCGTGCTCGCCGCCGTCGCCTTCCGCAAGGCGCTCGGCGCGTTCGGCTGGGTCAAGCGGCACTACCAGTGGGTGATGCGCGTCGGCGGCGGCATGATGATCGCGACCGGGCTGCTGCTGGTCACCGGCGCCTGGGACGGCATCGTGGAGCAGATGCAGAGCTGGTCCGACGGCTTCACGGTGGGGGTCTGATCCATGAGCGACACACGGAGCACCGACGTGCACAGTGAAGAGGCCCCCGAGAACCTGGCGCAGGGCAGTGAGGCCGACCTCGCCGAGGCCGGTTCGCAACTGTCCACCGCCCCCGTCGAGACGGCCGTGCCCGGCTCCTTCGGCGGCTCCCGCGCCCCCGGAGCCAAGGGCTGGATCACCTGGACCGCGCGCGAGATCATCGGCTGGGCCCGCTGGTTCTGGCGGCAGCTGACCTCCATGCGGGTCGCGCTGATCCTGCTGTTCCTGCTCTCGCTCGCCGCGGTCCCCGGCTCGCTGATCCCGCAGACCGGCCAGAACGCGCTGAAGGTCCAGGACTTCAAGGACTCGCACAAGACGCTCGGCGAGATCTACGACAAGCTCGGGCTGTTCCACGTCTACAGCTCGGTGTGGTTCTCCGCGATCTACATCCTGCTGTTCATCTCGCTCATCGGGTGCATCGTGCCGCGCACC
Source organism: Streptomyces sp. NPDC051104 (assembly GCF_040682835.1). Classification (NCBI taxonomy): domain Bacteria; kingdom Bacillati; phylum Actinomycetota; class Actinomycetes; order Kitasatosporales; family Streptomycetaceae; genus Streptomyces; species Streptomyces sp. NPDC051104. The sequence goes on along the minus strand of NZ_JBFBBS010000001.1, from coordinate 945,009 downwards.
TGGCAGTTCACCGGCCAGCTCAGGGGCCGCCCGCCGGCCGCCCCCAAGCGGCTGACCCGGCTGCCCGCTTACGCGACCTGGCGCACCGACGCCGACCCCGAGCAGATCCGCGAGTTTGCGCTGGCGGTTCTGAAGCGCCGCCGCTTCCGCGCGCATGTCGCCGGGGACGCGGTGGCCGCCGAGAAGGGCTATGTGCGCGAGGCGGGCAACCTGGTCTTCCACATCGCTCTTGTCGTGATGCTGGTCGCCTTCGCCTGGGGCCAGCTGTACAAGACGGAGGGCAACAAGCTGATCGTCGAGGGCGACGGCTTCTCCAACACCCTCACCCAGTACGACGACTTCAAGTCCGGCAACCTCTTCAGCGACGACAACCTGGTGCCGTTCAGCTTCACCCTGAACAAGTTCACCGGCACCTACGAGCGCAACGGCCCCAACAAGGGCACGCCGCGCACCTACCAGGCGAACATCACCTACAGCGTGGGCGCCTACGGCAAGGACAAGAAGACCACCATCAAGGTCAACGAGCCGTTGGTGATCGGCGACGCCAAGGTGTACCTGGTCAGCCACGGCTACGCGCCCGTCGTCACCGTCCGCGACGGCAAGGGGAACGTCGTCTTCCATGACGCCGTGCCGCTGCTGCCGATCGACTCCAACGTGACCTCCCAGGGCGCCGTCAAGGTCCTCGACGGCTACAAGAACGCCCAGGGCCAGCCCGAGCAGCTCGGCTTCCCGGCGTTCTTCGTGCCGACCTTCGCGGGCGCCGGCCAGGGCACGATGTTCTCCCAGTTCCCGGCCCTCGACTACCCGGTGCTCGCGGTGTCCGCGTACCACGGCGACCTGGGCGTCAACGCGGGCATCCCGCAGAACGTGTACCAGCTGGACACCAAGGCAAGGGGCCTGAAGCCGTTCAAGGACGCCAAGGGCGACATCGCCAAGGCCCGTCTGCTGCCCGGCGAGACCATGAAGCTGCCGGGCGGGAACGGCTCGATCACCTTCGACAAGCAGATCAAGTCGTGGGCCGGCTTCCAGGTGGTGCAGCAGCCGGGCACCGGCTGGGCGCTCGGCGGCGCGATCGCCGCGATCTTCGGCCTGGCCGCCTCGCTGTTCATCCAGCGCCGCCGCGTGTGGGTGCGCGCGACGACCGGAGCCGACGGCGTCACCGTCGTGGAGATGGCGGGCCTCGGCCGCAGCGAGTCCGCGAAGGTGCCCGAGGAACTGGGCGACCTGGCCGCGCTCGTCCACGAGCAGGCACCCACGAAGACCGACGAGAGCGACGAGTCCGCCCAGAGCGACGAGGCCGCCGACGACACGACCCCCGACGCCGACCCCGAACAGGAGCCGGACGCCGCAACCCCCGTACCTGCCGCTGAAGGGGCTCAGAAAAAGTGACCCTCGCCACCGCCACCAACGAACACCTCGCGAACATCAGCAACACGCTGATCTACTCCGCGATGGCCGTCTACACCCTGGCCTTCTTCGCGTACATCGCCGAATGGCTCTTCGGCAGCCGCAGCAAGGTCGCCCGCACTGCCAACGCGCTCACCACCGAGGCCGGACGGAAGGCCGCCGGGCCCGCGGTCACGGTCAAAAAGGCCGGGGGCACCGCGGTCCTGGAGCGGCCCAAGGTCGTCACCCGGGCCGTGGCCGGCGCCCGTGACGTGCCGGACGGCCCCGGCGCCCACGGCGGTGACGAGCAGGGCGACCTCTACGGGCGCATCGCCATCTCCCTCACCGCGCTCGCCTTCCTCGTGGAGCTGGGCGGCGTGGTCGCCCGCGCGGTCTCCGTGGAGCGGGCGCCGTGGGGCAACATGTACGAGTTCAACATCACGTTCTCCACGGTCGCCGTCGGCGTCTACCTCACGCTGCTCGCGCTGAAGAAGAACGTGCGCTGGCTCGGCCTCTTCCTGACCACCACGGTCCTGCTCGACCTCGGCCTCGCCGTCACCGTCCTGTACACGGCGAGCGACCAGCTGGTCCCGGCCCTGCACTCGTACTGGCTGTACATCCACGTCTCCACCGCGATCGTCTGCGGCGCGTTCTTCTACGTCGGTGCGGTCGGCACGATCCTGTACCTCTTCAAGGACTCCTACGAGAACAAGCTGGCGAGCGGCGGCAAGCCCGGCACCTTCGCCACGTCCGTCCTGGAGCGGCTGCCGTCCTCGGCGTCCCTCGACAAGTTCTCCTACCGCGTGAACGCCGCCGTCTTCCCGCTGTGGACGTTCACGATCATCGCGGGCGCCATCTGGGCGGAGTCCGCCTGGGGCCGCTACTGGGGCTGGGACCCCAAGGAGACCTGGGCGTTCATCACCTGGGTCGCCTACGCCTGCTACCTGCACGCCCGCTCCACGGCCGGCTGGAAGGGCCGCAAGGCGGCGTACATCGCGCTCATCGCCTTCGGCTGCTGGCTGTTCAACTACTACGGCGTGAACATCTTCGTGGGCGGCAAGCACTCGTACGCGGGCGTGTAAGTCCGTTACCGCGAAGGCCGGTTCCTGTGACGCGGGTCACGTGAACCGGCCTTCGGCGTACGACGAGTACGGGCCGTGCGAGGATCCGGGCGTCGAGGTGGTCCAGGGCGTCAAGGACCGGGCCGGCCGTGAGGGTGTCGCGATCACGTCGACCACGCGGGGCCAGCGCCCGTAACACGTGCGGAACGCCCCCTAGGGAGCGACGCTGGTGTCATGACCGATCCCATCGAAGAGGGCACCGCCGAGCACCGGGGGGACGCGTACGTACGGCACTACCTGCTGCGCCTGCCCCGCCCCGTGGAGGACGTCTGGCCGGTGCTGGCCTCCGCCGCGGGCCTCGCGGAGTGGCTTGCCCCCGCCGAGCCGTTCGAACCACGGCTCGGCGGCGCGGTGGGCCTGCGGCTCCCGGACGGCCCGGCCGAGGGCCGGATCACGGCCTGGGACGTGGAACGGGTCGCCGAGTACACGGTGGCGGGCCGGGGCCGCATCCGCTTCCACCTGGAGCCGGGCCGCCCGACGGGGACGACGGTGCGGTTCACACACGAGAGCGGGGAGGACAGGGACCCGGGCTGGCGGGAACGGTTCGAACGCCTGCTGGGGTCCTTGGCCCAGGTCCTTGACGACGGTGGCTAGTGCCGCGGCAGGCAACGTTTTGCCCGTCAAGGAGCGGCGTCCGGTGCGTGCTCTGGGGGTACCCCCTGCTCGAAGAGCTTGGGGGTGGGGGTCCCCCTGCTCGAGCGAAGCCGAGAGCTTGGGGGAGTGCCGGGGGTCGCGACGGGGCGAACGTTGCCTGTTGCGGCACTAGGCAGGCGGCAGGCACTCCTTGGCCGGCGGACGGCCCTCGGGCCAGGCGATCCGTACGAACCGCGCACCCCCGTCCGGGGTGAGTTCCACGATCGGTACGGCCTTGTCGTACGGGTTCCCGTGCACGTCGAGGCAGACCCAACCGCTCGCCCCGTCCACCCGGTGCGAGCCCTTCATGAACGCCCACTCGTTCACCACGTCCGTCAGCGCAGGCACCACGTCGCCGGTCGGCGTGGCCTCCCGCATTCCCCTGCACCGCGAGCCGCATGGCGTCGTACGCGATGATCAGCTGCCCGTCGGCGAGATCCACCGGCCCGATCGGCCCCACCGGCTGCTTCGCGCCACGCGCGATCAGGCCGTCCAGCTCCTGTGCGTCCGCGGCGCTGCCACCCGTCCGCGCCGTCTCCTTCTTCCACGCGTCGGGATGCGCGAGCGCGGTGTAGCGCACGGACAGGTTCCGCGTGAGGGCCTTCCAGTCGAGGCGCTTGTCCCCGTTGAGGTACGAGCCCTCGTCGCCCGTGAGCACAGTGAGCCGGTGGTCCATGCAGCCCCGCGCGCCCAGCGCGTTGACGAACTGCCGCAGCTGGGTGTGGCGCCCGGCGAACAGGATCGTGTCCGTGGTCTTCGGGGTGTCGCACACCAGTTGGGTGATCTGCCGGAACTGGTTCGCGGTCGTGCCCTCCTGCGTTCGGTCCACGGGCGGGGTGAACGGCTGTGCCTGGTACGGCGATCCGGCCACCAGCTTCTCGAACGCGCTCTGCAGGGTGCCTGTGTAGGGGTCGCCCGGCTTGTCGTACACCAGCAGCGCCCTGCCCCCGGAGACCCGGGCGAAGGACGCGAGCGCACGGGCCGAGTCGCTGTTGGTGGGGGCGACACGGGCGAGCCCCGGGTAGGGGTCCTTGCCGCCGGCCCCGTTGGCGAGGCTGTCGGCGGTGATGGAGGAGCCGACGACCGGGATGCCGCGGTGGGTCAGCTCCTTGACGGCGGCACGGTTGTTGTCGGTGCTCAGCCCTATCCCGGTCACCGCCCGCAGCCGGTCGGCGCCCTGGGCCATCTGTGCCAGCCGGTCGACCACACGCGGCCAGTAGGACCCGTCCCGGCCGGTGTTGGCGAGCACCAGCCGGATCCGGGGGGTCTCCCCGGTCGCGTCGTGATTGGCCCGGTACTGGGCGAGATAGGCGCCCTGGAGTTCGTGCAGCGTGTCGTCGACACTGTCCGGGTCGCTCGCGGTGAACGGCTCGAAGAGCGCCACGGTGACATAACTGCCGGACTTCAGGCGATCGTTCTCCCGGTACACCGCCTCCACCACGTCGGCGAACCCACGCTGCCCGAAGTCGTACGCCGTTGTCGACACGCCCACACAGTCGCCGCCGTCGAGGCGGGCCACGCCCGGGGCGCAGGAGGGCTGCCGGCCGATGTAGGTGACGACGGCCCACGCGGTGCCGGCCACCAGCACGGCGGCGAGCAGCAGCGCCGCATACCGGCGGAAGCGGATCTCCCAGACGTCCTCGCGCAGCCAGGTCCACCAGCGTGCCGCCATCATCGCCCCCCGTTCTCGTACGGTCCGCACGGACCGCTCCGACCAGCCCGACCGCTCCGACCAGCTCGACCGCTCCGACCAGCCCGACCGCCCCGACCCCACGGACCGCACCGGTCCGCCGTCACGCCGGTCATCCCCGGTCCCCGTCCCCGTCCTGGTCGTCGCCGGGGATGCGCAGGGGCCGTCCGGCCAGCGCGTCCGTCGGCCAGTCCCGCGAGGCCCGCCACAGCAGGGCGGTGCCCGAGGGGCGCAGGTTCGACAGCTGCTCCAGTTCGAAGCGCAGCCGTTCGGCCACCTTCACATCGGGCAGCACCAGCGGATCGGTCAGCTGCCACACCGCGTGCAGCAGCCGCCGCACCCGCAGGTGCAGGACGGGGTCCACGCCCTGCGGCGGCCGCTGTTCGGCGTCCGTACGGCCGAGCGCGACCGCGGCCCGGTGGTCGTGGTCGTGGCCGCCGCCGAAGTCCCGGCCCTCGGGGTCGTGCGCGTGGTAGTAGGGCGCGGACGCGATGAAGACCAGCGCGGACAGCCAGCTGCCGACATCCGTGCCGGTGAAGGTGTCGCGCAGATGGGCCACCGCGAAGTCCGCCTTGCCGAGGGCGAGTTCGTGGTGCAGCCGGTAGCGGGCGGCATCCGCCCCGCCCTGCTCGCCGTAGTGGTCGACGAGCGCGCGGTGCGCCGCCTGCCACTGGGCGTGGCCCGCGTCGAGGTGGTGCAGCCGCAGCAGGAGCAGCGCGCGCAGGAACGGGTCCCCGACGAACTGTCCCGGCGCGCTCGGCGAGCCCTCCGCGGCGAGCCGTTCCTCCAGTCCGAGCACCCCGGCCGCGCCGAAGTCGTCCGGGAGGCGGCCCCGGGCGAGCGCCAGCGCGGACGGGCGGTCGTGGGCGGCGGCGAGCACGGTCAGCTCGTCGAGCCGGCCGCCCGGCACCAGCCGGTCCAGCAGCTCCTGGTAGGCGGGGCGGCCGTCATGGTCGTCGTGGACGGTGACGTCCCCGGTGAGCAGGGCGCCGAGGGACGCGGCCCCGCGCGGCAGGTTCTGCCGGGCCGACTCGGCGAGCAGGGTGATGCCGAGCGGGCTGCCGCCGGTGAGCCGGTGCGTGGCGTGCGGAAGCTGGGGCGGTACGTCGACGCCCCGGCAGACGGCGCCCACGATGTGCAGGGTGTCGTCGGGCTTGAGCGGTGGCAGCGACACGAGCAGCGCCCGGGAGGACGGGGAGGCGCCGGGCTCCCAGCCTGTGGTGCGGGCGACCTCGGTCAGGCTGCGGCGGGCCGCGTTGCGCAGCGCCGGGTGGCTGTAGCCGCGCAGAGCCGAGAAGAAGACGACCTGGTCGCGGATGCCGTCCGCGCGGTCACGCAGGACGCACTCCAGCAGGCCGCGTCCGGCGGGCTCCTGCACGTTGTCGATGAGGATCACCGGGCGGCCGACGCGGCGGGAGCGCTGCACCACACCGGCGTACGCGTCGTCGAGGTCGGCCAGCAGGGCCCGCACGAGATGGCGCTCGGCGTGGGTGCGGGAGTCGCCGCCGGCCCGGAAGTGCCCGGACAGCAGGATGAGCCCCAGCTTGGGGTTGCCGCCCGCGTTCGGGTAGTCGCGGTACCAGGTGGCCGCCCTGCGCAGCCGGCGGTGGGTGGGGGAGACGCCCTCGCTGAAGGACTCCAGGGTCGCCTCGATGATCGGCTCGACGACGGGCCCGGTGTTCGACATGGACGCGATCAGCTTGGCGACCACCTTGCTCACCCAGCGGCCCGCGAAGCCGTCGAGGAAGGACCGGGAGTCGTTCAGCAGGAGGATCCGCTCGGCCTCCTGCCGGATGCGCGGTACGTCCCGGTCGCCCCAGCCGCCCGCCGCGACCGCGAGCAGCCCGGAGGCGAGCCGCGGGAACCCGATCCGCCGGGCGCCCGTGACGGGCTCGGCGAGCTGCTCGGCGACGGTGGTCAGCGCCTGCGCGACCGGCGACCAGACCTCGCCGGGCCGCTCCGGCGGCGGACCGGCGAACTGTGGCTCCTCACCGTCGATGAGCGCGACGGGCGTGTGCCCCTGGTAGGCGGTGCGCACCTCGTCGAGCAGTGCGCTCTTGCCGAGTCCGCGCCCGCCCGCGAACACCACGAACGGCAGGTCGCCGTCGTGCTCGTACGGGCAGGAGCGGAGCTGGTGGGGTCGCAGACCGACGAGCCGCGAGGCGAGCCCGGGCGGCTCGGTGTCGAACAGAGGCTCCCGGCCGTGCAGCCGTCTGTCGTCCACCGCATCTCCCCCCGGCGCGGTCCGCTTCGATGTGCTGCTGTGAGCTGTACCCAGAAGTGAGGTATACCCAGACCACCGTTGAAAAATGGGGAGTTGATTCGTACCGGAGCGCATGATGACCGTCTGGTTGCGAAAGTGTGCGGAATGAGGACGACGATGACCGAGGCCCTGACCGATCCCCGTATCCCCACCATCGACCTGCGGCCGTGGCTGCACGGCGAACCCGCCGCCCGCGCCCGCATCGCCCGCACCGTCGACGAAGCCCTCCAGAGCGCGGGATTCCTGCTGGTCACCGGCCACGGCGTGGACCCGTCCCTACGCACCCGGATCCGCGAGGCCGCGCGGACCTTCTTCACACTGCCGGTGGAGGTCAAGGAGAAGTACGCGGCCCGCGTCGGCGGGCGCGGCTGGCTCGGCCCCGGCACGGAGGCCAACGGCTACGCGGAGGGCACCGAGACACCGCCCGACCTGAAGGAGTCACTGACCTTCGCGACGCAGGAGCCGTTCGAGGACCCGGAGATCGACGCGGAGTGGTACGCGCCGAACGTCTGGCCGGCCGAGGTGCCGGAGCTGCGCGGGCTGTGCGAGGAGTACCTGGCGCGGATGGCGGAGCTGGAGAACCAGCTGCTGTCGCTGCTCGGCGAGGCCCTCGGCCTGGAACCCGACTTCTTCACGCGGCACATGGCCCGCCCCACCTACGGCTTCAACATCAACTGGTACCCGGGTACGGACGTCATCGGCGAGCCGGAGCCGGGCCAGTTCCGCATCGGCCCGCACACCGACTTCGGCACGGTCACGATCCTGGACCGGCAGGCGGGCAGGGGCGGCCTGCAGGTGTGGACGGACGAGGGCGGCTGGGAGGACGCCCCCTACGACCCCGAGGCGTTCACCATCAACATCGGTGACCTGATGGCACGTTGGACGGGTGACCGCTGGCGCTCGGGCCGTCACCGCGTCCTGCCGCCGCCGGTGGACGCGCCCGCCGAGGAGCTGATGTCCCTTGTCTACTTCGGCGAGTGCACCCCGGGGACGGTCCTGGAGTCGGTTCCGGCCCCGGTGGGCAGGGTGGCGTACGAGCCGGTGGACTCGCATGTGTACCTGCGGGAGAAGCTGGACTCGATCACGGTGAAGTGAGGACCACTGAAGCGGCCTGAGTTCCGTCAGTCGGCCGTGGGCCCCTCGCCCCGCTCCCGGCGCCGCAGCTCCTCCTCGCGGCGGCGCAGGTCGGCCTCCCACTCCTTCAGCAGGGCCTCGTCCTTCTTGTTCTCTTCCTTGAGGGACCTCAGGAACTCGGGATTGTCGTCGGGTGCGACGAAGGTGGTGCGGTGGTTGCGGTGCCACTCGGAGGGCGTCGAGCCTCCCCCGGAGGGGGCACCCCCAGCCGGGACGGGCCCGCGGTGCTTGCCCGCCACCAGCCAGGCGATCGGGCCGACCAGCACCTCGCCGAAGAGCAGGATGATGATGACCCAGACCACCTTGGGCAGCCCGCGCACCTGCTCCTCGGGGGTGTTCAGGCAGTCGATGAAGGCGTATATCCACAGCGCCAGGACCAGCAGGAAGGGCAGATACCTGAACATGGTGGTGCGATCCCCCAGGAGACGGCGACGGGGCGTGCGACGGGCCCCGGTGACGGGGTCAGGGTAGCGGGTGGCCGCTGTGCTGTTCCGGGGGCCGCTGCGCCCACAGCCGCTCCGCGGCGGGCCGGACCCCCGGCCGAACCGACGGGGCGCCCGAAGTTCTGAAGCGGCTCTCGGCAATACTGGGACGCATGGCTTATGACGATCTTCGGTCCCTGCTCCGGGCGCTGGAGCGCGAGGGAGACCTCAAGCGCATCAAAGCCGAGGTCGACCCCTATCTGGAGGTCGGGGAGATCGTCGACCGGGTGCAGAAGTCCGGCGGTCCCGCGCTGCTCTTCGAGAACGTGCGCGGGTCGAGCATGCCGCTGGCGATGAACGTCTTCGGCACCGACCGGCGGCTGCTGAAGTCCCTCGGCCTGAAGTCGTACGACGAGATCTCCGAGAAGATCGGCGGCCTGCTGAGGCCCGAGCTGCCGCACGGGTTCGTCGGGGTGCGCGAGGCCTTCGGGAAGCTCGGCGCGATGGCGCACGTGCCGCCCAGGAAGGTCAAGCCCGACAGCGCGCCCGTCCAGGAAGTCGTGCTGCACGGCGACGACGTCGACCTCGACACCCTGCCCGCCTTGTTCACCTGGCCCAAGGACGGCGGCTCCTTCTTCAACCTCGGGCTGACCCACACCAAGGACCCCGAGACCGGGATCCGCAACCTCGGTCTGTACCGCCTCCAGCGCCACGACAGGCGCACCATCGGCATGCACTGGCAGATCCACAAGGACAGCCGCAACCACTACCAGGTGGCGGCCCGGCGCGGGGAGAGGCTGCCGGTCGCCATCGCCTTCGGCTGCCCGCCCGCCGTGACGTACGCCGCCACGGCGCCGCTGCCCGGCGACATCGACGAGTACCTGTTCGCCGGGTTCATCGCGGGCAAGCGGATCGAGATGGTCGACTGCAAGACGGTGCCGCTCCAGGTCCCGGCGAACGCCGAGGTGGTCCTGGAGGGCTGGCTGGAGCCCGGCGAGATGCTGCCGGAGGGGCCGTTCGGCGACCACACCGGCTTCTACACCCCCCAGGAGCCCTTCCCGGCGCTGACGATCGACTGCGTCACCATGCGCCGCCGCCCGCTGCTCCAGTCGATCGTCGTGGGCCGCCCGCCGACGGAGGACGGACCGCTCGGCCGCGCGACGGAGCGGTTCTTCCTCCCACTGCTGAAGATCATCGTGCCGGACATCGTGGACTACCACCTGCCCGAGGCGGGCGGCTTCCACAACTGCGCGATCGTCTCGATCGACAAGAAGTATCCCAAGCACGCCCAGAAGGTGATGCACGCCATCTGGGGCGCACACATGATGTCCCTCACCAAGCTGATCGTGGTCGTCGACTCCGACTGCGACGTCCACGATCTGCACGAGGTCGCCTGGCGCGCCCTCGGCAACACGGACTACGCCCGGGACCTCACCGTCGTCGAAGGTCCCGTCGACCATCTCGACCACGCCTCGTACCAGCAGTTCTGGGGCGGCAAGGCGGGCATCGACGCCACGAAGAAGTGGCCCGAGGAGGGCTACACGAGGGACGGCGGCTGGCCCGACATGGTCCTGTCCGACCCCGATACGGCGGCGAAGGTCACCCGCCGCTGGAAGGAGTACGGCCTGTGAGCAGCGCCTCCGCCGCGATCCCGCAGCCCGGACGCACCAAGGCGTTCCTGCGCCTTGTGATGATCGAGCACTCCGTCTTCGCCCTGCCCTTCGCGTACATCGCCTCGCTGACCGCGATGTACCAGTGGGACCGGAACATTCACTGGGGACGGCTGCTCCTCGTCACGGTCGCCATGGTGGGGCTGCGCACCTTCGCCATGGCCGCGAACCGGATCATCGACCGCGAGATCGACGCCCGCAACCCGCGCACCGCCCAACGCGAGTTGGTGACCGGCGCGATGACGGTGCGGCACGCGTGGACCGGTGCCCTGATCGCACTGGTCTTCTTCCTGGGCGCCGCGGCCCTGCTCAACCCGCTGTGCCTGGCGCTCGCCCCCATCGCGGTGATCCCGATGGTGGTGTACCCGTACGGCAAGCGGTTCACCAACTTCCCGCAGGCCATCCTCGGCCTCGCCCAGGCGATGGGCCCCATCGGCGGCTGGCTGGCGATCAGCGGCAGGTGGGACTGGGACGCGGTGATCCTCGGCCTGGCCGTCGGCATCTGGATCGGCGGCTTCGACCTGATCTACGCCTGCCAGGACGTGGAGACGGACCGCGAGATCGGCGTCCTGTCGGTGCCGGCCCGCTTCGGCATCCCGGCGGCCATCCGGGGCGCCCGCGCCTGTCACGCCGTCACGACGGCACTGTTCGTCTGGTACGCGGTCGTCACCGGCGCCGGCTTCTTCTTCTGGCTGGGCCTGGTGATCGTGGCGGGCGCCTTCCTCTACGAGCACACGATCGTCCGCCCGCACGACCTGACCCGCCTGAACCGGGCCTTCTTCAGCGTCAACGGGTTCATCGGCATCGCCCTGTTCATGTGCGCGCTGCTGGATCTGCTGACGCGCGGGCTGACGCTCTGAAAGCTGTGGAGCTCAAAAGCTGTGCGTCCACTGTGTTATTCATGTGGGCGGAGTACGTACAGGGCTGGTAATGGGCGGCACTTCGCGGATTGAAATGCCGTCCGGTCGGGTCAAAGAATCGTCCTGATTCTGGCGAGAATCTTCTTGAAACGGGCCTCTTCGGTGGGGCGGGCGCGCCCTGTGCCCCAAGACTGCTGTGCATGGCTACGACAGTCCTCACCCCGCCCACCGGTGCCGTTCGCCGCGCGCCGTGGCGTTCGCCGGCGGATCAGCCGGCATACGCGCGCCCGGCGCTGCTGGTCATCATCGTGCTCGCCGCCGTGCTCTACGCATGGGGCATCGACCACAGCCAGTACCACACCTTCTATGCGAACGCCGTCCGCAGCATGACGGAGAGTTGGAAGGCTTTCTTCTACGGCTCTTTCGACCCCGGGAATTCCATCACCCTCGACAAATTGCCGGGATTCCTGTGGCCGCAGGCGCTTTCCGCCCGCATCTTCGGATTCCATCCGTGGGCGCTGATCCTTCCCCAGGTCCTCGAGGGGGTGGCGAGCCTGCTGGTCCTGCACCGGCTGGTACGCCGCTGGGCGGGCGTGAACGCGGCGCTGATCGCCTGCACGGCGTTCCTGCTGACCCCGGTGGCCGTGGGGCTCTTCCGCACCGCCGTCGAGGACCCCGCCTTCACGTTGTGTCTGCTGCTGGCGGCCGAGGCCACCCAGCGTGCCGCCCGGGACGGCCGGCTGGGCCCGCTGGTGCTCGCCGGTGTGTGGGTCGGGCTCGGCTTCCAGGCCAAGATGCTGGAGGCGTGGGCGGTGCTGCCCGCGCTGACGCTGGTCTACCTCCTCTCGGCGCCGATCACGCTGCGGAGGCGGCTGGCGCACCTCGGCGTGTCCGCGGTGGTGATGACCGCCGTGTCGGCGTCCTGGATGCTCGCCGTCACCCTCACCCCCGCCAAGGACCGGCCCTACGTGGATGGCACCACCAACAACTCCGCGTTCAGCATGGTGGTCGGCTACAACTTCCTGAACCGCTTCTCCTCCCTCGGCATCAGCGCGGCCTCCACGGGCAGCGTGAGCGCCACGCAGGGCGGCGGAGGCGGTCGGGGCGGCCCGTGGCAGGGAGCAGGCCTGGGGCAGGGAACCGGCCTGGGGCAGGGAGCAGGCCTGGGGCAGGGAACCGGCCTGGGGCAGGGAGCAGGCCTGGGGCAGGGAACCGGCCTGGGGCAGGGGGCAGGCCGGACGGGCGGCACCTCAGTCGGCGGGGGCACCCAGTACCGCCGTACCGGGACGCGGGACGCCCTGGGAGCCGGGACGAACGCCGTGCACCGGACCGGCGGCCGGGGCGGTGACGAGAACGGCTGGTCGAAGATGTTCGGTACGTCACTCGCCTCACAGACCGGCTGGCTGTACCCGATCGCCGCCGTCGCCGTCGTCTGCGGTCTCTTGTGGTGCCGGGGCAGGCCACGCACCGACCGGACCCGTTCCGGGTTCCTCCTCTGGGGCACGTGGCTGACCACGTACTTCCTGGTGTTCAGCGCGGGCAGCGTCGCCGGCCACACGTACTACATGGGCGTGATCGCCGTACCGCTCGCCGCGCTCACCGGGGGCGGCGTCGCGCTGATGTGGCGCGCCCACCGGGCCGGCGGCCGTCGCGCATGGGCGCTGCCGGGCGCGGTGGCGGCGACGGCGGCGTGGAGTGCGTACCTCGCCGGCCAGTTCCCGTCGTTCCTGCCGTGGCTGGCGCCCGCGGTGGGCGTGCTCGGGCTCGGCGCCGTCGTCCTGCTGGTGTGGGCCCGTCCGGGTCGTACGCCGTCCGGCGGCCGGCTCGCCCTCGCCGGGCTGGCGGCCTCCCTCACGGCGGTGCTGCTCGCGCCGAGCGCGTGGGCGGTGCAGGTGTTCAGCCCCTCCTACAGCAGTTCCGGCATGGGCGCGGTCGGTCCCTCCGCCACGAACCGCGGCCGCGGCTCGGTGATCTCGGCGGCCGGCCGGACGGGCCGACCGGCCTGGGGCGGCGGCGCGACGCGCGGCACGAAGGCGACCCGCGGCGGCATGGGCGGATTCGGTGGCGGCGGATTCGGTGGCGTGGGCGGCTTCGGCGGCTTCGGCGTGGAGGGCGGACTCACCGCGGCCCAGCGGAAGGTGCTCGACTACGCCACCGCCCACCAGGGCTCGGCCGCCTACGTGTTCGCCACCACCAGCTGGAACGGCGCGTCCCCGTACATCCTCGCCACCGGTGCCCACGTCCTGCCGCTCGGCGGCTTCAGCGGCAGGGTGCCGTTCCCGACCGAGGCGCAGTTCCGGGAGCTGGTCGACACCGGCAGGGTGCGGTACGTGCTGCTGGGCGGTGGCCGCGGCACGGGCGCCCTGTCCGGCGGCGGTGGTGGTGGGACGACGGCCACGGCGCGGATCACCGACTGGGTCCGCTCCGCCTGCACCCCCGTCCCGGCCTCGGCGTACGGCGGCACGGACTCCGCCGCCCCGGGCACGTCCGGTGGAGCGGCCTCGGCCCAGACGCTGTACCGGTGCACGCCCGGCCACTGACCGGCCCTCCCGGGACGGCCCCTCCGCTCGCGGGCGGAGGGGCCGTTCGCATGAGCGGGTTCCGGTACCGGGCGAGGAGGCGGCGGGGGCTCCGGTAACGGGCCCCTTGGCCCGTTCCTGCCCCGCGGCGCCGGATAGGCTCGGTGTCGTGAACCCAGTCAAGCCAGGAGAGACGCCGCGTACGCCTTGGATCGTAGGGGTGTCCGGCGCCTCCGGCACCCCGTATGCCGCCGCCGTGCTGCGCGGACTCCTCGCCGCGGGCGAGAGCGTCGATCTCGTCGTCTCCCGTGCCTCGCGGCTCACCCTGCTCGACGAGACCGGGATCGCCTTCCGGGACGCCCACTGGCGGGAGGACCTGCGTGAGTGGCTGGGACGGGGCGCCGACGGAAAGCCCGGGACGTTCGTGGTCGACGTCGACGGAGACCGCGTGCGGCACTGGGGCGCCGGGGACCTGGCCGCCGGGCCGTCCTCCGGGTCGTACCCGGTGAAGGGCATGCTGATCGTGCCCGCGTCCACGGCGTGTGTGGCCGGGGTCGCGCTCGGGCTGTCGAAGGACCTGTTGCAGCGGGCCGCGAGCGTCACGCTCAAGGAGGGGCGGCGCCTGGTCGTCGCGGTACGGGAGACCCCGCTCGCCGGGCAGACCCTCAAGCAGCTGGTGGCGCTGGACGAGGCGGGCGCGGTCGTGCTGCCCGCGTCGCCGGCGTTCTACGCGGGGGCCACGCACATCCAGGACCTCGTGGACTTCGTCGCGGGGCGGGTGCTGGACGCGGCAGGGGTGCCGCACCGGCTGTACCGCCGCTGGGAGGGCGAACTCGGCGGTTCCCGGCCCGTCCGGTGACCGTCGGCACCCAGGAGCACCGGGCAGTAGCAGCACAGCACCACTCATCACTTCAGGAACTCTGCAGATCTCTCATCGGATCTCTTCACCGGAAGGCTTCGATCGCATGGACGCGGTGGACAGGCAGCTCATTCAGGCCCTGAGGGAGAACGGCCGGGCCTCCTACGCGGAGTTGGGGCGCCTCGTCGGCCTGTCGGGACCGAGTGTCACCGACCGCATCAACCGTCTGGAGGCGGCGGGCGTCATCACGGGTTACCGCGCCACGGTGGACGCTGCCTCGCTCGGCCTCGGAGTGACCGCCCTCATCGGCATCTCGCTCTCCGACGCCGCCGACCACGAGGACGTGGCGCGCCGGCTGAAGGACCTGCCCGAGATCGAGGACTGCTGGTTCATCGCCGGCGACGACTCCTTCATGCTCAAGGTGCGGGCGACGGACGTGGACGGCCTGGAGAAGATCATCCGCCGGCTGTCGGGCACCAAGGGCGTCTCCCGGACCCGTACCACGATCGTTCTGTCGACGAAGTGGGAGAACAGGGTCGGGGACCTGCCGGAACAGGCGTAGGGCTACGGTTGACGGAGTCTGTCTCAGAAAGAGGTATCCGCATGGACGTCGGGCTCAAGCGCGAGCTGGAGGACAAGGTCCGCTCCGGTGAGCGGCTGACCCGTGAGGACGGCATCGCGCTGTACGAGTCGGACGACCTGGCCTGGCTGGGCGGCCTCGCGCACGAGGTGCGGACGCGTAAGAACGGCGACGTCGTGCACTTCAACGTCAACCGTCACCTCAACATGACGAACGTGTGCACCGCGTCGTGCGCCTACTGCTCCTTCCAGCGCAAGCCGGGTGAGAAGGACGCGTACACGATGCGCATCGAGGAGGCGGTGAACCTCGCCAAGGCGATGGAGTCGGAGAACCTCACCGAGCTGCACATCGTCAACGGCCTGCACCCGAACCTGCCGTGGCGCTACTACCCGCGGTCGCTGCGCGAGCTGAAGAAGGCGCTGCCGAACGTGTCGCTGAAGGCGTTCACGGCGACGGAGATCCACCACTTCGAGACGATCTCCGGTCTTTCGGCCTCCGAGATCCTGGACGAGCTGATCGACGCCGGTCTGGAGTCGCTGACCGGTGGCGGCGCGGAGATCTTCGACTGGGAGGTCCGGCAGCACATCGTCGACCACCGGACCCACTGGGAGGATTGGTCGCGCATCCACCGCCTGGCGCACGAGAAGGGTCTGAAGACCCCGTGCACCATGCTGTACGGGCACATCGAGGAGCCGCGCCACCGCGTGGACCACGTGCTGCGCCTGCGTGAGCTCCAGGACGAGACCGGTGGCTTCCAGGTCTTCATCCCGCTGCGCTACCAGCACGACTTCGTGGACATGAAGGACGGCAAGGTCCGCAACCGTCTCCAGGCCCACACGCAGATGGCGACGGGCGCGGAGGCCCTGAAGACGTTCGCCGTCTCGCGCCTGCTCTTCGACAACGTCCCGCACGTCAAGGTCTTCTGGGTGATGCACGGCGTCCAGACCGCGCAACTGGCCCTCCAGCACGGTGCGGACGACATGGACGGCTCGGTCGTCGAGTACAAGATCACGCACGACGCGGACAGCTTCGGCACGCCGAACAAGCTGACCCGTGAGGACCTGCTGGAGCTGATCCGCGACGCCGGGTTCCGGCCGGTGGAGCGGAACACCCGGTACGAGATCATCCGGGAGTACGAGGGCCCGGACCCGGCGCGCCGGGAGCAGCCGCAGCCGATGAGGGTGTGACCCGGCCGGTGGCTCTCGATTTCACGCTCGACCCCGCCATGACCCCCGCCCTCCGCGACGGGATCCTCGACCTCTGGGTCGATGTGACCAACGCGGGGGGAGCCGTGGGGTTCGTGGCGCCGGTCACCCCGGACGCGATACGCCCCGAGCTGCTGAAGCACCTGATGGCCATGAGCGAGGGGCGCAGCCGGCTGCTCGTCGGGCAGGACGAGGACGGGCGGGTGGCCGCGACCGCGTTCCTCACCTTCAACACGCACCGCCTGATGACCCACTGGATCTGGCTCTACACGGTCATGGTCCACCCGCGGCACCAGGGCAGGGGCTACGGGCGTGACCTGCTGGCCGCCGCCGCGGACGCGGCCCGCGACCTCGAGGGCATAGAGGCCATACGGCTCACCTGCCGCGGCGGCCTCGGCCTGGAGCGGTTCTACGGCTCCTGCGGCTACAAGGAGGTCGGCCGGGTCCCCGGGGCGATCCGGGTGGCCCCCGGGGACGATCGCGACGACATCACCATGCTGCTGCCGCTGGGGTGAGCAGGGTCGCGCGCACCCCGCTGCAAGATCGGGTCCCCGGCGTGCTTCACTGGACGGTGCCCTTTGGGAACGTTCGGAACGGATCGGAACGGAAGAGTGGATTGAGATGCTCCGATACACGCTGATGCGCCTCGGTATCCTCGTGGGCTGCCTCGTGGTCGTCTGGGGCCTCGTCTACTCGGGTATCGCCCCGCGCGGCCTCGGCGACTCCAACGGCCTGTGGATCATCCTGCTGGCCCTGGTGATCTCGGCGCCGATCAGCTTCGTGGTGCTGCGCAAGGAGCGGGACCGGGCGTCGATGCAGATCGTGCAGCGGGTGGACCGCATGAAGGAGAACCTCGAGGCGAACCGCAGCCAGGAGGACGTGGCCGACGACACGGCACGGGCGCAGGGGCAGACTTCCTGAAAGGCCGTGGCACCGCGGGCTGACCGTAGTCTTGCCCGCATGGGTTCCGTGAAGACCAAGCGGATGCCGCGGGCCGTGCGGGAGCAGCAGATGCTCGACGCCGCCGTGAAGACCTTCGGGCAGCGCGGCTACATGGCCGCCTCGATGGACGAGATCGCCGAACTCGCCGGTGTGTCCAAGCCGTTGGTGTACCTGTACCTGAACTCCAAGGAATCTCTCTTCAGCGCCTGCATCCGCCGCGAGGCCGCCACCCTCATCGAGGCGGTCCGCTCCGGAGTCCGGCCCGGGACCGGCGCCGACCGCCAGCTCCGGGAAGGGCTCCAGGCCTTTTTCACGCATACCGCGCGGAACCCGGACGGCTGGGCCATCCTGCACCTCCAGGCCCGTACGCACGGTGAGCCCTTCGCCGCCGAGGTGACCGCGATGCGCGAGGAGATCGTCGCGTTCGTCACCCAGCTCATCGCCGTCGCGGCACGTGATGGGGGTACCCCCTGCTCGAACGGAGGTGAGAGCTTGGGGGACCACCGCGACCGTGACCTGCCCGAGAACGAGGTCGCCGGGCTCGCCGAGGCCCTGGTCGGGGCCGCCGAGTCGCTCGCGGCCTGGGCCAACGTCACTCCCGGTGTCTCCGCCCGGCAGGCCGCGGCGACCCTGATGAACTTCGCCTGGGCGGGGCTGGGCAACCTGATGGAAGGGCGGCCCTGGACACCACCGATCACGGTTTCGTAAAGGATCGACTCGGTTTTCGTGTGTTTTCCGCGGGGGCCGCGTAAGAAATCGGTGCCTGATCGGTTACCGCTTGTCCGGATTGCCTACGGCGATTGCCTGAGCGACTCACAGTTCGGCGGGTCATGAACAGGTCAAGTCCTTTGTGAACAAGGGACTTGAGCGAAACCTGAGGGCGGATTCGCCCTGGTCAGCGGGGCCTCGTTCACCTGGATGACAACTGACTCCCTTTACCTCACTCCCCACTCGGGGGTGCGTCCGCATCCCTGACAGGTTGTTGGAGGGGTGTTGAAGAGACACAGCCTGTGGCGGGTGGGGTCGCCGCGCAGAGTGAGCCGCCTCAGACGGACCGCCCTCGCGGTGGCCGCGGTGCTGGCGGCGGAGACGGCGCTGGTGTCACTGGGCACGGGGGCGGCCTTCGCGACCGATTCCGGTCCGAGGGAGGCGGTCACGGCGTCGAAGCCCAAGCCGGCCGCCTCGTCGGCGGACTCGGTGGCGTCGGCCATGCTGACGGCCCGGACGCAGAAGCGGAAGATCGAGGTGCTGTCGGCGCGCACCACGGACACGACGACGTACGCGCTGCCCAGCGGGGAACTACAGACGGAGGCGTACGCCGGACCCGTCCGGGTGAAGCAGGACGGGCAGTGGAGGGACATCGACACCTCGCTGTCCGACACCGGCGCCGATCTCACGCCGGACGCCGCGGCGGCGGCCATCGCGGTGTCCGACGGCGGGGACAAGCAGCTGGCGTCGGTGACCAAGGGCAAGGAGTCCTTCGGGCTGGGCTGGGAGGACAGGCTGCCCGCGCCGAAGGTGAAGAACAGCACCGCCTCCTACGATCTGGGCAGCGGCCGGACTCTGTCGGTCACCGCGCTGGCGCAGGGCTTCTCGGAGAACCTGACGCTCACTCAGCAGCCGGAGGGTCCCGCTCAGTACCGCATCCCGCTGGACCTGGACGGACTGAAGCTGTCCCAGGCCCGCTCCGGCCACCTGCTGCTCAAGGACACGAGCGGCAAGCTGGTCGCCGAGGCGCCGGCGCCGATGATGTGGGACTCCAGCAAGGACGCGGCGTCCGGCGAGTCCGCCCACCAGGAGCGGGTCGCGACCAGGGTGGAGACCGCGCCCGACGGCTCGCAGACGCTGGTGCTCACCCCGGACAAGCACTTCCTGGCCACCGCGACCTACCCGGTGACGGTCGACCCGACCACCACGCTCGCCGTCACCACCGACACCTGGCTGCAGAACCCGGACTACACCGACTCGCAGATCTCCTCGCAGGAGCTGAAGTCGGGTACGTACGACTCCGGCACGGACACGGCCCGTTCGTATCTGAAGTTCGACACTTCGGCGTTCAAGGGCAAGCACATCACGTCGGCGCTGATGTCGCTGTACAACTACTACTCGGCGACCTGCTCCACCTCCGGCGCCGCCACCCAGGCCCGCCGGATCACCTCCACCTGGTCGTCGACGTCGATCACCTGGGGCTCGCAGCCGTCGACCACCACGACCGGCGCGGCGAACAACACCGGCCACTGGGGCTACTCCTCGTCCTGCCCGGCGAACTGGTCGAACTGGAATCTGCAGAGCATCGTGCAGGCGTGGGCAGACGGCTCCGCCAACTACGGCCTGCAGATCCGCAGTGCGGACGAGACCGACTCCACCACCTGGCGGCGCTTCCGCTCGGCGAACTACACCACCGCCGGGTACGCGCCGAAGATGGTGGTGACCTACAACTCCTACCCGTCCGTGCCCAGTTCGCTGGCGATCTCCCCCTCGCAGGTCAACGCCTACAACGGCAACCGGTACGTCACCTCGCTCACCCCGAGCCTGTCGGCGAAGGTGACCGACCCGGACGGGTCCACCACCAAGGCCCAGTTCGAGGTCACGGCGGATCCGGCGTACGCGGACACCACCTACTCGTACACCGGCACGTCCTCGTCGGTGGCCTCCGGCTCGACGGCCAAGCTGACGATCCCGTCCGCCTCGGCCCTCCCGGCGGGCGCGCACCTGCGCTACCGGGTCCGAGCCTACGACGGCACCGACTACGGCTCCTGGTCGGGCTACACGACGTTCGTGCTGAACACGGCCGCGCCCGCCGCTCCGACCGTCTCCTGCGCCACGTACGTCGAGAACGGCTGGACGGCCAAGGCGGACTCCGCCGTCTCCTGCACGCTCGACACCTCCTCGTCGGACGGCGCCGGCTACTACTGGGGTCTGGACGACAGCACCCTGCCGAACAAGAAGCTGGACACCACCGACGGCAACGGCGGTGACGCGCTCACCGTCTCCATCGACCCCGCCAACGGCTGGCACACGCTCTACGCCCGCACGATCGACTCCGGCGGCAACCTCTCCACCGCCACCACCAAGTACTCGTTCGGCGTGGGTGCGGACGGCGCGGCGATCCTCGCCCCGCAGGACGGCGACACCACCGCCCGCCGGCTGACCCTGTCGGCGAAGGGCATGACCTTCTACACCGGGGTCACCTGGCAGTACCGGCGCGGCGAGACCGACGGCTGGCACACCGTACCCGTGGGTGACGTCACCGCTTCCGGCAACGCCGTGTCCTCCTGGCCGGTCCCCGTCACCGACGGCAGCGCGACCAAGCTGGTGTGGAACACCGTCAACTCGCTGGCCGAGGACGGTGTGATCCAGCTGCGGGCCGAGTTCACCGACGGCATCAGCACCGGGCACTCGCAGACCGTCGACGTCACCCTCGACCGCGACGCCGGCACCGCCCCGACCGCCGAGGCCGGCCCCGGCACGGTGAACGAACTCACGGGCGACTACACCCTGTCGGCCACCGACGCCTCGGCCTTCATGGCCGACGTGGAGCGCACCTACTCCTCGCGTGCCAACGCCAACGACAGCGAGGGCCAGGCGCAGATCTTCGGCCCCGGCTGGACCTCCGCCGTCGACGCCGCCGACAGCGAGTTCACGCAGATCCGCAAGACCTCCGCCACCTCGGTGGAACTGCTCAGGGCGGACGGCAGCTCGGTCGCCTTCACCGCGACCAGCTCGGGCGGCTGGCAGCCGGAGACCGGCGCCGAGGGCCTGACCCTGGCGGGCACGCTGTCCGGCACGAAGTTCACGCTCACCGACACCGACGCCAACACCACCGTGTTCGCGAAGCCGGCGGCCGCCACGCCGACCTGGACGCTGTCCTCCTCCGCCACCCCGGTGAGCGACTCGACCGTCACCACCGTCTCGGAGACCGTCACCTCCGGCAGCCAGACCCTGGCCCGCCCGAAGTACGTGATCTCCCCGACGACCGGGGTCACCGCGACCACCTGCCAGACCGCCCCGTCCACCAAGGGCTGCCGGGTCCTGGAGTTCGTCTATGCCGACACCACCACGGCCACCGGCTCGTCGTTCGGCGACTACGCGGGCCAGGTCAAGGCGATCAAGCTGTGGGCCACCGACCCGGGTGCCTCGGCCGCCACCGCCGAGACCGTCACCGACTACGCGTACGACTCCTCCGGCAAGCTCCGTCAGGTCTGGGACCCGCGCATCAGCCCCGCGCTGAAGACGCAGTACACCTACGACTCCGACGGCCACGTCGCCACCCTCACCAAGCCCGGTGAGCTGCCGTGGACCTTCACCTACGGCAAGGCCGGCTCGGCCCTGACCGCGGGCTCCGGCATGCTGCTCAGCGCCTCCCGCCCGGCCCTGGCCGAGGGCAGCGCGAGCACCACGTCGGGTACGGCGACCACCACGGTCGTCTACGACGTGCCGCTGTCGGGCAGCTCCGCGCCGAACCAGATGGACGCGAACACGGTCGCCACCTGGGCCCAGGAGGAGGCACCGACCGACGCCACCGCCGTCTTCCCGGCGGACAGCGTCCCGTCCTCCAGCACCGGCAGCGACCTCGCGTCGTCCG
This sequence comes from Streptomyces sp. NPDC051104, assembly GCF_040682835.1. Classification (NCBI taxonomy): domain Bacteria; kingdom Bacillati; phylum Actinomycetota; class Actinomycetes; order Kitasatosporales; family Streptomycetaceae; genus Streptomyces; species Streptomyces sp. NPDC051104. Next base: position 923,140 of record NZ_JBFBBS010000001.1, on the reverse strand, counting down.
CCTACGGCCGCGCCACCATCACCTATATCAACGCCGACGGCGAGGAGACCAACTCCGCCACACCCGGCGGCTCCATCACCGCCACCGACCACGACGAGTTCGGCCACGAGGTCAGCAGCCTCACGGCCGCCAACCGCGCGCTGGCGCTGGGCGGGGACGCCGACGAGCTGGCCGAACTCGGCCTGACCGACCTGTCCACCGCGGACCGCGCACGGCAGCTCGCCACCGTCTCGGAGTACTCCACCGACGGCAAGCGGCTCCTGGACGAGTACGGTCCGCTGCACCAGATCACCCTGTCCGGCGAACTCAAGGGAACCAGCGGCACCCTGGCCGCAGGCACCCTCGTACCGGCCCGCTCGCACACCGCGTACACCTACGACGAGAACCGGCCCAGCGACGCTGCGGTCTCCGACCTGGTCACCAGCACGGTGACCGGAGCCACGGTCGCCGGCTACGCAACGGACGGCGACACCCTCACCGTCACCAACACCTACGACTGGTCGACCGGCCGACAGAAGTCCCAGCAGGGCGGTACCACCACCGACACGGTGACGTCGTACGACACCTCCGGCCGGGTCGCCACGACCCGCACCGCAGGCTCCTCCGGCTCCGACGCGGACACCCTGACGTACACCTACTACACCGCCGACGGCTCGGGCACCTGCGGCGCCCGTCCCGAATGGGCCGGACTGCTCTGCACGACCGCGCCCGCGGCCGCCATCACCAACGGCGGCAGCAACCCGACCGACGCGGTCGCCACCACCTACACCTACGGCCGCTGGGGCCAGACGGCCACCAAGGCCGAGACCGCGAACGGCGTGACCCGCACCACCACTGTCACCACGGACAGTGCGGGCCGCACCGTCAAGAGCGCCATCACCGGCGGCATCGGAACGGCGATCCCCGCCACCACCCTCACCTACGACCAGAACAACGGGCAGATCGCCACCCAGTCCTCGGGCAGCCAGACCGTCGCCTACACCTACGACCAGCTCGGCCGGCTCCTGACCTACAACGACGGCGCGGGCAACACCACCACCAGGGCCTACGACGTCCTCGACCGGACCGTGAAGACCGCCGACTCGGCGCCCTCCACCGTGACGTACGCCTACGACACGGCGGGCAACGTGAAGAGCCTGACCGACTCGGTCGCCGGCACCTTCACGGGCACGTACGACGCCGACGGCATCCTCAATTCCGAGAGCCTGCCCGGTGGTTACAACCTGGCCATCACCACCGACACGGCCGGCAACCAGACGGGCCGGGAGTACACCACCTCCGACGGCACCAGCGTCGCCGCCGACACGGCCGAGTACTCGGCCATCGGGCAGCAGCTCGGTCACACCCAGACCGACGGCCCGAGCATCGACTCCGCCTACGCCTACGACAGTGCCGGACGCCTCACCCAGGCCACCGACAGCAGCGGCACCGGATGCACCACCCGTGCCTACGGCTTCGACGGCAACAGCAACCGCAGCTCGCTGAAGACGACGTCGGACGACTGCGACAGCAGCACCGACGACGCCACCACGGTCACCACGTCGTACGCCTACGACTCGGCCGACCGCCTGGTGAACAGCGGCTACGCGTACGACGCCTTCGGCCGCACCACCACCAGCGGCAGCACGGCCCTGTCGTACTACACCAACGACCTGGTCGCCTCGGAGACCGTCGGCTCCACCCGCAACACCTGGAGCCTCGACGCCGCCTACCGGCCGGGCCTTCAGACCACCTTGACCCAGGGCACGGACGGCACCTGGACCGACAGCACGAAGGTCACCAACCACTACGGCTGCGGCTGTGACAGCCCCACGTGGAACGCGACCGGCAGCGGCATCAGCCGCGACGTCCGGGACCTCATGGGCGACCTGGGCGCCATCACGTCGGCGAGCGGGGACGTAGTCCTGCAGCTCTCCGACATACACGGTGACGTCACGGTCCAGCAGCCCCTGGACACCACCAAGTCCAGCACGGTCCAGTACTACGACGAGTACGGCAACGCGCTGGACACCACCGTCGGCGGTACCTACGGATGGCTCGGCGGGTACCAGCGCTCGTCCAACACGCTCAGCAGCGTGGTCATGATGGGCGTCCGCCTCTACTCCCCGGCCACCGGCCGCTTCCTCACCACGGACCCGGTCTACGGCGGCAACTCCGACGCCTACACCTACCCGGGTGATCCGGTGAACGACCTCGACCTGACCGGGCAGCTGAAGTTCTCGGCACACTGGTGGGGCGTGCGCATCCGGCTCAACAAGAGCGAGACGAAGCACGCCGAGAACTACGCCTGGTGGGCACAGAAGGCGGCCACCATCGCCGCGTTCCTCGGAGCCGGCACCAACGCCGTCGCCGACTGGCTACTGATCGACATCGCCGTGATCGAACGCAGGGCGAAGTGGGCCATCAAGGTCCACCACTGCCTCGAACTGCACTGGCCCTGGGCGTACCCGGGCTTCATTCCCTACACCTACTGGGGCAAGAAGAACGGCTGTAAGTAAGCCGGACGAACACTGAGCGGGTGGCGGAACGGGGCTTTCCCGTCCCGCCACCCGCGTCACACATGAGAGGTACCGATGCTGATCATCCAAATACTGCAGGCGGTGTTCGTCGTGGCCCTGCTCCTCGCGGCGGGGACGCGCCCGACGAGCCGCCTCCTCCTGTGGGCCGCCGTGGGATTCGCGGCGAGCCAGATCCTCACCTCGGGGAACGTCTCGCCGGCCGACACGTTCTTCAGACTCTTCATCGCGGTGTCCGCCGTGGCAGCGCTCGACAGCTGGAAGGCCGAACGCGAGTGGCCGATCTGGACGGCCGGTCCCGCCGCCCTGCTGAGCGGCTTCCTCGTCGGCTGGGTGGCCTGACGCCTCAGGTGGTGAGCGGGAGCACCCGTCCCTCGAGGTGCACCCTCCCCCGCTCTCGGCTTCGCTCGAGCGGGGGCACCCCCGTCCCGCTCCGCAGCTCGAACCGCCCATGCCCGTCCGCCGCGTAGGTCACCGTCCCGGGCAGCAGCACCGGAGCCCGGAACTCGGCCCGCACCCGCACCGCCTCCGGCGCCCCGTGCGCGGCGAGGCAGCGGGCCACCGTCCACATGCCGTGCGCGATGGGCCGCGGGAAGCCGAACAGGCGGGCGGTGAGCGGGTGCATGTGGATGGGGTTGCGGTCGCCGGACACGGCGCCGTAGCGCCGGCCGACGTCTCCGGCCAGGTGCCACTCGGCGACGGCGGGCAGGGGCATGTGTTCCGCTCGTTCGGCGGGACTCCCCGCCGTGCGGTGCCGTGCCAGATACGTGCTCGTCGACTCCCATAGGACGTCCTCGCCGACCCGCACCTCGGTGACCACCGAAGCCTCGGTCCCGCGCCGGTGCGGCGCCAGTCCGCCGATGTACACGGCGAGTTCGTACTCCCCGGTGACCGCCGGCGCCCGGTACCGGGTGATCTCGATCGAGGTGTGGACGAGGCCGAGCAGCGGCAGCGGGAAGCCCAGGCCGCTCATCAGTCGCATGGCCAGCGGGAAGCCCAGCACGTGCGGATAGGCCAGAGGCAGTGCGTCGTCGCCGGTCGCGAATCCGCACACGCGCTCGTACGCCGCGAGCCGCGCGAGGTCGATGCGCAGGGCGGGCAGGACGAGCCGGTCGCGGGGGAAGTCGGCGTCCGGACGGGGGCGTTTGAAGGGGGACAGCAGGGCGCCGCGGGCCAGGAGCGGCCCGAGTGCGGGGGGTCGGGCGAGGACGACGGACATCACGCCCCCAGCAGGCTCTGGCCGCAGACGCGAACGACCTGCCCGTTGACCGCGCCCGACGCCGGGTGCGCGAGCCAGGCCGTGGTCTCGGCGACGTCTGCCGGAACACCGCCCTGCGCAAGGGAGTTCATCCGGCGCCCCGCCTCACGGATGAACAGCGGGATCGCGGCCGTCACCTCGTCTCGATGAACCCGGGCGCGACCGCGTTCACCGTGACTCCGTGGTCGGCGAGCGCACGCGGCGCGAGGGAGTGGACCAGGCCGACGACGCCCGCCTTGGCGGCGCCGTAGTTCGTCTGTCCGGCGTTTCCGGCGAGCCCCGCGATCGACGCGGTGGCGACGATGCGTCCACCCCGCTCGATCGTCCCGGTCTTCAGCAGCGCGTCCGTCGTCCGCAGCACGCTCGCCAGATTGACGTCGAGGACCGAACTCCACTGAGCCGCAGGCATGTTGACCAAGCGCAGGTCGCGGGTGATCCCCGCGTTGTGGATCAGCACGTCCAGGCCGTCCGGGAGTGCGGAGGCGATGCGCTCACCCGCGTCGGCGTCGGCGATGTCGAGCGCGAGGGCCCTGCCGCCGAGCCGTTCGGCGACCGACCGGGCCTCCTGCGCGGCCTGCGGTGTGTCGAGTACGACGACCCGGGCCCCGTCCCTGGCCAGCGTCTCCGCGACCGCCTCGCCGATGCCGCGGGCGGCGCCGGTGACGAGAGCGGTGCGGCCGGCGAGGGGGCGGTCCCAGCCGGCGGTGGCCTCTGTGGAGGTTCCCACCTCGATCAACTGGCCGCTGATGTAGGCGGACCTGGGGGAAAGGAGGAAGCGCAGGGTCGACTCGGCGGCGGCGTCCGTCAGCCGGACGAGATTCACGGTCCGCCCGCGCCCGATCTCCTTGCCGAGCGAGCGCACGAACCCCTCCAGCGCCTGCTGGGCGGCGGCCTGGTGGTGGTCGGTGGGGTCGAGGGGCGAGCCCAGGACGACGACCCGGCCGCTGCTCGCTACCGACCGCACCACAGGGTGGAGCGCCGCGTGCACCTCGGCGAGCGATTCGACCTCCCGCACGCCGGTGGCGTCGAGGACGACGGCGGCGGGGTTGTCCCGGCCGGGTGTGAGCCCCGTACGGTCGAGAACGGGAGCGAGGTCCAGGTCGGCCTTGCCGGCCGTGAGATGGAGCAGCGGACCGGACAGGGCCGGCCGCCCGGGCGACCAGCGCTGCAGGGGCGCCGGCTGCGGCAGCCCCAGGCGGCGGGTCAGGAAGCGGCCGGGCGTGGTGCCGGTGAAGCGCAGATAGCGGTCGGTCGTCATGGCAGCTCCCTGCTCGCCCCAATGCTTACTCCGGAGTAAGGTTACCTGCGGTAAGGCTACGTCACCGGTGAGGAGCAGGTCGAGATGAGCAGTCCCCTCACGATCGGGAAGGTCCGGCGGGTCGCGGTCGTCGGCGGCAGCCGCATTCCCTTCGCCCGCTCCGACGGCCCGTACGCCACCGCCTCCAACCAGCAGATGCTGACCGCGGCGGTCGACGGCCTGGTCGAGCGGTACGGCCTGGACGACCCCGGCGCGGTCGGCGAACTCGTCGCCGGGGCGGTCCTCAAGCACAGCCGCGACTTCAACCTCGCCCGCGAGACCGTCCTGGGCTCCCGACTTCACCCCCGCACCCCCGCGTACGACATCCAGCAGGCCTGCGGCACCGGCCTCCAGGCGGTGATCGCCGCCGCCAACAAGATCGCCCTCGGGCAGACCGAGTCCGCGATCGCGGGCGGCGCCGACACGGCCAGCGACGCGCCGCTCGGCGTCAACGACCGCCTGCGCCGCATCCTCCTCGAGGCCCGCCGCGCGAAGTCGCCCGGCGCCCGGCTGAAGGCCCTGGCGAAGATCCGCCCCACCCATCTGATCCCGGACATCCCGCGCAACGCCGAACCCCGCACCGGACTGTCCATGGGCGAGCACGCCGCCGTCACGGCCCGCGCCTGGGGCATCACCCGCGAGGCGCAGGACGAACTCGCGGCGACCAGCCACCAGCGGCTGGCGGCGGCGTACGAACGCGGCTTCCTGGCCGACGTGGTGGTCCCCTTCCGGGGCCTGGAACGCGACCAGAACCTCCGCCCGGACTCCACCCCGGCGAAACTCGCCCGCCTCAAGCCGGTGTTCGGCGCGGACGGCCCGGATCCGACCATGACGGCGGGCAATTCGACCCCGCTCACGGACGGCGCCGCGGTGGTTCTGCTCGCGAGTGAGGAGTGGGCGCGGCGGCGGGGCCTCGAACCGCTGGCGTATCTCACGGCGTACGAGACCGCGGCCGTCGACTTCGTCCGCGGGGATGTCGCGGGCGGCGAGGACGGCCTGCTGATGGCGCCGGCGTACGCGGTGCCGCGCATGCTCGAGAAGGCCGGACACGGCATCGAGGACTTCGACCTCGTCGAGATCCACGAGGCGTTCGCGTCCCAGGTGCTGGCGACCCTCGCCGCCTGGGAGAAACGGGGTCTCGCCCCGGTGGACCGCGCCCGGCTGAACGTGGCCGGGTCCTCCCTGGCCACCGGCCACCCCTTCGCCGCCACGGGCGCCCGGATCGTGGCGACGATCGCGGGGCTCCTGGCCGAGCGGGACACCCCCTCGCGCGGCCTGATCTCGATCTGCGCGGCCGGCGGCCAGGGCGTCACGGCGATCCTGGAACGCCCCTGACGGCACCTCAAACCCGTACGGCAAGGCCTGCACAGCCCCGTCCCCGGACCATCCCCGAACCCGCACAGCCTCCCCACGCGGGCGCCGTACGATCGCGGTCCTGACCGACGGTAACAGCGAGCCGCTGCCGCAGGTGAACATATCGGTGCGCACCGCGCGTACCTATGCAGCACAGCAGTGTGTAGCTGCAGGCCCCAGGAGCTGCCCATGCCCATCTCGTACTCGTCCGCGCCCGTGCCCGCCGCGCCCGTCGCCCTCGATCACGACGGCCGCCCGGTGTTCGTGGAGCCGGAGACCCGGCGGCTGAACGGGGAGGTCCGGGAGGCCTACGTGCCGCCGCTGGTGCCGCCGGTGACCCACGGCTCGCTCGCCGACCTGCCGTTCGAGAACGCGAGCGAGGCGCCCGGCCACCGGGTGCTGAGCCGCCGGGACGCGGGCGGCGGCTGGACGGATGTGACGGCGGCCCAGTTCGCCGACCAGGTGCTGGCACTGGCGAAGGGACTGATCTCCGAGGGCCTGATGCCGGGCGACCGGATCGCGGTCATGGCGCGCACGACCTACGAGTGGACGCTGCTCGACTTCGCGGCCTGGGCGGCCGGCCTGGTCACGGTCCCCGTCTACCCCACCTCGTCGCTGTTCCAGACCCGCTGGATCCTCCAGGACTCCGGCGCGGCGGCCCTGATCACGGAGACGGTCGGCCAGGCCGCGGCCATCGGCCCGGAACGCCACCGCCTGCCCGACCTGCGCCACGCCTGGGTGATCGAGAAGGGGCACGTGGAGCGGCTGGCCGAGCTGGGCGCGGCGGTCCCCGACCAGGAGGTGACCGTCCGCCGGGGCGTGCTCGGCCCGGACACCCTCGCCACCCTCGTCTACACCTCGGGCACGACCGGCCGCCCCAAGGGGTGCGCGCTGACACACGGCAACTTCCTGGCGGAGGTGGACAACGCCACCCAGCTCCTCCACCCGGTCTTCCACGCCAGGACGAGCGAGGAGCCGTCGACGCTGCTGTTCCTGCCGCTGTCGCACGTCTTCGGCCGTATGGTCGCGGTCGCCTGCATCCGCGCACGGGTACGGCTCGGGCACGGGCCCAGCATGAAGGCGGAGGACCTGCTGGCCGACCTGGCGAGCTTCCGGCCGACCTTCCTGCTGGTCATCCCGTACATGCTGGAGAAGGTCTTCAACAACGCCCGGGCGGCGGCCGAGCGCGGCGGCCGGGGAGCGCTGTTCGACCGCGCGGCCTCGGTGGCCCGCCGCTACGGCGAGGCGCTGGAGGCCCGGCAGCACGGCACCGGCCCCGGCCCGAGCCGGGCCCTGAAGGCGGCCCGCGCCTTCTACGACCCTCTCGTCTACCGCCGCATCCGCGGCGCCCTGGGCGGCCGGCTCCGCCATGTGATCAGCGGCGGCTCCCCGCTGGGCACCCGCCTCGCCGCCTTCTACGCGGGCGCCGGCATCGAGATCTTCGAGGGCTACGGCCTGACGGAGTCGACCGGCGCGGCCACCGTCACGCCCCCGCTCAAGCCCCGGCTGGGCACGGTGGGCCGGCCGCTGCCCGGCACCCGGGTGCGGATCGCGGCGGACGGGGAGGTGCTGCTCTCCGGCGGGCAGGTCTTCCGCGGCTACTGGGACCCGCACGCGGGCGGGGTCATCCCGGCGACCCTCGACGGCTGGTTCCCGACGGGCGACATCGGCCGCCTGGACGACGAGGGCTACCTCACGATCACGGGCCGGAAGAAGGAGATCCTGATCACCGCGGGCGGCAAGAACGTGGCGCCCGCCCCGCTGGAGAACTGGCTTCGCTCCCACCCCCTGATCTCGCAGTGCCTCGTCATCGGCGACGGCCGCCCCTATGTCTCCGCCCTCGTCACGCTCGATGCGGACGGCGTCACCCACTGGCGCCGGATGAACGGCAAGCACCCCGTCCCGCCGGAGCTGCTGGTGGGGGACGAGGAGCTCGACGCGGTCCTGCAGCGAGCGGTGGACGAGGCCAACAAACTCCTCTCCCGCCCCGAGTCGATCCGCCGCTTCGCGGTCCTGCCCGTGGACTTCACCGAGGAGGCCGGGCATCTGACGCCGTCGATGAAGCTGCGCCGTGAGGCGATCATGCGGGACTTCGCCCGGGAGGTCGAGGAGCTGTACGCGCCGTAGGGCCCGTACGCGCCGTAGGGCCCGTACGCGGCGCAGGGCCCCTACGCGCAGTAGGGTCCGTGTGTCACGCCCCCGCCGGCGACGGATCTCACCCGTTCGCAAACGACCACTAGCCCACTTGGCCGCAGGCGGCGGCCGTGCTGGCGGCGGTCCGGGGGCCCCCGTGTTTCCATCGCGTCGAGAGGCGTCGAGGAGGCTCACATGATGGCCGATGATCCACAGCAGAACACCCGCGCCCGATCGGGTGCACCCCGGCGGCGCGTGCTGGCCGCGGCCGCCGCGCTGGCGCCCGTGCTGGCCGCCGCGCACACCGCCCCCGCCCGTGCCCTGCCCGCCGCGGCGGACCACGGACACCGTGACGGGCCGGTCAGACCGGTGCGCACCGCCCTGTCGGACTGGGCGGACGTGGCCAAGGCGCTGGGCCGCGGCGGCGACATGAAGCGCGACGTGATGTACCACACGGGCCTGCCGCGCCGGGACCTGTCGGTGATCTCCCAGGGCGTCCTCGTCAAACCGGAACTCGCCCTGGGCTCCCACGTGTCCTTCGTCCGCTATGCCGACGGCAGCACGATGACGATGGGCGACCTGGTGGTCACCGAGCAGGAACTGCAGCCGTTCCTCGATGTCCTCCAGCAGCACCGGATCGCGGTGACCGCGCTCCACAAGCACCTGCTCTCCCAGATGCCCGACATCTGGTGGGTGCACGTCCACGCGCACGGCCACGACCCGGTGACGGTGGCCCGCGGGCTGCGCGCGGCGTTCGACCGTACCGGCACCCCGCCCCCGCAGCGTCCCGCACCGTCGGGCCACACCCTGGACACCGCGGGCATCGATGCCGCGCTGGGCGTCAAGGGCATCTACGACGACGGGGTCTACAAGAGCCTCTTCCTCCGCCGCGAGACGATCACCGAGGGCGGCATGGTGCTGCCGCCGGGCCTGGGGGCGACCACCGCGTTCAACTGGCAGCCGCTGGGCGGCGACCGGGTGGCGATCAGCGGCGACGTCGCGATGGTCGCCGGGGAGGTCCAGAACGTCCTCGCGGCCCTCAGGCGCGCCAAGACCCAGCTGGTCGAGCTGCACAACCACGGGCTGAGGGACGAACCCCGCCTGTTCTTCACCCACTTCTGGGCCGTCGGGGACGGCGTCACGCTGGCCCGGGGCCTGCGCCCCGCGGTGGACGCCACCAACGCGGCACCGGCCGGCGGTTGAAGAGACGTCATCCCCCCGCTTCCGGTACCGCCGGGGGCCAAGCAGAGCACGTGGACGAGGGAGAACCCCGCGATGACCCAGAGCAGCGAACCCATGATGTGCCCGTTCGACTTCAGCGAGGGTCTGGAGTTCGATCCCGCGCTCGCGGAGCTGATGGGCGGTGATTCCATCACCCGTATCCGGCTGCCGTACGGCGACGGCGCCGCCTGGCTGATCACCGACTTCGAGGGCGTACGCCAGGTGACCACCGACCAGCGGTTCAGCCGGGCGGCGATCATGGAGCACGACTATCCGCGGCTGACCCCGGAGCCCATCGTCTCCCGGGAGTCCATCAACGTGATGGACCCGCCGCACAGCAGCCGCCTGCGCCGCCTGGCGTCCCAGGGCTTCGCCCGGGGGCACGTGGAGCGGATGCGGCAGCAGATCGTCCGGCTGGCCGACACCCTTCTGGAGGAGATGGCCGAGCAGGGGCCGCCCGCGGACCTCGTCCAGCACCTGTCCAACCAGCTCCCGCAGCAGACCATCTACGACGTCCTCGGCATCCCCCGCGAGGACTGGGCGCGGATGCAGGAGTACGCGCACCAGTTGCTCGAGACCGGGCCGGACAGCCGCGAGACCGCCGCGAACGCCAAGGCCGCGCTGCGCTCCTACTTCCTGGAGCAGGTCGAACAGCGGCGGCGCACCCCCGGGAACGACCTGATCAGCGCGCTGGCCGCGGCTAGGGACGGCGACGACGCCCTCGACGACGAGGAACTGGCGGTCATGGCGCTGACGCTGGTGCTCAGCGGGCAGGACACCGCCACCTGCCAGATCAGCGACATCTGCTACCTGCTGCTGACGCGCCCCGAGCTGATGGAGCACCTCAGGAGCCGGCCGGAGTCCCTGACCGACGTCATCAACGAACTGCTCCGCTACATCCCGTTCCGCAAGGGGGTCGGCATCCCCCGCGTGGCGCTGGAGGACGTCGAGATGGACGGCGTCCGGATCCGCAAGGGCGACTTCGTCCACGTGTCGTACCTGACGGCGAACCGCGACCCGAAGCGCTACCCGGACCCGGACGTCATCGACCCGGAGCGGCCGCCCATGCCCCATATGACGTTCGGCTGGGGCGGCCACCGCTGCATCGCCGTACCGCTGGCGATGGCGGAGCTGGAGGTGGCCATCGGGCGGCTGGTGGAGCGGTTCCCGACGCTGCGCCTCGCCGTGCCGGCGGAGGAGATCCGCTGGGACACGGAGACGATCCGCCGCTTTCCGCTGGAGCTGCCGGTGACCTGGTGAGGCGCGGCCGGGCGGTCAGGCCACCCCGGCCGCCCGCAGCAGGGCCGTCGTGGCCGCAGCGCCCAGCACGACGACCACGAACGGCGCCCGCCGCCACGCCAGGCCCACGGCCACCAGGACCCCGGCCGGGCGCGCCCACCCGGCGAAGCCGCCCGACTCGGTGAGCGCGCCCGTTGTCAGCAGGGCGACCAGCAGCACCACAGCGCCCGCCGACAGCAACCGCTGGACCCGGTCCGGGAGTTCGACACGGCCGTGCAGCAGCGGGCCCGCCAGCCGGAAGGCGTACGTCCCCACGGCCAGCGCCACGATCGCGGCGAGCGTCACCGTCATGCCTGCCTCCCGGAGCCCTGTCGGCCCAGCGCGAGCAGCCCTGCCAGTGCCAGCAGCACCGGCAGCCCCGCCGGCACGAACGGTGTCACCGCGAGGGCCACCGCGCCACCGGCCAGCGCCGCCCGCCGTACGCCCGCGTCGTCCCGTACGGAGGGGAGGACCAGCGCCGCCAGCACGGCGGGGAAGGCGGCGTCCAGCCCGAAGGTGTCGGTGTCGCCGAGCGCGCCCCCGGCGAGGGCCCCGCCGAGCACGCTCACGTTCCAGACCGTGTACATCCCGATCCCGGAGATCCAGAACGCCGCGCGGCGCCGGGCCGGGTCCCGCTGGGCCAGGGCGAAGGCCGCGGTCTCGTCGGTCACCAGGTGAGCGCCCAGGAACCGGGCCGCGCGCCCCCGGCCGCCCAGCACGTCCGCCACCGCGAGGCTGAACGCCGCCGTACGCGTGTTCAGCAGCAGACCCGTCGCCGCCGCGGCCACGGGACCGCCCCCGGCGAGCAGGATCCCCACCGCGCTGAACTGAGCGGAGCCCGCGTACACCACCAGCGACATCACCACCGGCACCCACACCGGCAGCCCGCCCGCGACCGCGATCGCCCCGAACGACACGCCGACCACTCCACTGGCGAGGCAGACGAGGGAGATGTCCTGGAGCAGGGCACGGTCCACGGTCGTCGGTAAGGGGAGAAGATCGGGTGTTCGGAACGGCGAACGCATGTTTCCTACAATGGACAACAGCCTCTCTGTTCGTCAAGGTGAACGAACGTACCGATGGAGCGAACGCGATGACCGACGACACCGCCGCCCCACCGCCCCGGCTCCCGCTGGACTGGATCGCCGCCGCCCTGCGCCGAGAGCGCACCCGGGCCGGGCTCTCCCTCTCCGAGCTGGCCAAGCGGGCCGGCATCGCCAAGTCCACGCTGTCCCAGCTGGAGGCGGCGGGCGGCAATCCCAGCGTGGAGACCCTCTGGGCGCTCGGCGTCGCCCTCGGCGTGCCGTTCAGCGCGCTGGTCGAACCGCCCGCCCCGGCCGTTCAGGTGATTCGCGCGGGTCAGGGGCCGACCGTGCACTCGGAGCAGGCCGGCTACGCGGCGACCCTGCTGTCCGCGAGCCCGCCCGGCGCGCGCCGGGACCTCTACCACGTCCGGCTGGAACCGGGGGCGGCGCGCGTATCGGAACCCCATATTCCGGGCAGCATGGAGCACTTGATCGTGAGTGAGGGGCGGGTTCTCGCCGGGCCGCGCGGTGAGGAGGTGGAGCTGGGCCCCGGGGACTACATGGCGTTCCGCGGTGACGTCGCCCATGCGTACGAGGCGCTGGCACCCGGGAGCGCCTTCGTGCTCGTCATGCAGCACGTCTGAGTGCGCCCCGGCTCTCGTGGGGAAGACCGGCGCACAGGGAAGAATTCGCGAAGAATTCACCGAAAGGCAGGAGCCCCGCCGCCGAATGGCGCGGGGCTCCTTGGGTACTGCTCTCAGTTCTGGATCAGGGACTCAGCGATCTCAGATCGCGGTGACGTTCTCCGCCTGCGGGCCCTTCGGCCCCTGCGTCACGTCGAAGGAGACCTGCTGGTTCTCCTCGAGGGAACGGAAGCCGTTCGCGTTGATCGCGGAGTAGTGGACGAAGACGTCCGGGCCGCCGCCTTCCTGGGCGATGAAGCCAAAGCCCTTCTCGGCGTTGAACCACTTCACGGTTCCGGTAGCCATAAGCCCTCCTTGGGCCCAAAGGGTTGCCCTGCTCCAGAACTGCAAGTGTGAAAACGGAACCGCTGCACAACTGCATATGTCTGAAAACGACGAGAGCCCGCGGTCACATGCTCCGCAGGCTCTGTACTGCAAGGAAACCAAACTGCAACTTGCTGCGAGCGTAGCACGCGGGGAGCCAAAAGCAATAGAGGTCAAGATCACGTCACCCGGACGTTTGAATGATGCGGGAACCCTTGACAGCGGGGGGCGGAGACGGCGCCGCACGGCGCGAGGGCTAGTCTCGCGATGTGGACAATTCTCGCACCCGGCCGCGCGTCGGCCACATCCAGTTCCTCAACTGCCTGCCCCTGTACTGGGGGCTCGCGAGAACCGGCACCCTCCTCGACTTCGAGCTGACCAAGGACACACCCGAGAAGCTCAGTGAGCGGCTCGTGCGGGGCGACCTCGACATCGGTCCGATCACCCTGGTGGAGTTCCTCAGGAACGCCGACGACCTGGTCGCCTTCCCCGACATCGCGGTCGGCTGCGACGGCCCGGTGATGTCCTGCGTGATCGTCTCCCAGGTCCCGCTGGACCGGCTGGACGGCGCCCGGGTCGCCCTCGGCTCCACCTCGCGGACCTCCGTACGCCTCGCCCAGCTGCTGCTCGCCGAGCGGTACGGGGTGGCCCCGGACTACTACACCTGCCCGCCCGACCTCAGCCTGATGATGCAGGAGGCCGAGGCGGCCGTGCTGATCGGCGACGCCGCCCTGCGCGCCAACCTCATCGACGGACCGCGCTTCGGCCTCGACGTCCACGACCTGGGCACGCTGTGGAAGGAGTGGACGGGCCTGCCGTTCGTCTTCGCGGTGTGGGCGGCCCGGCGCGACTACCTGGAGCGGGAGCCCGTCATCACCCGCACGGTGCACGAGGCCTTCCTCTCCTCCCGCAACCTGTCCCTGGAGGAGGTCGGCAAGGTCGCGGAGCAGGCCGCGCGCTGGGAGGCCTTCGACGAGGACGTCCTGGAGCGCTACTTCACGACGCTCGACTTCAGCTTCGGGAGCCCGCAGCTGGAGGCTGTCGCCGAGTTCGCCCGCCGGGTCGGCCCGACGACCGGTTTCCCGGCGGACGTGAAGGTGAAGCTGCTCGAACGGTAGGGGAGTTGTCCGCTCCGTCCCTACGCTGTCCGGGTGGATCTGGACCTCTGGGCGGCCGTCGGTGCCGCGGTGTGGGGTGCGGCGGCCGGCGCGCTGGTGCCCCGTGCCGCGTACCGGCTGTCCGTCGAGCCCGGGCAGCCGTGGCGGGACCGGTGCCCGGACGGGCATCCGGTCGGCGGATGGGTCGGACGGGCGCGGTGTCCGGACGGGAGGGCGTACGGCCCCGGGACCGTGCTCGTGGGCGCGGTCACCGCACTGGTGTGCGCGGTGCTCGCACTCGCCACCGGCACGCGCCCGGAGCTGGCCGTGTGGCTGCTCCTCGCCCCCGTCGGCGTCCTGCTGACCCTCGTGGACTTCCGGGTACAGCGGCTGCCGGACGTCCTGACCCTGCCGCTGGCCGGCGCGGCCCCCGCCCTGCTGGGGCTGGCCGCGCTGGCGCCCGAGCACGCGGGACGGTGGCGCACCGCGCTGCTCGGCGCGCTCGTGCTGGGCGGCGCCTACTTCCTGCTGTTCCTCCTCAACCCGCACGGCCTCGGCTTCGGGGACGTCAAGCTGGCGCCCGGGCTCGGTGCGGTGCTCGGCTGGTACGGCTGGGGGACCGTGGTGCTCGGGACCTTCGCCGGGTTCCTGTTCGGGGGGTTGTACGGGCTCGGGCTCGTCCTCGTCCGGCGCGCCGGACGACGTACGACGATCCCGTTCGGGCCGTTCCTCATCGCGGGCACGTTCGTCGGGCTGCTCATCGGCGCGTACGCGGCCTGACGTCGGGCCCGTAAAAGCGCTGGCGTAGGCTGGTTCGGTCCGCCCACGACCCTTACGTGTCCGTCCATCCCCGCCGAAAGGGAGCCCGGTGACCGAGAAGGCCGACCTCACGTCCATTGATGTCACAGCCGTGCTCGACCGTGCCGCCGACGGTGGGCGGATCACCCCCGAGGAAGCCCTCGTCCTCTACCGCGACGCGCCGCTGCACGCGCTGGGCGCCGCCGCCGACGCCGTGCGCCGGCGCAAGTACGCCGGGACCGAGCACATCGCGACGTACATCATCGAGCGCAACATCAACTACACGAACGTGTGTGTGACGGCGTGCAAGTTCTGCGCCTTCTACGCGGCCCCCAAGGACACGGAGAAGGGCTGGACGCGCGACCTCGACGACATCCTGCGCCGCTGCGCCGAGACCGTCGAACTCGGCGGCACCCAGATCATGTTCCAGGGCGGCCACCACCCCGACTACGGCGTCGAGTACTACGAGCGGCACTTCCGCGCCATCAAGGAGGCGTTCCCCCAGCTGGTCATCCACAGCCTGGGGGCGTCCGAGGTGGAGCACATGGCCCGTATCTCGGGCGTGTCCGTGGAGGAGGCCGTCTCCCGCATCCACGCCGCCGGGCTCGACTCCTTCGCCGGTGCCGGTGCCGAACTGCTGCCCGAGCGGCCGCGCAAGGCGATCGCGCCGCTGAAGGAGAGCGGCGAGCGCTGGCTGGAGATCATGGAGACCGCGCACCGGCTGGGTGTGGAGTCCACCTCGACCATGCTGATGGGCACGGGCGAGACCAACGCCGAGCGCATCGAGCACCTGCGGATGATCCGCGACGTGCAGGACCGCACGGGCGGGTTCCGGGCGTTCATCCCGTACACCTACCAGCCCGAGAACAACCACCTGAAGGGCCGCACCCAGGCGACCGTCTTCGAGTACCTGCGGATGATCGCGGTCGCCCGCCTCTTCCTCGACAACGTCCGGCACATCCAGGGCTCCTGGCTGACCACCGGCAAGGACGTCGGCCAGCTGACCCTGCACTACGGCGCCGACGACCTCGGCTCGATCATGCTCGAGGAGAACGTCGTCTCCTCGGCCGGCGCCAAGCACCGCTCCAACCGCATGGAGATCATCGACCTGATCCGGAAGGCGGGGCGCGTCCCGGCCCAGCGGTCGACGACGTACGAGCACCTCGTGGTCCACGACGACCCGGCCAACGACCCGGTCGACGACCGCGTGATGTCCCACATCTCCTCCACGGCCATCGAGGGCGGAACGGCCCACCCGGAGTTGAAGCTCCTGGCGTCCAACTAGTGCCCCGACAGGCAACGTTCGCCCCGTCGCGACGCCCGGCACTCCCCCAAGCTCTCGGCTTCGCTCGAGCAGGGGGGACCCCCACCCCCAAGCTCTTCGAGCAGGGGGGACCCCCACTCGCCGCACCGGCCGAAAGCCCAAGTACGTCCAGTACGAGGGCTTCCGGCCGGCACTCCCCCAAGCTCTTCGAGCAGGGGGTACCCCCAGAGCACGCACCGGACGCCGCTCCTTGACGGGCAAACGTTGCCTGCCGGGGCACTAGGGCGCGCATGCTGACGCTTCAGGTAGCCGACCTCGTGGTCACCGGTGATGCGCGGCCGTCCGTCCCGGAAGGCGCCCTGCTCGTCGACGGCCGGGAGCTCGCGGGCCTCGGGACGTACGAGGAGTTGGTGGCCGCGCACCCCACGGCCCGGGTCAGGCGCTGGCCCGGACTGCTCGCCCCCGGGCTGCTGAATCCGTACGGGCCCGAACTGCTGGAGCAGGCCTACCACCCGGACCCGCGTGAGGCCGATGAGCTGGGTACCGAGCCGCTCAGTGGCGCGGCCCTCGCGGCGCTCGCCCTGAGCGACGCCCGCTGGGGCGCCAGCGCACGGCGCGGGGTGCAGCGGATGCTGGCGCACGGGACCGTCGCGGTGGCGGGTGACCTGTGGCGCCCCGCCGTGGTGTCCGCCGTGTACCGGGCGGGGTTGACGGTCGAGCAGCGGTTCGGGGCTCCCACGGGCCCGCCGTGTTTCGATCCGCTGACCGGACGGAGCATGGAGGAGGCGATCGTGCTGCCGCTGCCGCTCGTCGGCATGGACGCCACGTTCGCCGTGTTCGACGTCCCGGACGATGCGGCGCTCGCCGAACGCGGAGCCGGAACGTGCGTGGCGACCTCATCGCCGGACGTCTGGTGCACCGGCGTCGATAGCGAGGCCTGGTGCACCGGCGCCGATGGCGAGGCTGCCGACCCGACGCCGTACCCCCTGCTGCCACAATGGCCCCGTGACCCGCGCATCCCTGGACAAGCAGCCGCACGAAGTCGCCTCGATGTTCGACGACGTGGCGGAACGGTACGACCTGACGAACGACGTGCTGTCACTCGGGCAGGCGCGGCTGTGGCGCAAGGAGGTCGCGAAGGCGGTCGACGCGCGGCCCGCGCAGAAGGTCCTGGACCTCGCGGCCGGCACGGCGACCTCGTCGCTCCCCTTCACGCGGACCGGCGCGTACGTCGTACCGTGCGACTTCTCGATCGGGATGCTCCAGGTCGGCAAGAAGCGGCACCCCTGGATGCCCTTCACCGCGGGCGACGCGACGAAGCTGCCGTTCAAGGACGACACCTTCGACGCCGTCACCATCTCCTTCGGCTTGCGCAACGTGCAGGACACGGACGCGGGGCTGCGCGAGCTGTACCGGGTGACCAGGCCTGGCGGGCGGGTCGTGATCTGCGAGTTCTCGCATCCCACATGGGCGCCGTTCCGCACGGTCTACACCGAGTACCTGATGCGCGCGCTGCCGCCGGTGGCCCGCGCGGTGTCGTCCAACCCCGACGCGTACGTCTACCTCGCCGAGTCCATCCGGGCCTGGCCCGACCAGCCGGCCCTCGCCGAGCGGCTGCGCAAGGCGGGCTGGTCCAAGGTGGCGTGGCGGAACCTCACCGGCGGGATCGTGGCCCTGCACCGGGGCTTCAAGCAGGACTGACCGCGTACGGGTCGCCCGGCTCGTCCAGCTCGCGCTGCATTCCGCCCGTCGGCGGTGGCGGCACGCGCGGTTCGCGTACGCCCGCTCCGCCGCCCCCCTCGCCCTCACCGAGGTCGAACCAGACGGTGACTACGGCACCGCGCGGCACCTCGGCGCCCGGCTGCGGGTACTGCCGTACGACGTAGTCGACGACGGTGCGGTGGAAGTCGGGCCGGTCGGGTGCGGCGAGCAGGACGCCCTGCTGCTCGGCGGCCTCGCGCGCGTCCATCGCCATCAGACCGATCAGCCGCGGCACGCGCACTTCGGGTGTTTTGGGTGGTATAGGCACAGATGTCACCCCCAGCGGTATTGGAAGGGTAACCGGCCGGGGTGCCACCCGGAAGCGCCAGGTGTCTTTCTGTGACAGTCGATCACGCTCGGTCACAGATCGAGGCGGTAGCAGTGGCCCTGCCGCTGCGACGCAGGCGTGGTGAAGGTCTCCGCGAGGCGCATCCCCAGCCGCTGTGTGACCGCGATGGACCGCGTGTTGCGGGAGTCGACCATGGCCACCACGCCGCTCACGCCCGCCACCCGCACGCGCTCCAGGGTCATCCGGGCGGCCGCCGTCACATACCCCTTGCCCCAGTGCGCCCGCCCGAGCCGCCAGCCGATCTCGATCTCCCCCTTCGGGCCCCACTCGCGCGGCCACGGCTGAGCGCCCGTGAAGCCGATGACCTCCCCGGACTCGTCGAGCACGCTCCACAGGCAGAAGCCGTACTCGGCGTCGTGCCGGCGCTGGCGGGCGGTGAGCTCCTCGTAGACGGACAGCTCGGCGGCCTTGCCGCCGCGGAACTCCATGACCTCGGGGTCGGCGAACACCCGGTGCCAGGCGAAGGCGTCCTCGTCGGTGGGGACGCGCAGCCGTACGTCGGGGAGAGCTCGGTTCATGGGGGCAGCCCTTCAGCCGGGGGGTCGGTGACGCTGAATAGACTGCCCATGTCCAGTGCCCGTCAGAACGCTGTTTCGGCCGCGGTTTCCCCGTGGCCTTCTCGCCGCCTGCCGCAGGCGCTGGTGTTGCCGTCGTCGAGCCTTGGGGAGAACCCGCCGTGACCGAGCCCCAGCCCCTTACCGAACACACCGCCGATGTGATCGTCGTCGGGGCCGGGCCAGCCGGTTCCACCACCGCGTACTACCTCGCGAAGGCGGGCCTGGACGTCCTGCTGCTGGAGAAGACCGCGTTCCCGCGCGAGAAGGTGTGCGGTGACGGCCTGACGCCGCGCGCCACCAAGCAGCTCGTCGCGATGGGCATCGACATCTCCGAGGAGGCCGGCTGGCTGCGCAACAAGGGTCTGCGGATCATCGGCGGCGGGGTGCGGCTCCAGCTCGACTGGCCGGATCTCGCCTCCTACCCGGACTACGGACTGGTCCGCAAGCGCGACGACTTCGACGAGCAGCTGGCCCGGCAGGCGCAGAAGGCGGGTGCGCGGCTGTACGAGCGCTGCAATGTGGGCGCCCCGATCGTCGACGACCGCACCGGCCGTATCACCGGCGTGCACGCCAAGCTGGGCGAGGAGAAGCGCGAGGTCACCTTCCACGCGCCGCTGGTGGTCGCGGCGGACGGCAACTCCTCGCGGCTGTCGCTGGGGATGGGCCTGCACCGCCGAGAGGACCGCCCCATGGGCGTCGCGGTCCGTACGTACTTCACGTCCCCGCGCCACGACGACGACTACCTGGAGTCCTGGCTGGAGCTCTGGGACCGGCGCGGCGGCCAGGAGCGGCTGCTGCCCGGCTACGGCTGGATCTTCGGCATGGGCGACGGGACGAGCAACGTCGGCCTGGGCGTGCTGAACACCTCCGAGGCCTTCAAGGAACTGGACTGGCGCGAGGTGCTCAAGGCCTGGTGCGCCTCTATGCCGGAGGACTGGGGCTACACCCCCGAGAACATGACCGGCCCGATCCGCGGTGCCGCCCTCCCCATGGCCTTCAACCGCCAGCCGCACTACACCAAGGGCCTGTTGCTCGTCGGTGACGCGGGCGGCCTGGTGAACCCCTTCAACGGCGAGGGCATCGCCTACGCCATGGAGTCCGGCCAGATCGCGGCGGACGTCATCGTCCAGGCCCTGGCCCGCGCGACCCCCGGCCAGCGCGAACTCGCCCTGCACAATTACCCGAAGATCCTGAAGGACACCTACGGCGGCTACTACACGCTGGGCCGCGCCTTCGTGAAGCTGATCGGCAACCCGAAGGTGATGAAGATCGCGACCCAGCGCGGCCTCACGCACCCCGTGCTCATGAAGTTCACCCTGAAGATGCTCGCCAACCTCACCGACCCGACGGGCGGCGACGCGATGGACCGGATCATCAACGGGCTGAGCAAGGTGGCTCCCAAGGCGTGAACAGGTGACCGGTAGGTGAGGGTGCTGTAGGTGACCGGGCCGCGACCTTCCGTCGCGGTCCGTCTCTCCCTACCCTCCGGTGCCCATGACAACAGAACACCAGGGACCCACCCGCAGACGCTTCCTCGCAGGGGCCGGAGGAGCCGCCGCCGCTGTCTCGTTATGGCCCGGCGGCAGCGCCCGTGCCGCCGCCCGCAGGCACGTCGCCGTGCTCGGCGGCGGTGTCTCGGGGCTCAGCGCCGCCCAGGAACTCGCCGAGCGCGGCTATGCCGTCACCGTCTACGAGTACTACGACGTCCTCGGCGGCAAGGCCCGCTCCATGGACGTGCCCGGTACGGGGACCGGCGGCCGCAAGCCCCTGCCGGGCGAGCACGGCTTCCGGTTCTTCCCCGGTTTCTACCGGAACCTGCCGGACACCATGCGCCGCATCCCCTTCCCCGGCAATGCGAACGGCGTCCACGACAACCTGCGCAGTGGCACCGAGGAGTTGTTCGCCCGCAGCTCCGGCCGCCCCGACCTGCACTTCCCCCTGCGCCGGGTCACCACCCCGCCGGCCCCCGGCGACATCACCCCGTCCTGGCTCCGCGACCAGATCCTGTCCGTACTGGACCTGGGCACCCACCTCCCCGCCCACGAGGCCGCATACTTCGCCGACCGCCTCCTGGTCCACCTCACCAGCTGCGACGCCCGCCGCGAGGACCAGTGGGAGAAGACGTCCTGGTGGGAGTTCATCCGGGCCGAGGAGATGAGCGCGGAGTACCAGACCCTCCTCGGCATCGGCCAGACCCGCAACCTCGTCGCCACGCGCGCGGAGGTGGCGTCCACGCGCACGGTCGGCCGCGTCATCATCGAGGCCCTCATCCTCTGGGGCCTGCTCGGCCGCGGCCTGGACGGTGACGCCGACATCGACCGCGTCCTCAACGCCCCTACCAGCGAGGCCTGGATCGACCCCTGGGCCGCGCACCTGCGCTCCCTCGGTGTCGAGTTCGTGCTCGGCACCGAGGTCCGTGAGGTGGGCTACGCGGGCGGGCGCGTCACCGGCGTGAGGGTCGCCGCGCGCGACGGAGGGGACGAGCGCACCGTCACCGCCGACCACTACGTCTCCGCGATGCCCGTCGAGCACGCCCGCCGCACCTGGGGCGCCGCCCTGCGCGCCGCCGACCCGCAGCTCGCCCGGTGCGACGCGCTCAAGACGGACTGGATGACCGGGGTGCAGTTCTATCTGCGCACGCCCACGCCCGTCGTCCACGGGCACATCAACTGCCTGGACTCACCCTGGTCGGTGACCGGGATCGGGCAGGCGCAGTTCTGGGACGTACGGGACCTCTCGCGGGACTACGGCGACGGTCAGGCCCGGGACTGCCTGTCCGCGATCATCTCGGAGTGGGACAAGCCCGGCATCCTGTTCGGCAAGCCGGCCCGCGAGTGCACCAAGGAGGAGATCGTCGCCGAGCTGTGGGCCCAGCTGAAGGACGGACTCAACGACTCCGGCAAGACCACGCTGTGGGACGAGGACCGCCTCGGCTGGTTCATGGACCCGGCGGTGACCGGTCTCGGCGGCCCGGACCCGCAGAACCGCGAGCCGCTCCTCATCCATCCGACGGGCACGCTCTACAACCGCCCCTCGGCGAGGACCGCCGTACCGAATTTCTTCCTCGCGGGCGACTACGTCCGGACGGATGTGGACCTGGCGACGATGGAGGGCGCCAACGAGTCGGCGCGCAGGGCCGTCAACGCACTGCTGGACGCGGACGGCGCGGACGCCGAGCGGTGCCGGATCTGGGAGCTGTACCGCCCGCCGGAGCTGGAGCCCCTCAAGCGGGTCGACGAGGTGCGCTATCGGCTCGGCCTGCCGAACACGTTCGACGTGGGGTGAGCGGAGTCGGCCGGGGATGAGCCGGGAGGGCCGTCGCCTCGAACGGGCGGCGGCCCTGCAATCCCCGTACCGCTTACGACGGCTCGGTCAGAGCACGCGGACCGCGCCGGACGGCGGGTCGTAGGACAGCGGGTGCTCCCCGACGCCGCTGGAGGGGTTCTGCGCGCCGACGAACATGCCGTCGCCCACGTACACCGCGACGTGGTAGGCGCTGCCCGCGCTGCCCCAGTACAGGATGTCCCCGGGCTGCAGGTTGCTCAGCGAGACCTGGGTGCCGGCCGTCGACTGGTCCTGGGAGACCCGCGGAAGGTTGATCCCGACCTGCTTGAAGGCCGTCTGCACCAGGCCGGAGCAGTCGTACGCCGACGGACCGGTGGCGCCGGATACGTACGCCTTGCCGATCTGCGCCTTGACGAAGGCGACGACCTCCGCGACCGAACCGGTGGCCGTGGAGGAGCTCGTCGAGACGCTGGTCGAGGCGGCGGTGAGGACGGTGCGCTCGGCGCTGCGCGAGGCGGCCTCCGCCTGCTTGCGCTCCGCCTCGGCCTTCCGCTTGGCCTCGGCCTTCCGCTTGGCCTCGGCCTCCTTCTTCTTGGCCTCCGCGAGGTCCGCCTTCGCCTGCTTCGCGGCGTTCGCGGCGGCTGCGTCACGCTCGACCTGCAGTTGGTAGTTGGCCGCGGCCTGCTGGGTGGCCGCCGCGGACTGTGCGACCTGCGTGGCCACGTCGGCCGTCAGGATCGGCAGCTCGAGCGTCTGGGTCACCGGCTCCGCGGCGTCGGCCGATGCCGAGGCCCCGGCCACGGCCAGGGTGCTGAGGACACCACCGGCGACTGAGGCCCGCATCGCGATGGTCGACGCGCTGCGGTTGCGGGGCTTCCGGTGGCTGCGTATGTGAGCGGTGTGGGACATGGGGACAAGCGGTACCAGGGACTCCTCCATACCTTCAAGAAACGTGTGGTGCGCCACAGTTGTTCAATCGACGGCCTGAATCCCGGGCGTGTCATTCTTTATTGACGCCGTAACGGGCAAAGCGGACAGTGGCGATCAAGCCTGTGATCATGGGCTTTCGTCGTTACGTCCTGAATTGCTCCGGGCCTACCACCGGTTGGGGCAGATGGCCAAGCCCGCTTTATTGAACCCTCACACAGGTGTGGCGCAGGTCACGGAACGGTCACTGGCGCGAGGGCGTCTCGCGCGCGCAGCGGGCCCCTCGGTCCGTGCGCCTGCCCCTGCCGCTTGTGAATGCATGCACCTCTGTGCGTGAAGCCGCCCCTCTGCTCGTGAACGCGCGCACACGTCCACATTCGCCCCCGCTCCTCCCTCTGAAGTGTGAACGGGCGCCCTTATCAAGGGTTCTGGTTCAGCGCCAATTTGCTTTGAACCCTTGGCGTTTGATAGTGCGAGATCGCCTCTACCAGCGGAGACGCGGGAAAATGTCACCTCTTGGTGATCACTCGACTGCTTCGCGTACGTAGATCACCGCTCATCCGACTTCATGATCGTTCGCCTGGTGGTGGAGATCACAAAGTACGTGCTGACCCCCGTGTCGCAGATCACACACCCGCGGGCATAAGATGCACGGCAGTTGGGCTTGTGACCTGCTTCACATGTCCGCGATCTTCGCTGGGGCGAGCGGGGCTTTCGGGACATGTGGGACGGATGTGAGCCCAGCGCAACCGCCAGCAGTCAGTGCCGACTGAGAGGAGCGAGGAGCGGTGAACGCGTATGCGCCCATCCTCGTACTGGGAGCCCTCGGGGCAGGCTTTGCGATCTTCTCCGTGGTCATGGCCACGCTGATCGGTCCGAAGCGGTACAACCGCGCCAAGCTCGAGGCCTACGAGTGCGGTATCGAGCCGACCCCCACGCCGGCCGGCGGCGGGCGCTTCCCGATCAAGTACTACCTGACGGCGATGCTCTTCATCGTCTTCGACATCGAGATCGTCTTCCTCTACCCCTGGGCCGTCACCTTCGACGCCCTGGGGATCTTCGGGCTCGTGGAGATGCTGCTCTTCGTGCTCACCGTCTTCGTCGCGTACGCGTACGTATGGCGGCGCGGCGGCCTGGAATGGGACTGAGGGGCCTTACGTCATGGGACTCGAAGAAAAGCTGCCGAGCGGTTTCCTTCTGACCACCGTCGAGCAGGCCGCGGGCTGGGTGCGCAAGGCGTCGGTCTTCCCCGCCACCTTCGGCCTCGCCTGCTGCGCCATCGAGATGATGACCACCGGCGCCGGCCGCTACGACCTGGCGCGCTTCGGCATGGAGGTCTTCCGCGGCTCGCCCCGCCAGGCGGATCTGATGATCGTCGCGGGCCGGGTCAGCCAGAAGATGGCGCCGGTCCTCAGGCAGGTCTACGACCAGATGCCGAACCCCAAGTGGGTGATCTCGATGGGCGTGTGCGCCTCCTCGGGCGGCATGTTCAACAACTACGCGATCGTCCAGGGCGTCGACCACATCGTCCCCGTCGACATCTACCTGCCCGGCTGCCCGCCACGGCCCGAGATGCTGATGGACGCGATCCTCAAGCTGCACCAGAAGATCCAGTCCTCCAAGCTCGGCGTCAACGCCGAGGAGGCGGCCCGTGAGGCGGAGGAAGCGGCGCTCAAGGCCCTGCCGACGATCGAGATGAAGGGGCTGCTGCGATGAGCGACGCGAACCGCAACGGCGCGGGCGCGCACCCGGGTGGCGTGAACGGCAACGGGGTGAACGGCAACGGCGTCAATCCCGAGAAGGACCTCGGCGCCGCCAACCTCCCCGGCCGGCGCGGCGAGGGCGGCGAGGAGATCCGCGTCCAGCGCGGCATGTTCGGCGCCGACAACGGCGGCGACACCTCCGGCTACGGCGGCCTGGTCCGCTCCATCCGCCTCCCGGGCGCGGCCACCCGCCCCTACGGGGGCTGGTTCGACGAGGTCGCCGACGAGCTGGAGGGCGCCCTGGAGGAGCAGGGCCTCGTCCCCGGGAACGCCATCGAGAAGACCGTCGTCGACCGCGGCGAGCTGACGTTCCACATCGAACGCGAGTACCTTCTCGCCGTAGCCCAGACCCTCCGCGACGACCCGGCGCTCCGCTTCGAGCTGTGCACGGGCGTGAGCGGAGTGCACTACCCCGGCGACAAGGGCCGCGAGCTGCACGCCGTCTACCACCTGCGCTCGATCACCCACAACCGGCTGATCCGCCTGGAGGTCAGCGCCCCCGACGCCGACCCGCACGTCCCGTCGCTCGTGTCCGTGTATCCCACGAACGACTGGCACGAACGCGAGACGTACGACTTCTTCGGCCTGGTCTTCGACGGCCACCCGGCGCTGACGCGGATCATGATGCCGGACGACTGGCAGGGCCATCCGCAGCGCAAGGACTACCCCCTCGGCGGCATCCCCGTCGAGTACAAGGGCGCCCAGATCCCGGCTCCGGACCAGCGGAGGTCGTACTCATGAGCACGCACACCCCGTCCTCCGCGTCCGCACGCGAGACCACGGAAGGCACCGTCTACACGGTCACCGGCGGTGACTGGGACGAGGTCGTCGAGTCCGTGACCCGTGCCGACGACGAGCGCCTGATCGTCAACATGGGCCCGCAGCACCCGTCCACGCACGGCGTGCTGAGGCTCATCCTGGAGATCGAGGGCGAGACGGTCACCGAGGCCCGCTGCGGCATCGGCTACCTGCACACCGGCATCGAGAAGAACCTCGAGTACCGCACGTGGACGCAGGGCACCACGTTCGTGACGCGCATGGACTACCTGACGCCGTTCTTCAACGAGACGGCGTACTGCCTCGCCGTGGAGAGGCTCCTCGGCATCGAGGACCAGGTCCCGGACCGCGCCTCGGTCATCCGGGTGCTCCTGATGGAGCTGAACCGGCTCTCCTCCCACCTGGTGTGCATCGCCACCGGAGGCATGGAGCTCGGCGCCACCACGATCATGATCTACGGCTTCCGCGACCGGGAGATGATCCTCGACATCTACGAGCTGATCACCGGCCTGCGGATGAACCACGCCTACGTCCGCCCCGGCGGACTCGCCCAGGACCTGCCGCCGGGCGCCGTGGACCAGATCCGCGAGTTCGTGAAGAAGATGAAGAAGAACCTCCCGGAGTACGACAAGCTCGCCACCGGGAACCCCATCTTCAAGGCCCGCATGCAGGACATCGGCTACCTGGACCTCGCGGGCTGCATGGCCCTCGGCGCCACGGGGCCGATCCTGCGCTCCGCCGGCCTGCCGCACGACCTGCGCAAGACACAGCCCTACTGCGGCTACGAGACGTACGACTTCGACGTCCCGACCGCCGACACCTGCGACGCCTACGGCCGCTTCCTCGTCCGCCTGGAGGAGATGCGCCAGTCGGTCGGGATCATCGAGCAGTGCCTGGACCGGCTGCAGCCCGGCCCGGTCATGGTCGCCGACAAGAAGATCGCCTGGCCCGCCCAGCTCGCCCTGGGACCGGACGGGCTCGGCAACTCCCTGGACCACATCAAGAGGATCATGGGCACCTCCATGGAGGCCCTGATCCACCACTTCAAGCTGGTGACCGAGGGCTTCCGCGTCCCGCCGGGACAGGCGTACGCGGCGGTCGAGTCGCCCAAGGGCGAGCTCGGCGTGCACGCCGTCTCCGACGGCGGCACCCGCCCCTACCGGGTCCACTTCCGCGACCCGTCCTTCACCAACCTGCAGGCCATGGCGGCGATGTGCGAGGGCGGCCAGGTCGCCGACGTCATCGTCGCCGTCGCGTCCATCGACCCCGTGATGGGAGGCGTCGACCGGTGACCACCTCTTCTTCTCAGCGGGGCGTCAGTCTGGGCATGCCCGAACTGCCCGCGCCCGACTACCCGGACGACGTGCGGGCCCGGCTGGAGCGGGACGCGCACGAGATCATCGCCCGCTACCCGGACTCCCGGTCCGCCCTCCTGCCGCTGCTGCACCTGGTGCAGTCGGAGGAGGGCCATGTCACGCGCACCGGAATGCGGTTCTGCGCCGAGGTGCTGGGCCTGACCACGGCCGAGGTCACCGCGGTCGCCACCTTCTACACCATGTACCGGCGGCGGCCCTCCGGTGACTACCAGGTGGGCGTCTGCACCAACACCCTGTGCGCCGTCATGGGCGGCGACGCCATCTTCGAGGCCCTCCAGGAGCACCTGGGCGTCGGCAACGGCGAGACCACCGACGACGGCAAGGTCACCCTGGAGCACATCGAGTGCAACGCGGCCTGCGACTACGCGCCGGTCGTGATGGTCAACTGGGAGTTCTTCGACAACCAGACCCCCGAGACCGCCAGGCGCCTCGTCGACGACCTGCGCGCGGGACGGCAGGTCGCTCCCACCCGCGGTGCCCCCTTGTGCACCTTCAAGGAGACCGCCCGGATGCTGGCCGGCTTCCCCGACGAACGGGACGGGGCCGTCGAGGCGACCGGCAGCGCGGGTCCGGCCTCCCTGGTCGGGCTGCGGCTGGCCAAGGGGGAGTCCCCCGCCGCGCGCGTGGTGCACCCGCGGGACGGCGGGCCGCACGACGAGGCCGGGGACACGGCCGTGCACGAGCCGTCGCCGTCCGAGCACCTCAGTTCGCACGACGCGCCGCAGGACACATCGGCCTCCGACCCGGCCCACCCGGCCGGGCCCGTAGCCGACGAGGGAGGGCAGTGATGACCTTGGCACCCGAGCTCAACGAGACCAGCCCCGAGAAGCTGCTCGTGCCCGTGCTGTCGGCCTTCTGGGACGAGGAGAGGTCCTGGACGCTGGACGTCTACCGCAGTCACGACGGCTACGAAGGGCTCCGCAAGGCGCTCGCCATGTCGCCGGACGACGTGATCGCGTACGTCAAGGACTCCGGACTGCGCGGGCGCGGCGGCGCGGGATTCCCCACGGGAATGAAGTGGCAGTTCATTCCCCAGGGTGACGGCAAGCCTCACTATCTGGTTGTCAACGCCGACGAATCGGAGCCCGGAACCTGCAAGGACATCCCGCTCCTCTTCGCGAACCCGCACAGCCTCATCGAGGGCATCGTCATCGCGTGCTACGCCATCAGGTCGTCGCATGCCTTCATCTATCTGCGTGGTGAAGTCGTCCCCGTACTGCGGCGGTTGCACTCGGCCGTGCGCGAGGCCTACGCGGCGGGCTACCTGGGCGAGGACATCCTGGGCAGCGGGCTCGATCTCGACGTCACCGTGCACGCGGGCGCGGGCGCCTACATCTGCGGTGAGGAGACCGCACTGCTCGACTCGCTCGAAGGCCGCCGTGGTCAACCGCGGCTCCGTCCCCCCTTCCCTGCGGTCGCGGGCCTCTACGCGTGCCCGACTGTTGTGAACAACGTCGAGTCGATCGCGTCGGTTCCCGCGATCCTGAACCGGGGCAAGGAATGGTTCCGGTCGATGGGCAGCGACAAGTCGCCCGGCTTCACGCTGTACTCGCTCAGCGGCCATGTGGCCAACCCCGGCCAGTACGAGGCCCCGCTCGGCATCACGCTGCGGCAGCTCCTCGACATGAGCGGCGGCATGCGGCCCGGCCACCGGCTGAAGTTCTGGACGCCGGGCGGCTCCTCCACGCCGATGTTCACCGAGGAGCACCTCGACGTCGCGCTGGACTACGAGGGCGTGGGCGCCGCCGGGTCCATGCTCGGCACCAAGGCCCTGCAGTGCTTCGACGAGACGACCTGCGTGGTGCGGGCCGTCACCCGCTGGACCGAGTTCTACGCGCACGAGTCCTGCGGCAAGTGCACGCCCTGCCGGGAGGGCACCTACTGGCTCGTGCAGTTGCTGCGGGACATCGAGGCGGGCAAGGGCGTCATGTCCGACCTCGACAAGCTCGCCGACATCGCCGACAACATCAACGGCAAGTCCTTCTGCGCCCTCGGCGACGGCGCCGCCTCGCCGATCTTCTCCTCCCTCAAGTACTTCCGCGAGGAGTACGAGGACCACATCACGGGCCGGGGCTGCCCCTTCGACCCGGCCAAGTCCACGGCCTGGGCGGACAAGCCCGCGGAGGTGACCGCATGACTGTGACCACCAGCGCTCCCTCAGGTGGGGGAGAGGCGGCGGTCCCGCCGGAGGACCTCGTCACGCTGACGATCGACGGCGTCGAGATCAGCGTGCCCAAGGGCACCCTGGTCATCCGCGCCGCCGAACAGCTCGGCATCGAGATCCCCCGCTTCTGCGACCACCCCCTGCTCGACCCGGCCGGCGCCTGCCGCCAGTGCATCGTCGAGGTCGAGGGCCAGCGCAAGCCCATGGCGTCCTGCACGATCACGTGTACGGACGGGATGGTCGTGAAGACGCACCTCACCTCGCCCGTCGCCGAGAAGGCCCAGAAGGGTGTGATGGAGCTCCTGCTCATCAACCACCCGCTCGACTGCCCCGTCTGCGACAAGGGCGGCGAGTGCCCGCTGCAGAACCAGGCGATGTCGCACGGCAACGCCGAGTCCCGCTTCGACGGGAAGAAGCGGACGTACGAGAAGCCGGTCCCGATCTCCACGCAGGTGCTGCTCGACCGTGAGCGGTGCGTGCTGTGCGCCCGCTGCACCCGGTTCTCCAACCAGATCGCGGGCGACCCGATGATCGAGCTGCTGGAGCGGGGCGCACTGCAGCAGGTCGGCACCGGAGAGGGTGATCCCTTCGAGTCGTACTTCTCCGGGAACACCATCCAGATCTGCCCGGTCGGTGCGCTGACCTCGGCGGCGTACCGCTTCCGCTCCCGCCCCTTCGACCTCGTCTCGTCCCCCTCGGTCTGCGAGCACTGCTCCGGCGGCTGCGCGACCCGCACCGACCACCGGCGCGGCAAGGTCATGCGGCGCCTGGCCGCCTACGACCCCGAGGTCAACGAGGAGTGGATCTGCGACAAGGGGCGGTTCGCGTTCCGGTACGCGCAGATGAAGGACCGGCTCGATGTGCCGCTGGTGCGGCGCGAGAGCGGTGAGCTGGAGCCCGCGTCCTGGCCCGAGGCGCTGGACATCGCCGCCCGGGGGCTGCTCGCCGCGCGGGGCCGGGCCGGGGTGCTCACCGGCGGCCGGCTGACCGTGGAGGACGCCTACGCGTACAGCAAGTTCGCGCGCGTGGCGCTCGACACGAACGACATCGACTTCCGCGCGCGCGTGCTCAGCGGCGAAGAGGCCGACTTCCTGGCCGCCCGGATCGCCGGACGCGGCCGCGACCTCGACGGTACGGGCGTCACGTACACCTCCCTCGAGAAGGCGCCCGCCGTCCTGCTCGTCGGGTTCGAGTCCGAGGAGGAGGCGCCCGGCGTCTTCCTGCGGCTGCGCAAGGCCTGGCGGGGGCACGGCCAGCAGGTGTTCGCTCTCGCCACGCACGCCACCCGGGGCCTGGAGAAGGCCGGCGGCACCCTGCTGCCCGCCGCGCCCGGGACCGAGACCGAGTGGCTGGACGCGCTGGCCGGACGGGTCGGCCTGGAGGAGGACGGCGTACGGGCCGCGGAGGCGCTGCGCACCGAGGGCGCCGTGATCGTCGTCGGTGAGCGCCTCGCCGCCGTGGCGGGCGGCCTCACCGCCGCCGTCCGCACCGCGGCCGCCACCGGGGCCCGGCTGGCGTGGATCCCGCGCCGGGCCGGAGAACGGGGCGCGGTCGAGGTGGGCGCGCTGCCCCCGCTGCTGCCGGGCGGGCGTCCGGCCACCGACCCGCGGGCGCGGGAGGAGGTGGCCGCCGTCTGGGGCGTCGCCGACCTTCCGCACCGCTACGGCCGGGACACGGGCCAAATCGTCGAGGCGGCGGCCGCCGGCGAGCTGCGCGCCCTGGTCGTGGCCGGCGTCGAGGTCGCCGACCTGCCGGATCCGGCACGCGCGCGTGAAGCACTGTCCGAGGTGGACTTCCTGGTCTCCCTGGAACTGCGGCCCGGCGAGGTCACCGAGCGCGCGGACGTGGTGCTGCCGGTCGCGGCGGCCGCCGAGAAGGCCGGCACCTTCCTCAACTGGGAGGGCAGGGCACGATTCTTCGAGGCCACGCTCAAGCCCGACCAGATGACCCGCCCGCTGATGCCGACCGACGCGCGCGTGCTGCAGATGCTCGCCGACGCGATGGACGTGCACCTGGGGCTGCCCGATCTGCGCACGATCCGCGTGGAGCTGGACCGCCTCGGCGCCTGGGACGGTCCGCGGGCCGCCAACCCTCTGGAGATCGGCGGACAGCTGCCCCGCCCGGCCGCCGGGGAGGCCGTGCTCGCCGGCCACCGGCTGCTGCTCGACCAGGGCCGCCTCCAGGACGGCGACGAGGCGCTCGCCGGTACCCGGCACGCGGCACGCGCGCGTCTGTCCGCCGCCACCGCCGCCGAGGCGGGCGTCGAGGACGGCGACCCGCTGGCCGTGCGCGGCCCGTCCGGAACCGTCGAACTCCCGCTGCAGATCACCGAGATGCCCGACCGCGTCGTCTGGCTCCCGATGAACTCCACGGGCGGCGGCGTCCCCTCCGACACCGGGGCACAGCCCGGCACCCTCGTCCGCATCGGCCCGGCGACGCCCGCCGCCGAAGCCCCCAAGGAGGTGGAGGCATGAGCCCGTACCTCGCCGCTGAAGACCTCTCCATGTTCGGCCACGACCCCTGGTGGCTGGTCGTCATCAAGGCGGTGTTCTGTTTCGCCTTCCTGATGGTGACCGTGCTGTTCTCCATCGTCTGGGAGCGCAAGGTCGTCGCCTGGATGCAGCTTCGCATCGGCCCCAACCGGCACGGCCCCTGGGGCATGCTCCAGTCGCTCGCCGACGGCGTGAAGCTGATGCTGAAGGAAGACCTCATCGTCAAGCGCGCGGACAAGGTGGTCTACATTCTCGCGCCGATCGTCGCGGCCATCCCGGCCTTCATGGCGATCGCGGTGATCCCCTTCGGGCCCGCCGGCAACGAGATCTCGATCTTCGGGCACCGCACCACGATGCAGCTCACCGACCTGCCGATCGCGATGCTCTACATCCTCGCGGTCGCCTCGGTCGGCATCTACGGCATCGTGCTGGCGGGCTGGAGTTCCGGCTCCACCTACCCGCTCCTCGGCGGCCTGCGCTCCTGCGCGCAGATGATCTCCTACGAGATCGCCATGGGCGCCGCCTTCGCCTCCGTGTTCCTCTACTCGGGGTCGATGTCGACGTCGAGGATCGTCGAGGCGCAGCAC
This sequence comes from Streptomyces sp. NPDC051104, assembly GCF_040682835.1. Lineage (NCBI taxonomy): Bacteria > Bacillati > Actinomycetota > Actinomycetes > Kitasatosporales > Streptomycetaceae > Streptomyces > Streptomyces sp. NPDC051104. The sequence continues at coordinate 890,855 of NZ_JBFBBS010000001.1, read as the reverse complement.
GACCGCTGGTACATCCTGCTGCTGCCGGTGTCGTTCATCATCTACATCGTCACGATGGTCGGCGAGACCAACCGCGCCCCCTTCGACATGCCGGAGTCCGAGGGCGACCTGGTCGGCGGCTTCAACACCGAGTACTCGTCGATCAAGTTCGCGATGTTCATGCTCGCCGAGTACGTCAACATGGTGACGGTCTCGGCCGTGTCCACCACCCTCTTCCTGGGCGGCTGGCGCGCCCCGTGGCCGATCAGCACGGTCTGGGAGGGCGCGAACCACGGCTGGTGGCCGCTGCTCTGGTTCGTCATCAAGGTCCAGCTGCTGCTGTTCTTCTTCATCTGGCTGCGCGGCACGCTCCCGCGCGTCCGCTACGACCAGCTGATGAAGCTCGGCTGGAAGGTCCTCATCCCGGTCTCCGTGGTCTGGCTGATGCTCGTCGCGACGGTACGGGCGCTTCGCAACGAGAACTACGGGTTCGGCGACATCGCGCTGTACGTCGCGGGCGGAGTCCTCGCGCTGCTCCTGCTGTCGTTCGTCGTCGACATGTTCCGCGCGAAGGACAAGGAGGCCGAGCGGCCCGCCGAGGAGCCCGCCGCCTTCGAACCGATGGCCGGCGGATTCCCCGTGCCGCCGCTGCCGGGACAGACGCTGCCACCGGTGCCCAGGCGCCGCTCCCGCCGGGAGCGGGAGCTGATTGTCAGTGGCGGACCGGAAACTGTCAGTGACGGATCTGCGGATGGAAAGGAGGCGTCCGATGGCTGACGAGCCCAAGGACACCAAGCCGGGTTTCCAGAACCCGGTGGCCGGCTTCGGCGTGACCTTCAAGGCCATGTTCAAGAAGCGGCTCACCGAGCAGTACCCGGAGCAGAAGAAGACCACGGCTCCGCGGTTCCACGGCCGGCACCAGCTCAACCGCCATCCGGACGGCCTGGAGAAGTGCATCGGCTGCGAATTGTGCGCCTGGGCGTGTCCCGCCGACGCGATCTACGTCGAGGGCGCGGACAACACGGACGAGGAGCGCTACTCCCCGGGCGAGCGGTACGGGCGGGTCTACCAGATCAACTATGCCCGCTGCATCCTGTGCGGCCTGTGCATCGAGGCGTGCCCCACGCGCGCGCTCACGATGACGAACGAGTTCGAGTTGGCCGACTCCAGCCGCGCCAACCTCATCTACACCAAGGAGCAACTGCTCGCCGGCCTCGAAGAGGGCATGGTCGACACGCCCCACGCCATCTACCCGGGGACGGACGAGCAGGACTACTACCGGGGCCTGGTGACGGAGGCCGCGCCCGGCACGGTGCGCCAGGTCGCCGTCTCGAAGGGCGAGGTCCCGCAGGAGGCCGTCTCCACCTTCGGCGAGGGCGAGCCGGCGTCGAAGAAGGTGATCGGCGGATGACTGATCTCGCGGCCTACTCCACCTCCACCGGAGAGGCCTTCCAGTTCTGGGTCCTCGGCACCGTCGCGGTGCTCGGCGCCCTCGGCACCGTCTTCATGAAGAAGGCCGTGCACAGCGCGCTGTGCCTCGCGGGCACCATGATCGTCCTGGCCGTGTTCTACCTCGCCAACGGCGCCTACTTCCTGGGGATCGTGCAGATCGTCGTCTACACCGGCGCGATCATGATGCTGTTCCTGTTCGTGGTGATGCTCGTCGGCGTCACCGCGGCGGACTCCCTGAAGGAGACCATCAAGGGGCAGCGCTGGCTGGCCCTCCTGTGCGGGCTCGGCTTCGGCGTCCTGCTGTTCGCGGGCATCGCCAACGCGTCCCTGAAGGACTTCGCCGGCACCGGCAAGGCGAACACGGGCGGCAATGTGGAGGGCCTGGCGGCCCTCATCTTCACCAAGTACGTGTTCGCCTTCGAAATCACCGGCGCCCTGCTCATCACGGCCGCCGTCGGCGCCATGGTGCTCACCCACCGCGAGCGCACCGAGCGCGCCCGCACCCAGCGCGAACTCTCCGAGCAGCGCGTACGGGAGGGCAAGCACCTTCCGCCGCTGCCGGCCCCCGGCGTCTACGCCCGGCACAACGCGGTGGACATCGCGGGCCTCCTGCCGGACGGCACCCCGTCCGAGCTGACCGTCAACAAGACGCTGCGCGCCCGCGGCCAGATCCGCGACGTGTCCGACGAGGCGATCAGCGATCTCAAGGCGCTGGAGCAGCACGCCGCCGAGCGCCTGGAGCGCACCGAGGAGAAGCGGCCGGCGCTCAAGAGGACCGAGGAGGCGTCGAAGTGAACCCGGTCAACTACCTGTATCTCGCCGCCCTGTTGTTCACGATCGGTGCCACCGGCGTACTGATCCGGCGCAACGCGATCGTGGTGTTCATGTGCATCGAGCTGATGCTCAACGCGTGCAACCTCGCGTTCGTCACCTTCTCCCGGATGCACGGCAATCTCGACGGCCAGATCATCGCCTTCTTCACGATGGTCGTCGCCGCCGCGGAGGTCGTCGTCGGGCTCGCGATCATCGTGTCGCTGTTCCGTACCCGCCATTCGGCCTCGGTCGACGACGCCAGCCTGATGAAGCTGTAAGGGGTCGGGAGAATCGTGGAGAACCTGATTGCGCTGCTGATCGCGGCGCCCCTGCTCGGAGCGGCCGTGCTGCTGTGCGGCGGCAGAAGGCTGGATGCGGTCGGCCACTGGCTCGGCACGGTGCTCGCCGCCGTCTCCTTCGTGTTCGGTGCCGTCCTCTTCACCGACATGCTGGGGAGGGCCGCCGACCACCGGACCGTCACCCAGCACCTGTTCAGCTGGGTCCCGGTGGCCGGCTTCCAGGCCGACGTCACCTTCCGGCTCGACCAGTTGTCGATGACGTTCGTCCTGCTGATCACCGGAGTCGGCTCGCTCATCCACCTGTACTCGGTCGGGTACATGGAGCACGACGAGCGCCGGCGCCGCTTCTTCGGCTATCTGAACCTGTTCCTCGCGGCGATGCTGCTGCTCGTCCTCGCCGACAACTACCTGCTGTTGTACGTCGGCTGGGAGGGCGTCGGTCTCGCCTCCTACCTGCTGATCGGCTTCTGGCAGCACAAGCCCAGCGCGGCGACCGCGGCGAAGAAGGCGTTCATCGTCAACCGCGTCGGCGACATGGGCCTGTCGATCGCCATCATGCTGATGTTCACGACGTTCGGGACCTTCGCCTTCGGCCCGGTCCTCGGCCACGTCGGGGACACGAGCGAGGGCAAGCTCACCGCGATCGGCCTGATGCTGCTGCTCGCCGCCTGCGGCAAGTCGGCCCAGGTGCCGCTGCAGTCCTGGCTCGGTGACGCGATGGAGGGCCCGACCCCGGTCTCGGCCCTGATCCACGCCGCGACCATGGTGACCGCGGGCGTGTACCTGATCGTCCGCTCAGGAGCGATCTTCAACGCCGCGCCCGACGCACAGCTGGCCGTCACCGTCGTCGGTGCCGTCACGCTCCTCTTCGGTGCGATCGTCGGTTGCGCGAAGGACGACATCAAGAAGGCGCTGGCCGGCTCGACCATGTCGCAGATCGGCTACATGGTGCTGGCGGCGGGCCTGGGCCCCATCGGCTACGTCTTCGCGATCATGCACCTGGTGACGCACGGCTTCTTCAAGGCCGGGCTGTTCCTCGGCGCCGGCTCGGTCATGCACGGCATGAACGACGAGGTCGACATGCGCCGCTACGGCGGTCTCAGGAAGTACATGCCGGTCACCTTCGTCACCTTCGGCCTCGGCTACCTCGCGATCATCGGCTTCCCGGGCCTGTCCGGCTTCTTCTCCAAGGACAAGATCATCGAGGCGGCCTTCGCGAAGGGCGGCGCCGAGGGATGGATCCTCGGCGGCGCGGCCCTGCTGGGCGCGGCCATCACGGCGTTCTACATGACGCGCGTGATGCTGATGACGTTCTTCGGCGAGGAGCGATGGCGCCACGCCCCGACTCCGTCCCCGGCGGAGCCGAGCGTGGAGCCCGCCGCCGAGACCCGGGGGGAACACGCCGAGCCGCATCCGCACGAGTCGCCGGGCGTCATGACGATCCCGATGATCGTGCTGGCGGTCGGATCGGTCTTCGGCGGCGCGTTCTTCAGCATCGGCGACCGCTTCCTGCACTGGCTCGAGCCGGTCACCGGGCACAGCGAGGGGCACTCGCCCGTCAGCGCCTGGACGGTCACCGGAGCGACCATGGTGTGCCTGGTCATCGGCGTGGCCATCGCCTGGGCGCAGTACGGCCGCAAGCCCGTCCCGGCCGTCGCCCCGCGCGGCTCCCTGCTCACCCGGGCCGCCCGGCGCGACCTGCTCCAGGACGACTTCAACCACGTCGTCCTCGTCCGGGGCGGGGAACACCTCACGCGCTCCCTGGTGTACGTGGACCACACCCTGGTCGACGGCGTCGTCAACGGCACGGCGGCCTCGGTCGGCGGCCTGTCCGGCCGGCTCCGCCGACTGCAGAACGGCTACGCACGGTCGTACGCCGTCTCGATGTTCGGCGGTGCGGCGGTGCTCGTCGCCCTGACCCTGCTGATGAGGGCGGTCTGATAGCGATGTCCTTTCCCCTGCTGACAGCGACGGCGGTGCTCCCGGCCGTGGGGGCGATCGCCACGGCCGCGGTCCCGGCCGCGCAGCGCACCGCCGCCAAGTGGCTGGCGCTGGTCGTCTCGCTCGCCACGCTCGCGCTCGCCGCGGTGATCGCGTTCCGCTTCGAACCGGGCGGCGCCCGGTACCAGTTCACCGAGTCCCAGGCCTGGATCAAGGACTTCGGGGTGCGGTACGAGCTGGGCGTGGACGGCATCGCGGTGGCGCTCATCGCGCTGACCGCGCTGTTGATCCCGTTCGTGATCCTGGCGGGCTGGCACGACGCGGACCCGCTGGAGACCGGAAGCCGGCGCTGGCGGCCGACGCAGGGCTTCTTCGCCCTGATCCTGGCCGTCGAGGCGATGGTGATCATCTCGTTCGAGGCCACCGACGTCTTTCTCTTCTACATCTTCTTCGAAGCCATGCTCATCCCGATGTACTTCCTCATCGGGGGCTTCGGGGACCGCGCCCACGAGCAGGGCGAGAAGGCGGCGTCCACGCAGCGGTCGTACGCCGCAGTGAAGTTCCTCCTCTACAACCTGGCCGGCGGCCTGATCATGCTGGCCGCGGTGATCGGCCTGTATGTGCAGGCGGGCAACTTCTCCCTCCCGGACATCGTGCAGGCGCGGGCGAACGGCTCGCTGCACATGGCGACCAGCACCGAACGCTGGCTGTTCCTCGGCTTCTTCTTCGCCTTCGCGGTGAAGGCGCCGCTGTGGCCGCTGCACACCTGGCTGCCCAACGCCATGGGCGAGGCCACCGCCCCCGTCGCCGTGCTCATCACGGCGGTCGTCGACAAGGTGGGCACGTTCGCGATGCTGCGGTTCTGCCTCCAGCTGTTCCCGGAGGCGAGCAAGTGGGCGACACCGGTCATCCTCGTCCTGGCCCTGATCAGCATCCTGTACGGGGCGCTGCTGGCGGTCGGCCAGCGGGACATCAAGCGGCTGGTGGCCTACGCGTCGATCTCCCACTTCGGCTTCATCATCATGGGCATCTTCGCGATGACCAGCCAGGGCCAGTCCGGGGCGACGCTGTACATGGTCAACCACGGCATCTCGACGGCCGCCTGGATGCTGGTGGCGGGCTTCCTGATCTCGCGCCGCGGCTCGCGTCTGGTCGCGGGGTACGGGGGCGTGCAGAAGGTCGCGCCGGTGCTCGCCGGCACGTTTCTGATCGGCGGCCTTGCGACGCTGTCCCTGCCGGGGCTCGCGCCGTTCGTCAGTGAGTTCCTGGTGCTGGTCGGCACGTTCACGCGCCATCCGGTGATCGGCATCATCGCCACCTTCGGCATCGTCCTCGCCGCGCTCTACACCCTCGTCCTGTACCAGCGGACGATGACGGGCCCGGTGAAGGCGGAGGTCGCGGCGATGCCGGACCTGCGGGTCCGCGAACTCGTGGTGGTCGTCCCACTGATCGCGCTACTGATCTTCCTGGGCGTCTACCCGAAGCCGGTCACCGACCTGGTCAACCCGGCGGTCCAGCACACCATGTCCGACGTACACCAGACCGATCCCAAGCCCGCAGTGGAGGCGGCCAAGTGAGCGCAACAGCCGTCCACAGCCTGTGGACAACCGCGGCCGACCCGATCGCGAAGATCCAGGCGCCGAAGATCGAGTACGGGCAGTTGTCGCCGACCCTGATCGTCATCGGTGCCGCCCTCATCGGGGTGCTGATCGAGGCGTTCGTGCCGCGCAAGTCCCGTTACTACGCACAGGTGTTCGTGTCCGTCGTCGCACTCGCCGCCGCGTTCGCCGCGGTGGTGGCGCTCGCCGCCGACGGATACGGCACCACCAAGGCCCACATCGCGGCGATGGGCGCGCTGGCGGTCGACGGGCCGTCCCTGTTCCTGCAGGGAACGATCCTGCTGGCGGGCCTGCTCGGCGTGTTCACGTTCGCCGAGCGGCGACTCGACCCGGCGGCGCACGGCAACCGCGTGGACTCGTTCGCCGCGCAGGCCGCGTCCGTGCCGGGCAGCGAGAGCGAGAAGGCCGCCGTCAAGGCGGGCTTCACGACGACTGAGGCGTTCCCGTTGCTGCTGTTCGCGGTCGGCGGCATGCTGGTCTTCCCCTCGGCGAACGACCTGCTGACCCTCTTCGTCGCCCTGGAGGTCTTCTCGCTGCCGCTGTACCTGCTGTGCGCGCTCGCCCGGCGCAAGCGGCTCATGTCGCAGGAGGCCGCGGTCAAGTACTTCCTGCTCGGCGCCTTCGCCTCCGCCTTCACGCTGTTCGGCATCGCCCTGCTGTACGGCTACGCGGGCTCGGTGTCGTACGCGCGGATCGCCCAGGTCGTCGACGGCACGGTCACGAACGTCGACCCGGCGCTCGCCAACACCATGGGCAATGACGCGCTGCTGCTCGTCGGCGCCGCGATGGTCGTGATGGGCCTGCTGTTCAAGGTGGGAGCGGTGCCGTTCCACATGTGGACGCCGGACGTGTACCAGGGCGCGCCGACACCGGTGACCGGCTTCATGGCGGCGGCGACCAAGGTGGCGGCGTTCGGCGCGCTGCTGCGACTGCTGTACGTGGTCCTGCCGGGCATGCGCTGGGACTGGCGGCCGGTGATGTGGGCGATCGCGATCGTCACCATGCTGGGCGGTGCGATCGTGGCGATCACGCAGACCGACATCAAGCGGATGCTGGCGTACTCGTCCATTGCGCACGCGGGATTCATCCTCGCGGGTGTGATCGCGACCACGCGGAGCGGCGTGTCCTCGGTCCTCTTCTACCTGGCCGCGTACTCGTTCGTGACGATCGGTGCCTTCGCGGTCGTCACCCTCGTCCGCGACGCGGGCGGCGAGGCGACCCACCTGTCCAAGTGGGCCGGGCTCGGCCGCAGGTCCCCGCTGGTGGCGGCCGTGTTCGCGGTGTTCCTGCTGGCCTTCGCGGGCATCCCGCTGACCTCGGGCTTCGCCGGGAAGTTCGCGGTGTTCAAGGCGGCGGCGGAAGGCGGGGCGATCCCGCTGGTCGTGATCGGTGTGATCTCGTCCGCCGTGGCGGCGTTCTTCTACATCCGTGTGATCGTCCTGATGTTCTTCAGCGAACCGCGCCCCGAGGGCCCGACGGTGGCGGTCCCCTCACCGCTGACGATGACGGCGATCGGTCTCGGCGTGGCGGTCACCGTGGCGCTGGGTGTGGCACCGCAGTACTTCCTCGACCTGGCGAACCAGGCGGGGGTGTTCGTGCGCTGAGGCGCCCGCGCCCGATTACGCGACGGCCCGGTACCCGCTCGGGGGGTGCCGGGCCGTGTGCTGCTCGGAGCTACTGCTTGTCGGCGCGACGCGTCTTGATCTGGGTGAGGTCCAGGTCGACGGGGAACGGAACGTCCATCTTCATCCGCTCGCGGAAGATCCCGACGCTGGTGTACGTGCCGGTGGTCGGCTCCAGCTCGAAGGCGTGCACCGCGGCGCGACCCTTCTCGTTCTCGACCCGCCAGTAGTGGGGGATCTTGGCCCGGGCGTACTTCAGGGGCTTGGTCTCGCGGTCGCGGGACACGGAGTCCTCCGAGACGACCTCGATGGCCAGGACGACAGCCTCTGCCGGAAAGCGAGTCTGCTCCGGGTCCTCCACAACGTCCCCGTGGACCACTACCACGTCTGGTTCGGGCCTGTTTTGGCTGTCCAGATCGATGGTGAACTCGCGGAACACCTCAAGGTCCGCAGGTGCCAGCGACTGAAGCCGCCACTTGAAGAAATCGATGGCACGCTCGTGAAAGACGGTCTGCGGACTCACGAAGACCAGGCTCCCGTCGATCAATTCCGTGTGCGGAGGCAGATTCGGAAGCCGGTCCAGGTCGTCGGCGGTCCAACCGCCCTCCGGCGGGATCGGCCAGGTGGGCGTGGAGGAGGCCTTCGGTGCGACGCTCATGAGTGCTCCCATGGGACGGAGTCTCGCCGGTCCATTCAGACTATCGACCGGAAACGGGCAGGTCTCCCACGCACGTGTGAACGATGGTCGTGTCCCTGACCGCTGAACAAGGGCTTGTGGATAACTCCGGGGCTGTCCGCCGCGACCCCTATCGTGGACGCAGTGGTCGAAGGACGACTGACGGGGGACGGGCGATGGACGGGACGGCTGTGATGACCGAGGTGGGCGCGCCGGTGGTGGACGGTGGGAGTGAGGCGCTGGCCGCGCTGCACCGGGTTTTCGGATACGACGCCTTCCGCGGCGAGCAGGAAGCGGTCATCGAGCATGTGGTGGCCGGCGGCGACGCCGTCGTGCTCATGCCGACCGGTGGCGGCAAGTCGCTCTGCTACCAGATCCCGGCCCTGGTCAGACCCGGTACAGGCGTCGTGGTCTCCCCGCTCATCGCTCTCATGCAGGACCAGGTGGACGCCCTGCGGGCGCTCGGTGTGCGTGCCGGGTTCGTCAACTCCACGCAGGACTTCGACGAGCGGCGCGTGATGGAGGCGCAGTTCCTGGCCGGTGAGCTGGACCTGCTCTACCTGGCGCCGGAGCGGTTGCGCCTGGAGTCCACGCTGGACCTCCTCTCCCGCGGCAAGATCTCGGTCTTCGCCATCGACGAGGCGCACTGCGTCTCCCAGTGGGGCCATGACTTCCGCCCCGACTACCTGGCGCTGTCCCTGCTCGGCGAGCGCTGGCCGGACGTGCCGCGGATCGCGCTCACCGCGACCGCGACACGGGCGACGCACCAGGAGATCACCCAACGGCTGAACATGCCGCAGGCCCGCCACTTCGTGGCCAGCTTCGACCGGCCCAACATCCAGTACCGGATCGTGCCGAAGGCCGACCCCAAGAAGCAGTTGCTGGCGTTCCTGCGCGAGGAGCACGCGGGCGACGCGGGCATCGTCTACTGCCTCTCGCGGAACTCGGTGGAGAAGACGGCCGAGTTCCTGACCCGTAACGGCATCGAGGCGGTGCCGTACCACGCGGGCCTGGATGCGGGCACCCGTGCGGCGCACCAGTCCCGGTTCCTGCGCGAGGAGGGCCTGGTGGTGGTCGCGACGATCGCCTTCGGGATGGGCATCGACAAGCCGGACGTGCGGTTCGTCGCCCACCTCGATCTGCCGAAGTCGGTCGAGGGCTACTACCAGGAGACGGGCCGTGCGGGCCGCGACGGACTGCCGTCCACGGCCTGGATGGCGTACGGGCTGAACGATGTCATACAGCAGCGCAAGCTCATCCAGTCCGGGGACGGCGAAGAGGCGTTCCGCCGCCGGGCCCAAGCGCACCTGGACGCCATGCTGGCGCTGTGCGAGACCGCCCAGTGCCGCCGTGGCCAGCTGCTCGCCTACTTCGGCCAGGACACCCAGCCGGGCGGCTGCGGCAATTGCGACACCTGCCTGGAGCCGCCGGACACCTGGGACGGGACGATCGCGGCGCAGAAGGCGCTGTCCACGGTGTGGCGGCTGCACCGGGAGCGGCGGCAGAAGTTCGGCGCGGTGCAGATCGTCGACATCCTGCTGGGCCGGCGCACGGCCAGGGTCATCCAGTTCGACCACGACCAGCTGTCCGTGTTCGGCATCGGTGAGGAGCTGACCGAAGGCGAATGGCGCGGCGTCATCCGGCAGTTGCTGGCGCAGGGGCTGCTCGCGGTCGAGGGCGAGTACGGGACGCTGGTGCTGACCGAGGCCAGCGGGGCGGTACTGCGGCGGGAGCGCGAGGTGCCGCTCCGCAAGGAGCCGAAGAAGCCGACGGCGGCCCCCCGGTCGTCGTCGCTCTCGGCCCGGCCCGACCGCAAGCCGAAGGCGGCCGCCGCCGAGCTGCCCCCGGAGCTGGCCCCCGCCTTCGAGGCGCTGCGCGCCTGGCGTGCCGAACAGGCCCGGGAGCAGGGCGTCCCGGCGTACGTCATCTTCCACGACGCCACGCTGCGCGAGATCGCCACCGTGTGGCCCACGTCGGTGACCCAGCTCGGCGGTATCAGCGGAATCGGCGAGAAGAAGCTGGCCACCTACGGGGAGGGGGTGGTCGGCGTGCTCGCCTCGCTCGGCGGAGCACCGACCGCGCCTCAGGCCGCGACGACGAGCGATGAGCCGGAGCCGGACGACTGGCCCGGGCGGGACGACGAGCCGGAGCATCCGGCCGGGCCGGCCGGACGACTGGATTTGACCTGATCCCCCTCCTGAAGGAGGGGGATTCCTACGGCTCGCGCCGTGGGGTTTCCTGCTTCGTCGCCGGCTGCCCGCCCGGAGTGCTCCGTTGAGGTCTTACACCTGCTCCACAGGCCGACACCGCCAGCCCGGCGGCCAGAAGGTTCTTCGCCGCGTTCCCGTCGCGGTCGTGGGTGACGCCGCAGTCGCACGTCCAGGTGCGGATGTTCAGCGGCATCTTGTCCTGCAGGCGCCCGCAGTTCGAGCACAGCTTGGAGGAGGGGAACCAGCGGTCGACCGCGATCACTTCGCGCCCGTACCACTGGGCTTTGTACTCCAGCATGCTGCGGAACTCCGACCATGCCGCGTCGGAGATGGCGCGGGCGAGACGGCCGTTCTTCAGCAGGTTGCGAACGGTGAGGTCCTCGATCACGATCGTTTGGTTTCCACGAACGAGCCGAGTGGTCAGCTTGTGCAGGTGATCGCGCCTGCGGTCGGCGATGCGGGCATGGATACGCGCGACCTTCCCGCGCGCCTTGCCCTGGTTCGCCGACCCTTTCGCCTTGCGGGACAACTCCCGCTGGGCCTTTGCCAGGCATGCCCGGTCGCGCCGCTCGTGCCGGGGGTTGGTGATCTTCGCCCCGGTCGACAGGGTCAGCAGGTGGTCGAGTCCGGCGTCCACGCCCACCGCGCCCCCGCCTGCCGGGAGCGGCTTGATGCCGGGGTCTTCGACGAGGAGGGACACATGCCAGCGTCCGGCCGCGTCCTGGGAGACGGTCACTGTGGACGGTTGTGCGCCCTCGGGCAGGGGACGCGACCAGACGATGGCGAGGGGCTCGCTCATCTTGGCCAGGGTCAGCTTCCCGTCCCGGAACCGGAACGCCGACGTGGTGTACTCGGCGGACTTGCGGGACTGCTTCTTCGACTTGAACCGCGGGTACTTGGCCCGCTTGGCGAAGAAGTTCGTGAACGCCGCCTGCAAGTGCCGCAGGGCCTGCTGGAGCGGGACGGAGGAGACGTCGCCCAGGTAGGCGAGTTCCTCGGTCTTCTTCCACGCCGTCAGCATCGCCGACGTCGCGTTGTAGTTGATCCGCTCGGCCCGCAGCGTCCACGCCTCCGTGCGCGCCGCGAGCGCGAGGTTGTAGACCTTCCGAACGCACCCGAACGTGCGCGACAACTCGGCCGCCTGCGCATCGGTCGGATAGAAGCGGTACTTGAACGCCCGCTTCACGTGAGTGGTCATCACTCACAAATTAACACATCAGCTTCTGAAAGCTTTTATGTTGCGGATAGTGGACGCCGAATCGCCCTGGTGGCGATTCGGCTTTCCCTGCCCTGCTCCGCAGGTGTCCGATTCCTCCCCGCCTGAAGGCGGCGCTTTCCCGGATGAGCCGCCCGGCAGGGCTCACAGCGCACGTGCCGCGTACGCCCTGACGTCCGCGTCCGAGTCCGTTGTGGCCGTGGCGAGCGCCGCGCGGGCGCCGTCCGTGCGGGTGTGCCGGGTCAGCGCCAGGACTGCCGCCTTGCGGACGTCCGCGTTGCGGTCGGCGAGGGCCTTGGCGAGGGTGGGGACGGCCACCTCGGGGTCGGCGGCGGTGAGCGCGGCGGCGGCACCGGCGCGGACCTGCCAGGCCGGGTCGGACAGGGCGGCCGTGGCACGGTCGGCGAGTGGTGGCGGGCAGCCGACAGCGGCCAGTGCGCCGTAAGCGGCCGCACGGACGAGCGCGTCGGGGTCGCCGGTGAGGGCGGCGAGAGAGGACAGGACACTGTCCGCTCCGGTTGACCCTCCGCCACCGGGTCCTGCCGCGTCCACCGTGCCGAGGCCCTTGGCGAGCGCGACGCGGACCTCGCGGGACGGATCGGCGGTCGCCGCGCGCACCAGCGGCGCGACCGCGTCGACCGAGACGAGGGCGCGCACGGCCTCGATACGGACTGTCGTGTCGGAGTCGGCGAGAGCCTCGGTGAACAGGTCGGCGTCGCCGAGCCGCAGCGCCCGCAGGACGTCCAGCGCTGCAGCGCGGACGACGGGGTCGGGCTCGGAGACGGCAGTGGCGAGGCGGTCGCGCAGGGCCGGCTCGGGTGGCAGCGTCTCCACGAGTTCGCGCAGTGAGGCCGCCGCGGCGGCGCGCACGTCGGCGTCGGCGTCGGAGAGCAGGCCGGCGAGGGCCGGTCCGGTGCCCGGTGGCGCCGTCTCGGTCAGGACCGTGACGGCGGTTCGCCGCATGGAGGGGTCGGGGTCGGCCAAGTAGGGCCTCAGGGTGGTCAGTTCGGGCTGCTCCTCCGCCAGGGCGAGGAGGTCGAGTAGACGGGGTGACGTCGGCACGTCGGGGCCGGCCACGGGGCGGACGGCCTCGTCGCCCGCTGCGGGCGACGTCCGCACCGCGGTGGGCGCCACCTCCCGCGCCCCGGCCGTCGCCACCTGCTCCGGACGCACCTCGCCGAGCCGACGGGAGGGACCGCCCGCAGGGGCGAAGCCCTCCACCGGAACCAGGTAGGGAGCCACTGGACGTGCCGTGAACTCCATCGCACCCGAGGGGGACTTGTGCAGATCGAGATGGTGGAACCAGGACGCGTCGTCGCGTTCCGGATGGTCGATGCGGTCGTGGTAGAGGCCCCAGCGGGACTCCGTGCGGGCCAGGGAGGCGCGGGCCGCCATCTCCGCGCAGTCGCGGATGAAGGTGACCTCCGCGCAGCGCATCAGCTCGTGCGGGCTGCGGGCGCCCATGGAGGCGACGTCGGCGTGCATCCGCTCGAACGCCTCCAGCGCCAGGGACAGCCGGGCGCCGGACTTCGGCGGGGCCACGTAGTCGTTCACGAAGCGGCGCAGCTTGTACTCGACCTGGGGCTGCGGCGGGCCGTCCGGGTTGCGCAGCGGGCGGTAGATCAGCTCGTGCGCCTCGTGGAGCTGGTCCTGCGGCAACTCGCCTTCGTAGGCCTGGTACTGCGCGGCGTCCTCACCGGCCAGCTCCCCGAACACGAACGCGCCGATCATGTAGTTGTGCGGCACACAGGCCAGGTCACCGGCGGCGTACAGGTTGGGGACCGTCGTCCGGGCGTGGTCGTCGACGCGGACGCCGGAGGCGGAGTGGCCGCCGCACAGGCCGATCTCCGAGATGTGCATCTCCACGTCGTGGGTGCGGTAGTCGTGGCCGCGGCCCGCGTGGAAGGTGCCGCGCGTCGGGCGTTCCGTCGAGTGCAGGATCGACTCCAACGCCGAGATCGACTCCTCCGGCAGATGGCTCAGCTTGAGGTACACCGGGCCCCGGTCCGAGGCCACCTCCTCCGCGAACTCCGCCATCATCTGCCCGGACCAGTAGTCGGAGTCGACGAAGCGTTCGCCGTGCCGGTTGACCTGGTAGCCGCCGAAGGGATTGGCCACGTAGGCGCAGGCCGGTCCGTTGTAGTCCTTGATCAGCGGGTTGATCTGGAAGCACTCGATACCGGTCAGCTCGGCGCCCGCGTGGTAGGCCATCGCGTAGCCGTCGCCGGCGTTCGTCGGGTTCTCGTAGGTGCCGTAGAGGTAGCCGGAGGCGGGCAGGCCGAGGCGGCCGCAGGCGCCGGTCGCGAGGATCACCGCGCCCGCTCGGACGGTCAGGAAGCGTCCGGTGCGGGTGTGGAAGCCCGCCGCCCCCACGGCCCGGCCCCCGGATGTCAGCACCCTGACCGGCATCACGCGGTTCTCGATCCGGATCCGCTCCCGCATCTCGCGCCGCCGCAGCTGCCGGTACAGGACCTTCTTGACGTCCTTGCCCTCCGGCATCGGCAGCACATAGGAACCCGACCGATGCACCTGGCGGACCGCGTACTCGCCGTGCTCGTCCTTCTCGAACTTCACCCCGTACGACTCGAGCCGCTTCACCATGGCGAAACCGCGGGTCGCGGTCTGCCGGACCGTGGACTGGTCGACGATGCCGTCGTTGGCGCGGGTGATCTCGGTGACGTAGTCGTCGGGCTCGGCGCGCCCGGGGACGACCGCGTTGTTGACGCCGTCCATGCCCATGGCGAGCGCTCCGGAGTGCCGGACGTGCGCCTTCTCCAGCAGGAGCACGTCCGCACCGTGTTCGGCGGCAGTCAGTGCCGCCATGGTGCCGGCCGTGCCGCCGCCGATGACGAGGACGTCACAGGAGAGTTCCTCGGCGTCGGTGAGGGCGGGGATCTCCATCGGGGTGTCCACCAGGGATGCCTTTCGCGTGCTCAGGAACCGAGTGAGGAGAGGACGTCACGGCGCAGGGCGAGCCGCGCCGGGTCGTCGTGCGCCGTACGGTCGCGTGGACGCGGCACGTCCCGTACGGCGAGGAGCCGGCCCGTGCTGAGCAGCGCCAGCCGGTCGCCGAGGTACAGGGCCTCGTCCACGTCGTGGGTGACGAAGACGACGGTCGCGCCCGTGCCGTGCAGCACCTCCACCAGCAGGTCCTGCATGCCGGCGCGGGTCTGTGCGTCGAGGGCGCCGAAGGGCTCGTCCATGAGGACGGTGCTCGGACCGGCGGCGAGGGCGCGCGCCAGTTGTGCCCGCTGGCGCTGGCCGCCGGACACGCGGTGCGGCAGGTGCCGTGCGCGGTCGGCCAGTCCCACCCGGTCCAGCCAGGCGTCGGCCTGGGTGCGGCGCTCGACGCGCGGAACGCCCTTGACGGCGAGGGGAAGTTCGACGTTCGCGCGCAGGGTGCGCCAGGGCAGCAGGGCGTCCTCCTGGAACACCAGCGCCCGGTCCGCGGCGGGACCGTTCAGGGGACGGCCGTCCTGCTCCACCGTCCCGGCGAGCGTCGGCAGCAGCCCGGCCAGCGTCCGCAGCAGGGTCGACTTGCCGCAGCCCGAGGGGCCGACGACGGTGAGGATCTCGCCCGGGGCGATGTCCAGGTCGACGCCCTCGAGGGCCGGTGCGCCGGGGCGGCCGAGCGTGGCTGCCCGCAGGGTGAGGCCGGCACCGGTGCGGGACGGCGACACGACGTCAGACGAGCTGGTCATCGGGGACCTCCGCAACGGTCGTCCCGGTGCTGCTCGGCATCGGCGCGGAGACGGCCGAGCGCTCCCGGGGAACGCGGTCCGCGGTGGCGTCAGAGGTGCGCGGGAGCCAACGGGTCAGACGGCGTCCGAGCAGTTCCACCGCCGTGGACGTCACCCAGCCGAGCACGCCGATCGTCACCATGCCGACGAAGACGTCCGGGTAGTCGACGACCGTGTAGTCCTGCCAGGTGCGATAGCCGACGCCGTACTGGCCGGAGATCATCTCGGCGGAGATCACACAGATCCACGACACGCCGATGCCGACGGACAGGCCGCCGAAGATGCCGGGCAGCGCACCCGGCAGGACGACCGAGCCGAGGACCCGCCACCGGCCGCCGCCCATGGTCCGCACCGCCTCCTCCCACACGGGGGTCAGCGCGCGGACCGCGTGCCGGGTCGAGACCAGCACGGGGAAGAAGGCGGCCGTGCAGGTGATGAAGACGATGCCCTGTTCGTTGCTGGGGAAGAGCAGGATCGCGACGGGAACCAGTGCAATCGCCGGGATCGGGCGCACCACCTCCAGCAGCGGGCCGAGCAGGTCCTCGGCGAGGCGCGAGCGGGCCACGAGCACGCCCTTGGCCACCCCGAGGACCGCCGCCAGCAGGAAGCCTGTGAGGATGCGGGTCAGGCTGTCGGCCAGGTCCGTCCAGTAGTCACCGCCGGAGAGCCGGCCGGCGAAGGCGCGGGCCACCTCGGTGACCGTGGGGAACTGCGAGAAGCGCAGCCACACGTTGACGTCCAGGCTGGTCAGCAACTGCCACAGACCGAGGGCGGCGGCCAGGGACGCCACCCTCAGCGCATACCGGCGGTACCGGCTCATGACGCCCGTCCCAGGGCGTCGGCGTACGAGATCGTGCGCGCCCCCGGGTGCGCCGCCACGTACGCCTGCGCGGTGGCCGGCGCGACGAAGGGGAGCAGTCGGCTGCCGTCCACCACCCACTCCGCCCTGTCGGCGAACCACAGGGTGCCGGTGGTGGCGTCGGGCACGTACGCGGCACGGATGTCCGAGCGGTGCTGCGCCACGTACTTCAGCAGCTCATCGGGGGAGTTGAAGGTCCGCGTGGTCTCCGCGCCCGTGGGCCACACCTCGCTCGCGGCCGGCGGAGGCGTCGCGGCGAGATCCTTGGTGTACGCCGAGCGGAGTGCCTTCTTCGCGTACTGGTCGTCGACGAAGGAGTCCACGTCGATGTCACCCGTCAGCTTCTCGGACTTCAGGATCGACACGTCCTGCTTCAGCGCGGACACCAGCTGCGGCTTGACGGCCGGGTCGAAGGTGGAGATGCCGTGGGCGCCGTTGTAGAGGTAGACGACCTCGGCGGGCAGGCCGGTGGCCTTCGCGACCTTCTCAGCCGCGGCCACGGGATGGGCGTTCAGGTAGTCGGTCGCCTGCGCCTGCGCCTTCAGGAAGGCTTCCAGGACGGCCGGACGCTGCTTCGCGAAGTCCTCGCGCGCGGTGAGGGCGTGGAACGTCGGAAGGTCGAGCTGCGCACCGTCGTACAGCGCCTTCGCCTTGCCCTGGTAGGCGAGCAGGCCCGGCCAGGCCACGAACTGGCTCAGCGCGTCCGCACTGCCGGCATCGAGCGCCGACGCGCCCACCGCGGGCTGCTGGTTGAGCTTCTCGATGCCCTTGTCCGGGTCGATGCCGGCGCGCTGCAGGGCTCGTACGAGGGTGCCGTCCGCGGCGGAGCCGATGCTCGTGGAGACCTTCCTGCCCTTCAGGTCCTGCACGGAGGAGAGCTTGGAATCCGGTGCGGTGACGATGGTGTTGAGGCCGCCGCGCAGGTTGTAGCCGGTGACGGAGACCAGGTGGGTGGGGCGGCCGAGCTGCTTTCCACGGGCGGCGTTGATGAGGAGCGGGAAGTCGCCCATCGATCCGATGTCGATCTTCCCGGCGGTCATCTGGGCGGTGATGGGGGCTCCGGTCGCGTAGTCCTGCCAGACGACCTTGTAGGTGTGGCCGTCGTGCAGGGCGCCCAGCTGCTGCTCGAAGTAGCCCAGGGAGCGCAGGAGGGTGCCCGCGGTGACGGTGTTGATGGTCTTGGACTGGTAGCCGACGGTGACCGTGGAGCCGGTGCCCGCCTGTGCGCTCGTGCCGCAGGCGGCGAGCGGGAGGAGGAGGGCGACCGTGGCGAGGGGGACTGCCGTGCGTTTCATGGAGTTCGGGCCTCTCAGCGGAGCAGGTAGGGCATGTTGACCGTGACCGCTCCGGTGGGACAGCGGGCCGCGCACGGCCCGCAGTACCAGCACTCGTCGACGTGCATGTACGCCTTGCCGGTGCTCTCGTCGATGGCGAGGGAGTCCAGCGGGCACATGTCCACGCACAGGGTGCAGCCGTCGATGCACTTCGACTCGTCGATGGTCACGGGCACGTCGGCCCGCTGGGGCGCCAAGGGCATGGCTGTCTCCAGGAAGGTGCCCGGACAGGGCGGAAGGGGGGCGAACAGGGGTTACAGAGACCGGTGCAGGAGACCGCTCATGGTGATGCGGTCGCCGCGGAAGCGGATGAACTCCAGGTCGACGGGCCGGCCGTCGGCGAGGTGGGTGAGGCGTTCCAGCATCAGTACGGCGGCGCCGCGGGGGGCCTGGAGCACGGCGGAGGAGTGCGCGTCCGCGTTCACCGCTTCCAGGGTGATCTCGGCGTGGCCGAGGCGTTGGCCGGTGATGGCTTCCAGGAGGCGGAAGACGTCGGTGTTCTCCAGGTCGGCGTCGAGGAGGGCGGTGCCGATGTCGAGGGGGATGTAGGTGAGGTCCAGGGAGAGGGGGAGGCCGTTCAGTCTGCGCAGGCGTTCGACGTAGAGGACGTCGGCGCCGGGTTGGACGTGGAGGCGCTCCGCCACGGGGGCGGGTGCGGGGGCGGGGCCCAGGGTGCGGACCTCGTTGGTGACGCGGCCGTGTTCGAGCAGGGTTTCCGCCAGGCCCATCAGCCGGTCCAGTCCATGGGGGTACTTGCGGGCGGCGACGATCGTGCCGACTCCCGGCAGCCGGTCCACCAGGCCCTCGGCGCGGAGGAGGTCGAGGGCCTGGCGGATGGTGTTGCGGGAGGCGCCGTAGTCGGTGCCGAGGGTGGTTTCGTGCGGGAGCGTGCCGTCCGGGAAGTCGCCGGTGAGGATCTGGTGGCGGAGGAGATCGGCAAGCTGCCTGGCCTGGTCCGCACGCAGCCGGCGACGCGTGCGGTGGGCGGCGACGGTGGTCGCGGCGCCCTGACCGGCGTGGTCTCGGATGCGGTCGGTGGGTGGCATGTTTCGAACCATACCGAGGCGGTAGGGAAAGCTGTGTTGCCGAATTGTTGCGCCATGTGCCGGGGCGTCACGTACGCCGCTGAGCTGGGGTTTCGTTGGGCGGTGGGGCAAGGTCTGCCACTGCCGGGTGAGCGGGCGCGGCGGTGGCTACGACAGGCTGGTCGGCGCCACCCGCCCCGTCACCTCCCCCAGACCCACCCGCGTCCCACCAGGACCCGGCGCCCACGCTGTCAGTGTCACCACGTCCCCGTCCTCCAGAAACGTCCGTTTCCCGTCCGGAAGTTCGAGAGGGTCCCGCCCGTTCCACGTCAGTTCCAGCAGCGAGCCGCGTTCGTGCTCCGTCGGGCCGCTCACCGTGCCGGAGCCGTAGAGATCACCCGTCCGCAGGGACGCGCCGTTCACCGTCATGTGCGCCAGCTGCTGGGCCGCCGTCCAGTACATGGTGGAGAACGGCGGCTCGGAGACGACATGGCCGTTGATCGCGACGGAGATGCGCACGTCGTAGGCCCCCGGTTCCTCCTGTGAGTCGTCCAGGTACGGCAGCAGCGGATGCGTGCGCTCGGGCGGGGCCACCCGCGCCTCCTCCAGCGCGTCCAGCGGGGTGATCCACGCCGAGACCGACGTGGCGAACGACTTGCCGAGGAACGGCCCGAGCGGCACGTACTCCCAGGCCTGGATGTCCCGCGCCGACCAGTCGTTGAGCAGGCAGAGCCCGAACACATGGTCGCGGAAGGCCGTGAGCGGCACCGGTCGCCCCAGTCGCGACGGCACGCCCACCACGAAGCCCACTTCCGCCTCGATGTCCAGACGGACGGACGGCCCGAAGACCGGCGCCGGGTCGGTGGGAGCCTTGCGCTGCCCCGACGGCCGCACGACATCCGTGCCCGACACCACCACCGTGCCGGACCGGCCGTGGTAGCCGATCGGCAGGTGCTTCCAGTTGGGGGTCAGGGAGTCCGCCGCGTCCGGGCGGAAGATCTGCCCGACGTTGCGGGCGTGGTTCTCGGAGGCGTAGAAGTCGACGTAGTCCGCGACCTCGAAGGGCAGGTGCGGCGTCACCTCGGAGAGCGGGTGCAGCAGCGGCTCCACGGTCTCCCGGTGCGCTGGCACCGTCACCCACGCCGTCAGCGCCCGCCGCACATCCGACCAGGTGGTGCGGCCCGCGGCCAGCAGCGGATTCAGGGACGGACGCGCCAGCAGGGAGGCGTACGGGGAGCCGAGCGCCGTGGCCGCCGCGCCCGCGTCGAGCACGTGGTCGCCCAGGCGGACGCCGACGCGGCGCTCGTCGGAGCCGGCGGGGGAGAAGACGCCGTAGGGGAGGTTGTGCGGGCCGAAGGGGTCGCCCTCGGGGACGTCGAAGGGGGGCATGGGATGCTGCCTCGCTTTCGTGCACTTCGGGTGTGCCGTGCCATGGGTGTGCGTTCCAGTGCGTTCCATGCGGTCGCCGCACACGTTACGGGTGAGTCATCTGTCTTGGGCAGTGTCTAAAGAGTTTGCAATGTCCGTATTGGCCTTGTCGGAGGGGTTAATTCCGGCTTAGCGTCCTTTGGGGGACACGGACGGGGTGGGTCCGGTCCGTAGGGGGGACACGTGGGGGGACCCGTGGCCAGGAGCACCGGCGGTGTGCCGTTCGACGCGGACCGCGATGTGCCGGGGCTCATCGTGAAGCTCGGCGACTACCCGCTGCACCACGGCGGGGTCGGCGCGATCCGCAGCCTCGGCCGGCTCGGCGTACCGATGTATGCGATCACGGAGGACCGTTACACACCGGCCGCGGCCTCCCGCTATCTGCGGCGCGCCTTCGTGTGGCCGACCACCGGGACCGAGAAACCGGAGCGGCTCGTGGAGGGCCTGCTGCGCATCGGGCGCCGTATCGGCCGGCGGTCCTCGTCCCCACCGACGAGGAGGCAGCGGTCCTGATCGCCGAGCACCGGGGCGCCCTGACCGGATCCTTCCTGTTCCCGAAAGTGGACGCGGGACTCCCGCGCCGCCTCGCCAGCAAGCAGGGCCTGCACGAACTGTGCGTGGAACACGGCATCCCGAGCCCGCAGGCGGCCTTCCCGCAGTCCTACGACGACATCGTGCGCTTCGCCGACAAGGCCCGCTTCCCGCTCGTGGCGAAGAACCGCGAGGCGTTCGTGCGCCGCGAACGGCCCGCGGTGGGCGGCACGACGAAGATCGCCACCCGTGAGGGGCTGCTCAGGCTCGCCCGCGACTGGGGCGAGCACCCGGGCGTGATCCTCCAGGAGTACCTGCCCCGGGAGCAGACCGAGGACTGGATCGTGCACGCCTACTTCGACCAAAACTCCACCCCGCTCGCCCTGTTCACCGGCGTCAAGGTGCGCTCCTCGCCGCCCCACGCGGGCATGACGGCGAACGCGTACGTCGTCGACAACCCGGAACTCGCCGATCTCGCCGCACGTTTCATCAAAGAGATCGGCTTCACCGGTGTCATCGACCTCGACCTCCGCTTCGACCGGCGCGACGGACAGTACAAACTGCTCGACTTCAACCCGCGCATGGGCGCCCAGTTCCGGCTCTTCGAGAACAAGTCGGGTGTGGACGTCGTCCGCGCCATGCACCTGGACCTGACCGGTCGCGCCGTACCGGAGGGGGAACAGCGCGCCGGCCATCGGTACATCGTGGAGAACATCGACCTGCCCGCCCTGCTCGCCTACCGCCGCAGCGGCTACACGACACCGCACGAACCGGCCCGTGCGAGCGGCACGGAACTGGCCTGGTTCGCGGAGGACGACCCGCTGCCGTTCGTCACGATGCTCGCGCGCTTCGTGCGGCCGGGCGCGAAGCACCTGTATCAGCTGTGGCGGACCAACCGCCACGGCAGCACGACCCGTACGTCGTAGGCGTACGACCGGTACGTCGGGGCGTACGACCGGTACGCCACAGGCGTACGCGCTCCACCACGAAGCAGGCACGTAGCGTCCTGGGGAGGGACTTCGTGATTCAACCGGTAGCAGTCATCGGCGCCGGGCCTTTCGGCCTGTCCACCGCCGCCCATCTGCGCGGGCGCGGTATCCCGGTCCGCGTCTTCGGCGAGCCCATGGTCAGCTGGCGCGACAACATGCCCGCGGGCATGCTCCTGAAGTCCACCCCGGTCGCCTCGAACATCGACGCGCCCCAGCGTGGCCACACCCTGGCCGACTACTGCGACGCGGCGGGGATCCGCCGGCTGGTGACGGACGAGGACATCATCCCGGTCGAGACGTTCATCGCGTACGGGGAGTGGTTCCAGCAGAAGCTGCTGCCCGAGCTCGAGCGGGTCCGGGTGGTCTCCGTGGACCGCCGCAAGGGCGGTGGCTTCGATCTCAAGCTGGACTCGGGCGAGTTGTTCACCGCTCGGGCGGTCGTGGTGGCGACCGGCCTGTCGGGCCTCGCGCACCTCCCGCCGGAGCTGGCCGCCGCGGCAGCGGACGGCCCCGCGCGCACCGGTCCGGTCTCGCACAGCTCCCAGCACCATGACCTCAGCAGTTCTCCGGCAAGGAGCTGCTGGTCGTCGGCGCCGGCCAGTCCGCGCTGGAGACGGCGGCACTGGCGGCCGAGGCGGGCGCACGAGTGCGCGTGGTGGCGCGCGGGAGCGGCAAGGTCGCCTTCGGCGCTCCCCCGTGGGACCAGCCGAAGCTGCGCCCCGAGTCGCCCTTCGGCCGTGCCTGGTCCCTGTGGGCGCTCAGCTACTACCCTCACCCGTACCGTTACCTGCCCGCCCAGACCCGCCACTACCTGGTGCGTCGCGTCCTCGGCCCGCTAGGCGCGTGGTGGCTGCGCGACCGCTTCCAGGAGAACGTGCAGGTGCGCGGGGTGGAAGGGATCATCCGTGCGTCCGTGGCGGACGGCGGCACGGCCCTGACGGTCCGGACCCACACGGGCCGCACGGAGGAACTCACCGCGGACCACGTCATCGCCGCGACCGGCTACCGTGTGGACATCTCCGCGATGGACTTCCTGGGCCACGAACTGCGCACACGCCTGGCGGTGAGCCGGGGCGCCCCGAAGCTCGGCGCGGGCTATGTGTCCTCGGTCCCGGGCCTGTACTTCACGGGCCTGCCGGCGGCGGCCTCCTACGGACCGGTGATGCGGTTCGTCTGCGGCACGGAGTTCGCGTCGCCGCGCCTGGCGAAGCACCTGGCGACGGCTCACGGCTGACCCGGCCGCCCACCGGACCACCCCGTGGCCCTCCCCTCTCGGAAGGGCCACGGTTGTCGAGCCGGATGCCGACCGGTTCTCGGCAGGGGGCCGGAGGTCGGCGGGTGCTCGGCAGGGGGCCGGGGGCCGGCCGGTGCTCGACAGGCGCCCGGAGGTCGGGCGTAGGTCAGTCGTAGGTCGGCCGTAGGTCAGCCGTGGGTCGGCCGGTTCACGACGGGTGGCCGGGCGTCGGCTGGTTCGCGGTGAGTCGTGGGGGTGTTCCATCCGTATTCTCTGATCATGGCCGCACCCCTCGCATATTCACTCATCGCCACTGACCTGGACGGGACGCTGCTGCGCGGTGACGACACGCTCTCCGACCGGTCGAGGGACGCGCTGGCGCGGGCCGCCGCGGCCGGCGCGCAGCACCTCGTGGTGACGGGGCGTCCGGCGCCCAGGGTGCGGCCGCTGCTCGACGACCTGGGCGGCAGGGGGCTCGCGGTGTGCGGACAGGGCGCGCAGGTGTATGACGCCGGCGCGGACCGGCTGCTGTTTTCCGTCACCCTGGAACGGGAGTTGGCCGAGACCGCGCTGGGCAAGATCGAGGCCGAGGTGGGGCAGGTGTACGCGGCCGTCGACCAGGACGGCGTGGACGGGCTCACGCTCATCGAACCCGGCTACCGGATGCCGCACCCCACGCTGCCCGCGGTGCGGGTCCAACGGCGCGACGACCTGTGGTGCGCGCCCATCAGCAAGGTGCTGCTGCGCCATCACGCCCTGGCCGACGACGAGTTGGCGACGGTGGCGCGCAGCGCGGTCGGTTCGCTGGCGACGGTCACCATGTCCGGGCCCGGCACGGTCGAACTCCAGCCATGCGGCATCACCAAGGCGACGGGGCTCGCGCTCGCCGCCGAGTATCTGGGCCTGGGGCCGCGCCGGACCATCGCGTTCGGCGACATGCCGAACGACATCCCGATGTTCGACTGGGCCGCGCACGGCGTCGCCATGGCGAACGCCCACCCCGAACTCAAGGCGGTCGCCGACGAGATCACGAAGTCGAACGAGGACGACGGCATCGCCGTCGTCCTCGAACGACTCTTCAGGGGCCGCTAGGCCTCGGCCTCGGCCTCAGCCCCGGTACGCGCGGCGCACAGCGTCAGTACGCGCTGTGGACGTTGTCGATGGAGCCGTACCGGTGGGCGGCGTAGTTGCACGCGGCCGTGATGTTCGCCACCGGGTCGTAGATGTTCCAGGACGTGCCCGGCACGTGGTACGCGCGGAAGGTCGGGTCGATGACCTGGAGGAGGCCCTTGGACGGGATGCCCATCCGGGCGTTGGAGTCCCAGAGGTTGATGGCGGACGGGTTGCCCGACGACTCACGCATCACGTTGCGGTGGATGCCGTAGTAGGAGCCGGGGATCCCGTGCTGCTGCATGACGACCAGCGACTGACGGATCCAGCTGTCGAGGTTTCCGGCGCGCGTCGTCACCGTCTTGGCGGCGGCGGTCGTGGTCGTCGCGGAGGTGGGGGTCGCGGCGGAAGCGCTGGTCGCGCCCAGGACCGGAAGGGCCAGAACGGCGGCACCCGTCCCCGCGACAGCGAGGGCACGGGTGAGGCGCGCGGCCTTGGAGCGGCGGTCCCGACGGCGTGCGGGCAGGGCGAAAGCGGGCATGTCGTAGTCCTCTCCGGCGCCTGCGAGGTGAGCTGTCGGGTTCGGGCTGGGAGGTGCCCGGCCGTGTCCTCGGTGTCGAGGAATCGGCTTCACCCCAAGCCGTTCCGGCGCTGTGCCCGGTCCGGCGACTTACCTGGGTCCCCCGCTCCTGCCGTGGTGGTCAATGGATCGCGGGCGGCGGCAGGATTCGGCGGTCCGCCCGGATCGATTGGGAAGGTATGCGAGAGCACATGTCGGGAACAAGCCTGGAAGTCGCAGTCCGAGGTAAATGACCATGAAATGCGGGAATAAGGGATGTGATCCATTTTGTTGAGCACAGTTCAAGTTGGCATAAGTAAAGGAGAAGTTGAGATTCCGCATGCTCCGCACCGCCTACCGGTGGCGTGAGCTAATTCACTCGTGCTTTCCTTGATCGCCACCTCTAATCCAGAGCCCTGGGGCGGCAATTCGGACAAAAGGCTCGATTGTTGCCCTCGAGTGGCGGCTTTTATGGGGACGAATTACGGCAATTCGGACATCGGTCGGGTCTACGGGAATCCGCATCTCCGGATCGGAGGGCGTGACCGACGTCACTCCTCATGCCATCTCGTCACGCCCTGTGGATCTGTACGCGCGCGTGCCTCGGCGTTCCGCGCGTCCCCGTCGAGACTGGGTGTGCGCTCGGCCGGGTGATGGCGCCGGGCGGGGCGGCCGGGCCGCGTGGCCCTGCGAAGGCCTTGGGGGTGCCGGGCTGCTCCGGAGGTGGGATGCGAGGGGGTGTTTCAGGGGACCGGTGCGCGTCGCCGGCCACCAGGTGGGGCAGCTTTCCGCTGTGTCGCTCCAAACCCGCTCGTATCACCTGATCAAGAACATGCCTCTCGTGATCCGATACCGCCCGGCCTGGAACAGCGGGCACTCGTGGTGATCGAAACCTGACCGGATACGCTGACTTGAGTGATGGCGGCGACAGATCGACAAACTCGGTGAGCCGAGTCGCCCTGACGCGTCATCGATCAAGTGACCGACCTCGATACCGACCGTGTGATCGTCAGCA
The DNA here is from genome assembly GCF_040682835.1 of Streptomyces sp. NPDC051104. Taxonomy (NCBI): domain Bacteria; kingdom Bacillati; phylum Actinomycetota; class Actinomycetes; order Kitasatosporales; family Streptomycetaceae; genus Streptomyces; species Streptomyces sp. NPDC051104. The sequence goes on along the minus strand of NZ_JBFBBS010000001.1, from coordinate 865,204 downwards.
GACGTCAGCAGACAGGAGACCTCACGTGACCGTCGTCGGGCCGTTCGGGCTGAGCGTGCGGGACCAGGCTCTGGAAGCCGATGTCCAGGCCGGATTGGCCGCTGTCGAGGAAGGGCTGCTCGACGCCACGAAGAGCGAGGTGCCCTTCATCACCGAGGCCGCGCAGCATCTCGTGCGCGCGGGCGGGAAGCGGTTCCGGCCGCTGCTCGTCATGCTCGCGGCACAGTTCGGTGACCCGTACGCGCCGGGGGTCGTCCCTTCGGCCGTGGTCGTGGAGCTCACCCACCTCGCCACGCTGTACCACGACGACGTGATGGACGAGGCCGATGTGCGGCGCGGGGTGGCCAGCGCGAACAGCCGCTGGGGCAACTCGGTGGCGGTTCTCACCGGCGACTTCCTGTTCGCCCGCGCGTCCCACATCCTGGCCGACCTCGGCCCGGAGGCGGTCCGTATCCAGGCGCAGGCGTTCGAGCGGCTCGTCACCGGCCAGATCCTGGAGACGGCGGGCCCGCGGGACGGCCGTGACCCGGTGGAGCACTACCTCGACGTCCTCGCCGGCAAGACGGGCTCCCTGGTGGCGGTGGCGTGCCGCTTCGGCGCGATGATGTCGGGCGCCGACGAGACGGTCGTGGACGTGCTGACGCAGTACGGCGAGCGTCTCGGCGTGGCGTTCCAGCTGGCCGACGACGTCCTGGACATCGCCTCCGACTCCCACGAGTCCGGCAAGACGCCGGGGACGGACCTGCGCGAGGGCATCGCGACCCTCCCGGTCCTGCGCCTGCGCGAGCGCGCCCAGCGGCACGGGCTGCCGGAGGATGTCGCCCTGTGCGAGCTGCTGGCCTCCGACCTCACGGACGACGCCCGCCACGCCGACGCCCTCGCCCGCCTCCGGGTCCACCCGGCCCTCGAGCAGGCCCGCCGCGACGCCGTCCGCTACGCGGAGGACGCCCGCTCGGCCCTGGCCCCGCTGCCGGACTGCGGCGCGAAGGCGGCCCTGACGGAGATGTGCGACGCGGTGGTGCACCGGGCGGGGTGACGCGCCAGGCGTTCCCTGAGCCCCCCGCCCGGCGTGTGCCACGTCCCACGCCTTTCGGTACGCCCTGACAACCCCTACGGGTGGGGCGCCGTGCCCCGCCCGTCATGTCATACCCCAGGAGTACGCGGAGTTGGCCCCGCGGTCTGACGCTTCCCTCCCGGTGATTTGGTCATATGGAGAGGACCACCTCACAGGAGTCCGGGGGAGAATGGCGGCGCAGGGGTGGACGAGTGCACAGACAGCAGGCCGCCGCCGACGACGGAGGTAAGGCACACATGGCACCGTACGAATCCGACGACAGCACACCCGCCGGGGAGGTCGAGGACGTACGCGACGGGCGGCGCAAGGCCGCGCGGTACGTCGTCCCGGTCACGGTCGTGGGCGTGGCGGCGGCGACCATCGGGCTCGTCCCGGCGTTCGCCGGCTCCGGGGACCCCGACCTGCCGAAGATCAGCGCGCAACAGCTCATCGAGAAGATCGCCAAGTCGGACGTCCAGCAGATGTCCGGCACGGTGACGATCAGCACGGACCTGGGCCTGCCCAACCTGGGCGGCCTCGAGGGCAGCCTGGCCTCGGGCGCGCTCTCCCAGGGCGGGCAGGGCAAGGGCGACTCGGCCGCCGACCCGAGCTCCAAGCTGCTGGAGCTGGCCTCCGGCACCCACACCGTGCGGGTCGCCGCCGACGGCCAGGACAAGCAGAAGCTCTCGCTCATCGAGAAGGCCGCCGAGTACAGTGTCATCCGCAACGGCGACCAGGTGTGGGCGTACGACAGCGCCTCCAACCAGGCGTACCACGCGACCGGCGCGGGCGAGCACAAGAGCGGCGAGGCGGCGCCGAAGGACGTGCCCGCCACGCCCAGGGACTTCGCTGATCAGGCACTGAAGGCGGCCGACAAGACCACCTCCGTGACGGTCGACGGCACGGCCCAGGTCGCGGGCCGGGACGCCTACAAGCTGCTCGTCCGGCCGAAGCAGTCGGGTACGACGGTCGGCGCGATCAGCATCGCGGTGGACGCGAAGACCGGGCTGCCGCTGAAGTTCACGCTGACCCCGGCGAAGGGCGGCGCGGCGGTGCTGGACGTGGGCTTCACGCAGGTCTCGTTCGCCAAGCCGGCCGCGTCGACGTTCGACTTCACGCCGCCCAAGGGCACGAAGGTCGCCCAGGGCGACGACCTGAAGGCCGGGAAGACCGGGCACGAGGCCCAGCGTGAGGACACGGGCAAAACACCCTGGGGCAGCGCGTCGAAGACCCTCGGCGAGGGCTGGAACGCCATCTACGTGTTCGACACCGGCAGCAAGGGCGGGGTGCCGTCCGGATCGCCGTCCGGCGACGGCGCGGCCTCCGGCTTCCTGAACTCGCTCGGCGACCACGTCACCGGCAAGTTCGGCTCGGGCACGGTCTTCTCCACCCGCCTGGTCAACGCCCTGATCACGGACGACGGCAAGGTGTACGCGGGCGCGGTCACCAAGGACGCGCTGCTGAAGGCGGCGAACGCGGGGAAGTGACCCCCCGTACGGCGTACGGACGAAGGGGAGCAGGAAAGCCCATGGAGGAACTGCCCGACGCGGAAGCGCAGTCGAGGGACTCGGCGGCGAGGGCGGCGAGTGACCCGCAGGACCCGGTCATCGCCACCCGCGCCCTCACCAAGCGCTACCGCGGCGGGCAGCTCGCCGTGGACGGGCTCGATCTGACCGTCCCGGCGGGCAGCGTCTTCGGCTTCCTCGGGCCGAACGGCTCCGGCAAGACCACCACCATCCGCATGCTGATGGGCCTGATCGAGCCCACCTCGGGCTCGGCACGCGTGCTGGGGCAGCCCATGCCCCGGGCCACGCGCGCCGTGCTCCCGTACGTCGGCGCCCTCATCGAGGGCCCGGCGCTCTACGGCTTCCTCTCCGGCCGGGACAACCTCCTGCGCTACGACGCCGCCGACCCCACCGCCGACCCGCGCACCCGGCGGACCCGTGTCGCGGCCGCCCTCGACCGGGTCGGCCTCACGGCGGCCGCGGGCAAGAAGGCGAAGGCGTACTCCCTGGGGATGAAGCAGCGCCTCGGTCTCGCGGCCGCCCTGCTCCAGCCCCGCAGGCTCCTGGTCCTGGACGAGCCGACCAACGGCCTCGACCCGCAGGGCATGCGGGAGATCCGCGCCCTGGTCAGGGAACTGGCCTCCGACGGCACGACCGTCTTCCTCTCCTCCCACCTGCTCGACGAGATCGAGCAGGTCTGCACGCACGCCGCCGTGATGGCGCAGGGCCGGCTGATCGCGCAGGGCCCGGTGGGAGACCTGGTGGCCGGGGCGCGCGGACGCCTCGTCGTGACCACCCCGGACGTCACCGACGCGGCACGCGTCCTGAAGGAACAGGGCGTGGCCGATGTGGTGGTGGAGGAGAACCGGGTGACGGCCGAGCCTCCGGACCGGGAACTTTCCGATGTGAACGCCGCGTTGGTCACGGCGGGAGTCCGCGTACGCGGCTTCGGGGTCGAACGTGCCTCCCTGGAGGACGCGTTCGTGGCGCTGACCGGGGAGGGGTTCGATGTCGCAGGCTGAGGCGGCCGTCGTGCCGCGCCGGACGAGCCCGCTGTGGACCTTCGGGCTGCTGCGCAGCGAACTGGTGACCACGTTCCGGCGCTGGCGCACGCTCGCCCTGCTGGCCGTGCTCGCCGCCGTGCCGATCCTGGTCGGGATCGCCGTGAAGATCGAGACGAGCGACGGGTCCGGCGGTCGGGGCGGCGGCCCGGCGTTCATCACGCAGATCACGAACAACGGCCTGTTCCTGGTGTTCACCGCGCTCGCCGCGACGCTCCCGTTCTTCCTGCCGATGGCGATCGGTGTCATCGCGGGCGACGCGATCGCGGGCGAGGCGAACTCCGGCACCCTGCGCTACCTGCTGGTCGCCCCCGCGGGCCGTACCCGCCTGCTGCTCACCAAGTACGCCACGACGATGGCCTTCTGCCTGATCGCCACCCTCGTCGTCGCCGTCTCGGCGCTCGCGGTGGGCGCCCTGCTCTTCCCGCTGGGCGACCTGACGACGATCTCCGGGACGCGCATCAGCTTCGCCGAGGGCCTCGGCAGGGCCCTGCTGATCGCGCTGGTCGTCACCGCGTCCCTGATCGGCGTTGCGGCCCTCGGACTGTTCATCTCCACGCTCACGAGCAGCGGCATCGCGGCGATGGCGACGACGGTGGGGCTGCTCATCACGGTCCAGATCCTGGACCAGATACCGCAGTTGCACGCGCTCCAGCCGTACTTCTTCTCCCACTACTGGCTGTCCTTCGCGGACCTGATGCGCGACCCGGTCTACTGGCACGACCTGATACGCAACCTGGGCCTGCAGGCTCTGTACGCGGCGGTCTTCGGCTCGGCGGCGTGGGCGCGGTTCACGGCGAAGGACATCACGGCGTAGGTGCGGGCCGGCAGGGGCCGGCCGCGCCATCACGGTCCACCGCCCCCGCCACCCCCTGGTCAGCAGCCGCCCGGGCCGCCCGGGCCGGGCCCGAGGTCGAGCAGCAGGGCCATCACGCCCACCAGCGTGGCGCTGCTGACGATCTCACGGCGTTCGATCATCGCCCGTACCTCCGGCAGCGGGATCCACTCCAGGCGGTCGGACTCGTTGCGCTCGGTCGGCTCGCCCACGCGTGTGGCGTCGTCCGTGCGGAACACGAAGTGCCGGGAGTCGGTGACACCGGCCGCGGGCTGGGCGCACATCAGCGGACGCAGCGAGCCCGCGCGCCATCCGGTCTCCTCCTCGAGTTCGCGCCCCGCCGCCGCGGCGGGCTCCTCGCCGTCCTCGACGAGGCCCATGGGCAGCTCCCAGGCCCATGTGTCGGTGACGAAGCGGTGCCGCCACATCATGAGCACGCGCTGTTCGCGGTCGACGGCCGCGGCGACGGCGACGTCCCGCAGCCGGACCACGTGGTACTCACAGCGTGTCCCGTCCGGCTGTTCGACGTCGAGCGCCCGCAGCCGCACCCAGGGTGTCTCGTACAGCGCCCGCTCGCCGTGCACGGTCCAGCGCATGCTCAGCGCACCCCCGATCCGCCGCCCGAGGGCGTGAACGGGCCGACCAGGCGGGCCAGTCGGTCGCACTCGCGGGGTGGCCTGCAGCCCAGGTCGCCGGTCCGCCAGGCCGGTACCCAGGGCACCCGGTGGACGCCGATCATCGACTCGATCGCCTTGACACGCTGGGCGAGCGGGCGCGGCAGCCGACCCGGCGCGTCCGCGACCAGCACGACGCCGTCCAGGGCGAGGCCGGGCGGGGCCGCGCCGCGCCGGAAGACGTCGAGGCACTGGAGGACGGACCCCAGGCCGGTCGCGTGGGTGCGGGCGACCAGCAGCACCGAGGAGGGTTCGCCGTGCTCGGGACGGGGCCAGCCGCGGCCCGCGTCGAAGCCGCCGAAGACCGTGGCGAGCGTCGAGGTGCCGGCGCCGCCGTGGGTGGCCACCCAGGCGAACCGGCGTGGGCTCGCGCTGCCGTAGGACGGCGGCCGTGCGCCGTCGACCACCGGCCCGCGGACCCAGATCTCCGGCCCGCCGGGCCCCTGCCGCGCGATCGCCTGCATCGCCTCTCCTCGGTCGCTCCTCGCCCTCGATCTTCACCTGCGGTGCCGCGGGTTCGGTACCGGGCTCCGGTTCCTGGGACGAGGCTGTGACGCGGCGGTGACGCGGGGACGAGCACGGGAGCGGGAGAATCGAAGGGGTGTGCCGTACGTCCCCGCACCCAGGGCCGGGGACGCATACGAGGGGAGCCGACGCCGAATGGAGGCGGAGGACATCGGCGCCTTTCCCCGACCGACCCGAGTGAGGGAACGATGTCTCGACTCAGCCGCGGACAGAAGCGGGGCCGCTCCTTCGCGGGGGCCGCATCCGACGGGGGTGCGGGGTCCGGGGTGACGCCGATCGAGGTCCGGGTGCCGGCGGGGGCACGCGACGGGGCGCCGGGCCCGGGGGCGACGGTGGGCGGGATGCCGGTGGCCGCGGGACCCGGGGAGCCGGTCCAGCAGGCCGTCCTGGACCACCTCCACCACCTGGCCCGTGTCACGGGCCACCCGGTCCTCGCCTCGGTGCACGACGAACGGATCGGCTACGTCGTACCGATCCGGGTGCACGTCGACGGTTCGAGCGAGTTCGCGGGGGAGCCGGTACGGAGGGAAGCGGCGTCCGGGGCCGCGGTGCACGGAGGTACGACTCAGGTGGCACCCGTGGAGGCCGGGCCCCGCGACAGGGCCACGCACGTCCTGGGCGCGGTGGACACCCGGCAGCCGACCCCGGGCACCACGGCACCGACCGCCCCCCGGGGGGCGGTGCACGACCCGTACGCACCGTCGCAGTCCCCGGTGCCCCCGCCGAGCACGACACCGGCCGGCATCGAGCCCGACACCCGCGTACTGCGCGCCCTGCCGGAGCCCGCCGAGCCCGCTCCCGCAGCCGCGCTCGCACCGCGCCCGGATTGCGCGGAGTCCGCTCCCTCTCCCACCCGGCGCACGCAGCCCGCCGCAGCCGCCCCCACGCCCCCCGGCCCTAGCGTCGCGCCGTTCGGTCTGCAGGCCGTGCCCGAGCAGGTCGCCTTCATCACCGCCACGTCCGGGCCGGCCCAGGCCCTGCCGGGTGCCCCGAACCACGGCGGCACCCCGCCGCCGCCCGCACCGCCGGCCCCCGGCACCGTCTCGCCGCCGACGGGAACGTTCGGCCCACCGCCGGTCATGCCGGCCGCACCGTCCGCCACTTCCGCCGCTGCCGCAGCCCCCGAGCCCACCACCCGGCCCACGCCCGCCTTGTCCTCCGCTCGGACCCCCGAAGTCACCGCGCCTCCCACCACGGAAGCGGACCCCGCCACCGGCCCCGACCGCAAGCCCACCGCCGATCCCACCCCCGCCCCCGTCGCCGTCGGCCAGGACGACGAGGTCAAGGAGCCGCCCGTGCGGGAGTTCGACTCGGTGGCGGAAGCCGTGCTCGGGGATGCGGCGGCTGGCGGCGCGGACGGGCCTGTCGCCGAGCCCATGGCCCGGATCAGCGCGGCCGTGAAGCAGGGCCGTCTCGAGGAGGCGTCCGGGCTGGCCGAGCAGGCCGTCGCCGAGTCGGCCGCGACCCTCGGCGACGAGCACCCCGACGTCCTGCACCTGCGCGAACTCACCGCCTACATCGCCTACCTGGCGACAGATCCCCTGCGCTCCTTCCATCTGTCGCTGGACCTGGCCCGCATCCGTCACCGCCTCGGCGACCCGCGCGGGGCCTACGGCAACGTGCAGAGCGCGGCCGCCGCCTGGCGTGCCGTACGCGAACCGGTCCAGGGGCTGCATCTCGGCCGCGACCTCATCGCCGTATGGAGCGAACTCGCGGCCCAGGACGGCCCCGCCGCCGACGACCTCGACCAGCTCGAAAAGGCCCGCAGCCGCATGGGCCGCTTGGCCGAGCGCGCCCGCAAGGCGTCCGGCGAGCGGACCGCCGTCCAGTAGGCGCTACGGCGGCTACGGCGTGGCGTCCACCGGGTCCGCGTCCGCGGCCCCGCTCACCGTCGCGGTGGCGGCGCGCGCACCCGGGATCGCCCCGCCGAGCGTCCGCGCGGCCCGCCGAGCGGTGCGCAACGCGTCCGCCGTCAGCAGCGACAGCGCCAGCCAGACCAGCGCGAAGCCCGCCCAGCGCTCGGGCGGCATCGCCTCGTGGAAGTAGAGGATGCCCAGCAGGAACTGGAAGACCGGCGCCAGGTACTGCAGCAGCCCCAGCGTCGACAGGGGGACCCGTATCGCCGCGGCGCCGAAGCAGACGAGCGGCAGGGCGGTGACCACCCCGGTGACCGCGAGCAGCGCCGCGTGCCCCGCCCCCCGGGACGTGAACGTGGACTCTCCGTGTCCCGACAGCCACACCAGATACGCCAGCGCGGGCACGAACTGCACGGCGGTCTCCGCGGCCAGCGACTCGATGCCGCCGAGGCTGACCTTCTTCTTCACCAGCCCGTAGGTGGCGAAGGAGAACGCCAGGCACAGGGAGATCCACGGCGGACGGCCGTAGCCGATCGTCAGGACGAGCACGGCGGCGAAGCCGACCCCGACCGCCGCCCACTGCACCGGCCGCAGCCGTTCCTTCAGGAGCAGCACGCCCATGGCGATGGTGACGAGCGGGTTGATGAAGTAGCCGAGCGAGGCCTCCACCACGTGGCCGCTGTTCACGGCCCAGATGTAGACGCCCCAGTTGACGGTGATGACGGCCGCGGCGACCGTGATCAGCGCGAGCCGGCGCGGCTGCCGGAGCAGTTCGCCCGCCCAGGCCCAGCGGCGCATCACCAGCAGTACGAGGGCGACCAGGACGAGCGACCACGCCATCCGGTGGGCGAGGATCTCCAACGCTCCGGCGGGCTTCAGCAGGGGCCAGAACAGGGGGACGAGCCCCCACATCCCGTACGCGGCGAAGCCGTTCAGCAGACCTGTCCGTCGCTCACCCTTCGGGTCCCCGGCCACGGGCCCTCCCTCACGCTCGCGGCTGCCCCGGTGCAGCCTCCATGAAGGTAGCGCGACGGCCCCCGCCTGTCATGCCCGTATCGGCATACGGTCATGACAGGCGGGGGCCGGGAGCTCAAGGGCCCGAAGGGGGAGTCAGCCCTTGAGCGCGGCGGTGATCGCCTCGGCGAGCGGGGTGGTCGGGCGGCCGGCCAGGCGGGAGAGGTCGCCGGTGGTGACCTCCAGCTCGCCCTTCTCGATGGACGCGTCCACGCCGGCGAAGACCGCGGCGAGCGGCCCGGGCAGCCCGGCGCCCTTCAGGAGCCCCTCGTACGCCTCGGCGGAGACGGCGTTGTACGTGATCTCCTTGCCGGTCTGCTTGCTCAGCTCGGCGGCGTACTCGGCGAAGCCCCACGCCTCGTCGCCACCCAGCTCGTACGCCTTGTTCTCGTGGCCCTCGCCGGTCAGCACGGCGACCGCGGCGGCCGCGTAGTCGGCGCGGGAGGCGGAGGACACGCGGCCGTCGCCGGCGGCCTGGACGACGGCGCCGTGCTCGAGGACAGGGGCGAGGTTATCGGTGTAGTTCTCGTGGTACCAGCCGTTGCGCAGCAGGACACACGGCACGCCCGAGGCCAGGATCGCCTGCTCGGTGGCCCGGTGGTCGTCGGCGAGGGCGGCCTTCAGGCTGCTGGGCGCGCTGGTGTAGGCGAAGAGGGCGACTCCGGCGGCCTTGGCGGCGTCGAGGACCACCTGGTGCTGCTGAAGGCGGCCCTTGTCGAACTCGTTGCCGGAGATCAGCAGCACCTTGTCGCCGGCCGAGAACAGGCCGTCGAAGGTCTCCGGAGCGTTGTAGTCGGCGGCGGCGATCCGCACGCCGCGCTCCGCGAGGTCGGCGGCCTTCTCCGGGGTGCGGACGACCGCGGTGATCTGTTCGGCCGGAACCTTCTCCAGCAGCTGCTCCACCACATGACGGCCGAGGTGTCCGGTGGCTCCGGTGACGACGATGCTCATGACTTGGATCTCCTTGTGGGGTGTTTCCCGACATTCACCCTAGGAGGTGCGCTAACCAATAGAAAGTACCCACTTTGAAGTAAGGTACTGGCATGACAGTAAGTGATGGGGCCGCCGGCAGACGCGAAGCCGCCGAGGCGATGTGCCCCTACCGCCTCGTCCTGGAGCACGTCACCAGCCGCTGGGGCGTGCTCGTCCTGATCCAGCTCCTCGACCGCCCCCACCGCTTCAGCGAGTTGCGCCGGGCGATCGGGCGGACCGCCCGCGTCAGCGAGAAGATGCTCACGCAGACCCTGCAGACCCTGGAACGCGACGGTCTGGTGCACCGGGACGCCAAGCCCGTGATCCCGCCGCGCGTCGACTACTCCCTCACCGACCTGGGCCGCGAGGCCGCCGAGCAGGTGCGGGCGCTGGCGCTGTGGACCCATGACCGCATGGCGGACGTGGAGAAGGCCCGCCAGGCATACGACGAGGCCCGGGCGCTGTCCGCCCGGGCCTCGTGAACGGCGGTACCACTCAGCCGACGACGGTCCAGGTGTCCCCGCCGGCGAGCAGGGCGGCCAGGTCGCCCTTGCCGTTCTGCTCGATGGCGGCATCGAGCTGGTCGGCCATCGCCGTGTCGTAGACGGGCCGCTCCACGGACCGGAACACGCCGATCGGGGTGTGGTGCAGGGTGTCCGGGTCGGCGAGGCGGGAGAGCGCGAAGGCCGTGGTGGAGGAGGCGGCGTGCGCGTCGTGGACCAGGATGTCCGCCTCGTTCTCCGGGGTGACGGTGACGACCTTCAGGTCGCCGGTCTGCCTGTCCCGTACGACACCGCGCGCGCCTCCCCCACTCTCGGCTTCGCTCGAGCGGGAGGTGCCCCCAGATCCGAAGCGGATCGGCTGCCCGTGTTCCAGCCGGATCAGGGCCTCCTCGGCGCTCTGCTTGTCCTTGAGCGCGTCGAAGGCGCCGTCGTTGAAGATGTTGCAGTTCTGGTAGATCTCGATCAGCGCCGTGCCCGGATGGGCGGCGGCCTGGCGCAGCACCTCGGTGAGGTGCTTGCGGTCAGAGTCGATCGTGCGGGCCACGAAGGACGCCTCCGCGCCGAGGGCCAGCGAGACCGGGTTGAACGGCGCGTCGAGGGAGCCCATCGGGGTCGACTTGGTGATCTTGCCGACCTCGGAGGTGGGGGAGTACTGGCCCTTGGTCAGGCCGTAGATCCGGTTGTTGAACAGCAGGATCTTCAGGTTCACGTTGCGGCGCAGTGCGTGGATGAGGTGGTTGCCGCCGATGGACAGCGCGTCACCGTCACCGGTGACCACCCACACGCTCAGATCACGCCGCGAGGCCGCGAGCCCGGTCGCGATCGCGGGCGCCCGGCCGTGGATGGAGTGCATGCCGTACGTGTTCATGTAGTACGGGAAGCGGGACGAGCAGCCGATCCCGGAGACGAAGACGATGTTCTCCCGCGCGAGGCCCAGCTCCGGCATGAAGCCCTGGACGGCGGCGAGGATCGCGTAGTCACCGCAGCCGGGGCACCAGCGCACTTCCTGATCGGACTTGAAGTCCTTCATGGACTGCCTGGCCACGGCCTTGGGGACGAGCGAAAGCGCCTCGATCGTGCCCGTGCCTTCCGTGGTCGTCTCAGCCATCGATGGCCTCCTTGAGCGCCGCGGCGAGCTGCTCCGCCTTGAACGGCATGCCGTTGACCTGGTTGTAGGAGTGGGCGTCGACCAGGTACTTCGCCCGGATCAGGGTGGCGAGCTGGCCGAGGTTCATCTCAGGGATCACCACCTTCTCGTAACGTCCCAGCACCGCGCCGAGATTCCGCGGGAACGGGTTGACGTGCCGCAGATGGGCCTGCGCGATGGACTCCCCGGCCGCACGCAGCCGGCGTACGGCCGCGGTGATCGGCCCGTACGTCGAGCCCCAGCCCAGCACCAGGGTGCTCGCGCCGTCCGGGTCGTCCACCTCCACGTCGGGTACCACGATCCCGTCGACCTTCGCCTGACGGGTGCGGACCATGAAGTCGTGGTTGGCGGGGTCGTAGGAGATGTTGCCGGTGCCCTCCTGCTTCTCGATGCCGCCGATGCGGTGCTCCAGGCCGGGCGTGCCCGGGACCGCCCACGGGCGGGCCAGGGTCTGCGGGTCGCGCTTGTAGGGCCAGAACACCTCGGTGCCGTCGTCCAGGGTGTGGTTCGGGCCTTGCGCGAACTGCACCGTGAGGTCGGGCAGCTCGTCCAGCTCGGGGATGCGCCAGGGCTCCGAGCCGTTGGCCAGGTAGCCGTCGGAGAGCAGGAAGACCGGAGTGCGGTAGGTCAGCGCGATCCGGGCCGCCTCCAGGGCCGCGTCGAAGCAGTCGGCCGGGGTGCGCGGGGCGACCACCGGGACCGGGGCCTCGCCGTTGCGGCCGTACATCGCCTGCAGCAGGTCCGCCTGCTCGGTCTTGGTGGGCAGACCGGTGGACGGGCCGCCGCGCTGGATGTCGACGATCAGCAGCGGCAGCTCCAGGGAGACCGCGAGGCCGATCGTCTCGCTCTTGAGCGCGATGCCCGGCCCGGAGGTCGTGGTCACGGCCAGCGACCCGCCGAAGGCGGCACCGAGGGCAGCGCCGATCCCGGCGATCTCGTCCTCGGCCTGGAAGGTGCGCACACCGAAGTTCTTGTGCTTAGACAGCTCGTGCAGGATGTCCGAGGCCGGAGTGATCGGGTACGAGCCCAGGAACAGCGGCAGGTCCGCCTGGCGGGAGGCGGCGATCAGGCCGTACGCCAGGGCCAGGTTCCCGGAGATGTTGCGGTAGGTGCCCACCGGGAACGCCTTGACGGCCGGGGCGACCTCGTAGGAGACCGCGAAGTCCTCCGTCGTCTCCCCGAAGTTCCACCCCGCCCGGAAGGCGGCGATGTTCGCGGCGGCGATGTCCGGCTTCTTCGCGAACTTCGTCCTCAGGAACGTCTCGGTGCCCTCGGTGGGCCGGTGGTACATCCAGCTCAGCAGGCCGAGCGCGAACATGTTCTTGCTGCGCTCGGCCTCCTTGCGGGTGAGGTCGAAGTCCTTCAGCGCCTCGACGGTGAGGGTCGTCAGCGGCACGGGGTGGACGTTGTAGCCGTCGAGGGACCCGTCCTCCAGGGGAGAGGCAGCGTAGCCGACCTTCTGCATCGCGCGCTTGGTGAACTCGTCGGTGTTGACGATGATCTCCGCGCCGCGCGGCAGGTCGCCCACGTTGGCCTTCAGGGCGGCCGGGTTCATCGCCACCAGCACGTTCGGGGCGTCGCCCGGGGTGAGGATGTCGTGGTCGGCGAAGTGCAGCTGGAACGACGACACACCCGGCAGCGTCCCGGCAGGGGCGCGGATCTCGGCGGGGAAGTTCGGCAGTGTGGACAGGTCGTTGCCGAAGGACGCCGTCTCCGAGGTGAAACGGTCGCCGGTGAGCTGCATACCGTCACCCGAGTCCCCCGCGAACCGGATGATCACCCGGTCGAGCCGGCGCACGTCCTTCGTGCCCGCCGGTTTGCGCTGTTCTCCTACGACGGTTCCGTCCGCCTGTCCCGCTGGACTGCTGACCTGGCTGGTCACTGAACTGGACCTCCCTCGAGGCGGCTGTCCGGGAGCGGCCGTCCCACCGGCCTTCCCAGGATCAACCCTACGTCGGTAAGGGTCGCCTTCCCTCGGCCGTTCGGATGATGGACACCATCGTGAGACGGTCCGGCGCCCCGACTTGTCATCATTTGTTCGCTCGCCCCCCGGGTGCTGCTCGTGAAAAGGCTCCCTGCTCATCCTTCGGCCGGCACTGGACGCGGCGCCGGGACCGGAGCCCCGTGGTGTCCGGATCCGGCAGCGACGTCTGACACAGTCTCAGCTGTTCAGGAGTTGAGATAGGTGAGCACGGCCAGAACACGCCGGTGATCCCCGTCACTCGGGGACAGGCCGAGCTTCAGGAAGATGTTGCTGACGTGCTTCTCGACGGCTCCGTCGCTCACGACGAGTTGCCGGGCGATCGCGGAGTTCGTCCGCCCCTCGGCCATCAGCCCGAGGACCTCCCGCTCCCGGGGGGTGAGCGCCGCCAGCACGTCCTGCTTGCGGCTGCGCCCGAGCAGCTGTGCGACCACCTCGGGGTCCAGCGCGGTGCCTCCCTCGGCGACCCGCACGACGGCGTCCACGAACTCGCGCACCTCGGCGACCCGGTCCTTGAGCAGATAGCCGACGCCGCGACTGGAACCGGCCAGCAGTTCGGTGGCGTACCGCTCCTCCACGTACTGCGACAGCACGAGCACACCGAGTCCGGGATACGCCCTGCGCAGCTGGACCGCGGCCCGGACGCCTTCGTCCGTGTGGGTCGGCGGCATCCGCACGTCGGCGACGACGACATCGGGCAACTCGCCCTGGTCCGCCAGCTCGGTGATGGTCTTGATCAGCGCCTCCGCGTCCCCGACACCGGCGACGACGTCATGCCCACGGTCGGTCAGCAGCCGGGTCAGTCCCTCCCTGAGCAGCACAGAATCCTCGGCGATGACGATCCGCACCCTGTCCTCCACGATCCCCCGGCCCCCACAACCTGTCTCCGGTCGCACGACAGGCTCCAGCATTCCAGGATCGGGGCTCGCGCGGGGTGGCTGCCGGGCGAAAGAGAGGTGTGTCAGGCGGATGGGCGGGGTGGGGCGGGACGGGGCTCAGCCCTCGAAGCAGTGCTTCGGGGGACGCGGCGCCGGGCCGATGGGCGGGGTCTGGGGGCAGCGGTGTGGGGGGTGTGGTGCCGGGTCTGGCAGGGGGGTCCGGGGGCGGGTGGCCGTGGGGCAGGCGTCTGGGAGCGCGGCGCCAGGCCAGCCAGCAGGGTCCGGGGGCGCAGCCCCAGGCAGGGGGCTGTGGACGCGGCGCCTGGCCGATGGGCGGGGTCCGGGGGCGCAGCCCCGGGCAGGGGTCCGGGGGACGCAGTCCCCGGCGGGGAGCCCGGGGGTGGAGACCCGGGCAGGGGGCTGTGGACGCGGCGCCTGGCCGATGGGCGGGGAGCCCGGGGGCGGAGCCCCCGGGGTAGGGGACGGGTAAGGGCGGCGGGGGCGGAACCGTCCGGTGCCCCACCGCCGGGGGCCCTACGCGCGCCAGGGCAACTCCGCGGTGATCCGCGTAGGCCCCCCGACCGGCGAATCCACCACCAGCACGCCATCCACCGCATCGAGCCGCCCCGCCAGCCCCGACCCGCCGGAGGCGTCGGCACCCCCGACCCCGTCGTCGGACACCTGCAGCAGCAGCCGGTCCTCCGCCCGCCACACGTCCACCGTCGCCCGCGACGCCCGCGCATGCTTGCTGACGTTCTGCAGCAGTTCCGACACCGTGAAGTAGGCGATCCCCTCGATCGCCGGGGCCGGCCGCGACGGCAGGTCCGCCTCCACCTCCACCGGCACGGCGCACCGCGAGGCCACCGCCGACAGTGCCGCGTCCAGCCCCCGGTCCGTCAACACCGCCGGATGGATCCCACGAGCCAGGTCCCGCAGCTCCTGCAGCGCCGTCTTCACCTCGCCATGCGCGTCCTCCACCATCCGCGCCGCCGCCTGCGGATCCTCCGACAGCTTCTCCTTCGCCAGCCCCAGATCCATGGCCAACGCCACCAGCCGGGCCTGCGCCCCGTCGTGCAGGTCCCGCTCGATGCGCCGCAGATCCGCCGCCGCCGTGTCCACCACCGCCCCGCGGTCCGACTCCAGCTCCACCACCCGGGTCGCCAACCGCGACGGCCCGAGCAGCCCGTGCACCAGCAGCCGGTCCACGGTCGTCAGCCCCCGGACGATCCAGGGCGTGGCCAGTGTGATCAGCAGCCCCACCAGCGCGGTCACCGTGATCTCGAACGGGTTGTCGAGGTACACGTGGTGCGTCTCGTCGCCGTACAGCTGGACCCCGCCCTGACCGGCGTACACCGGGAACACCCAGAACCACAGCGGATACGTCAGCAGCGCCCACCCGCACGTCCAGAAACTCACGCCCACCGAGAACGAGAACACCGCCCACGGGAAATGCAGCACCGTGTACAGCATGTGCCGCCACGACGCCCCGCTCTTGAGCATCGCCCCCATCCACGCCATCGCCCCGCGCCCGCTCATCCGCAGCGGCTCCGGAGCGGCCACCTCCAGCCCCAGCAGCCCCCGCGCCCGGGCCCGCTCCAGCGCCCCGAACCCACGGCACCCGGCCAGCGCCGCCGCGAGCACCGGGATACCCAGGAACGTCACCAGCAGCCCGGCCCCGATCGACAACATCGTGACGCCGTAGGTGAACATCGCGATCCCGATCGGCAGGCTCAGCAGCAGGTAGCAGAACTCGCCCCAGCTGCGCGCCTCGATCGGCGCCCGCAGCGCCACCGGAAGCCGGTGCGGCCGCCCCCCGGCGCCCTGGGATCCAGGGCCGCCCCACTCTCCGTACCCCTGCCCGTACTGCGTGGCCATCGCCTCGTCCGTTCTGCTGGTCGTCGTTCTGCTGGTCGTCCACCCCGGTTCGCTTCTCCACCCTGCTGTGCCCGCGCCCGCCCGGCCATGCAGCGCGTCGGCGTCTTCAACCGGGGGTTTTCCCCACCCCGGACACGCCCCGGGACGTCTCTCCGCTACCTCCGCCGCCGTCCCTCGTCCCCGCGGTCCCGCCATGGCAGCTCCCCGTTCGGTCACATTTCCGGCCTCGTGCGGTGATGTCCGCCGGCCTGCCGCGCCCCGCGCCGCCGCACCATGAGGCCGACCGTCATGGCTTCCTCGGGGTGTACCCACCCTCCGCCGATCCGGCCGGCGCGAGAGGTGATCCGAGCCCTGCCGGGGGTACGCGATGCGAGCCGTACGGCGAGTGAGGCGCGTACCAGGGCATCTCGAGGTGCGACGGGCTGCTTACCCTTTCTTTAGCAGGGCCTAGACTCCCGTGCGTACAGATCGTCGAATCACAGCATTCACCAGGGTCACGAGGTCAGGGAGCGAGGGGCTGACGTGCCGCATCCGACCGCCGTCGCTGTCGTGGCGGCGGACTACTTCCAGTCCTACTCCGTAGTCGGGCTGCTCGCCGTCGTCGGCGTGCTCTTCGTCGCCGTCGCCTTCGGCGCGGGCCGACTGCTGCGCCCCGTCGTGCCCACGCCGGAGAAGCTGCTGACGTACGAGTGCGGCGTCGACCCCGTCGGCGAGGGCTGGGCCCACACGCAGGTCCGCTACTACGTCTACGCGTTCCTGTACGTGATCTTCGCGGTCGACTCGATCTTCCTCTTCCCGTGGGCCACGGTCTTCGCCGATCCGCGGTACGGAGCCACCACCCTCGTGGAGATGTTCGTCTTCCTCGGCTTCCTGGCCGTGGGACTGCTCTACGCATACAAGAAGGGGGTCCTGACATGGACGTGAACCCCTCGACCACCGAGGCCACCGGCCCTGTGCTGCTTCCGGAGCCCAAGCGGCTGGGCGCACTGGCCCGCCTCGCCCCCGAGCCGATGAAGGTGATCCTGAACTGGGGACGCCGCTACTCGCTCTGGGTCTTCAACTTCGGCCTCGCCTGCTGCGCGATCGAGTTCATCGCCGCGTCCATGGCCCGCCACGACTTCATCCGCCTCGGGGTCATCCCGTTCGCGCCGGGCCCGCGCCAGGCCGACCTGATGGTGGTGTCCGGCACGGTCACCGACAAGATGGCGCCGGCCGTCAAACGCCTGTACGAGCAGATGCCCGAGCCGAAGTACGTCATCTCCTTCGGCGCGTGCTCCAACTGCGGCGGCCCGTACTGGGACTCCTACTCCGTCACCAAGGGCGTCGACCAGATCATCCCGGTGGACGTGTACGTCCCCGGCTGCCCGCCGCGTCCCGAGGCACTGCTCCAGGGCATCCTCAAGCTCCAGGAGAAGATCGCGCGCGAGTCGCTGGGGGAGCGGTACGGATCCTCGCGGCCGTCCACCGCGGCCCTGCAGAGCGGCCTGGTCCAGCCGCCGTCGTCGGCCACGGAACCGGATCAGGGGGAGGGGCGATGACCGCCGTCGGCTGGCTGCCCGCGTCCGCCGAGGAACTCTTCGGCCCCGAGGCCACGGCCGAGGAGTCGTACGAGGTCCTGACCGTCGACGTGACCCCGACGGGCTGGACCGAGGCGCTCCAGGTCGCGCGCGACGAGCTGGGCTGCACGTACTTCGACTGGCTGAGCGCGGTCGACGAACCGGGTACGGGTCTGCGCGTCTCGGCCCATGTGGTGGCCCTGTCCCCGGTCCGCCGCCTCCTCGTCCGTACGACCGTCCCGCACGAGGCCCCGGTCCTGCCCTCCGCCGTGGACGTCTACGCGGGCGCCGCCTGGCACGAACGCGAGACCCACGAGATGTTCGGCATCACCTTCGAGGGCCACCCCGCGCTGGAGCACCTGCTCCTGCCCGAGGGCTTCGAAGGTCACCCGCTGCGCAAGGACTTCGTGCTGGCGGCCCGGGTCGCCAAGGCATGGCCCGGTGCGAAGGAACCGGGCGAGTCCACCGCATCTCATGGCGGCTCCGCCGCGGGCGGTGGCCCCAAGCGCCGCCAGATGCTGCCCCCGGGCGTCCCCGACCCGAACGAGTGGGGCCCCCTCAAGGGCCAGCTCCCCCCGGCCCCCGCCCGCCCGGCCCGGGCCGCAGGCCGAGCCGCGGGCGAACGCCCCGTACGCCGCCCCCGCACGGCAGCGGAGGGCTCCGCGAGCCAGGCCCCCGCCGCAGGCGAGCCCACGGAGACGGCGGCACCGCCGCGGCGTGCGCGGAGCACGCCGGAGGGCTCGGCCTCGCAGCGTGCCGCTGAGGACACGGCGCCGACGGCTCCGGCCGCTCCGCGGCGTGCCCGCAGCGTGTCGGAGGGCTCGGCCTCGCAGCGTGCCGCTGAGGACACGGCGCCGACGGCTCCGGCCGCTCCGCGGAGTGCGCGGAGTGCTTCGGAGGTTTCGGCCTCGCAACGGGCCGAGGGCGGTGCCGAGCCGGCGGCTCCTTCCACTGGGCCGCGCCGTGCGCGGAGTGCGTCCGAGGGTTCGGCTTCCCAGCGTGCCGAGGGTCCGGCAGCCGAGGACACGCCTCGGAGGCCCGCCCCCGCCCCCCGCAGCGCGGACGCCCCCTGGCACCACGCCCGCCCGGCCTTCGACGAGCCCGAGCCCGCCGCCCCAGAGGGTCCGGAGAAACCCACGACCGAACCGGCGGAACCCGCAACCGAACCAGCGGATTCCACGAGCCCCGCGACCGAACCCGCGAGCCCCGCGCCCCACGCCGCGGAAGCCGACACCGCTCCCGCGGCGGAGCCCGACGCGACCGGCGGCGAAGCCCACCGTGGCGAAACCCGCCCCGGTGACACCAGGCCCGACGGCGCGCAGCAGCAGACCCCGAACTCCCCGAAGAAGTCCTCGAACCCCGACGACCCCCCAGGAGGCACGCAGTGAACGGCGCTCTCGACGTCGGCCTGCGACTCCTCGTCGTGTTCGTCGTCTTCCTCACCTTCCCCCTGATCATCGGTCAGACCGAACACAAGGTCATGGCCCATATGCAGGGCCGCCTCGGCCCCATGTACGCGGGCGGCTTCCACGGCTGGGCCCAGCTCGTCGCCGACGGCGTGAAGTTCGCGCAGAAGGAGGACGTCGTCCCGGCGGGCGCGGACCGCCGTATCTTCCAGCTGGCCCCCGCCGTGGCCCTGCTGCCGTACCTCCTCGTCCTCCTCGCCATCCCGATCGGCCCGAGCGAGGGCGCCGTCGGCCAGGTCGTCGACGCGGGCATCTTCTTCGTTCTCGCCGTCATGGGCGTCGGCGTCCTCGGCTCCCTCATGGCGGGGTGGGCCTCCGCCAACAAGTTCTCCCTCCTCGGCGGCCTCCGCACCGCCGCCCAGCTCCTCGCCTACGAACTCCCCATGCTGCTCGCGGCCGCCTCGGTGGCCATGGCGGCGGGCACCGTCTCGCTCCCCGGCATCCTCGACGCCTTCCACTGGTGGTGGCTGCCCTGGCAGGTCGTCGGCGCGATGGTCTTCTTCGTCGCCGGCCTCGCCGAACTGCAACGCCCGCCCTTCGACATGCCCGTCGCCGACTCGGAGATCATCTTCGGTGCGTACACCGAGTACACCGGCCTCCGCTTCGCCCTGTTCCTGCTCGCCGAGTACGCCGGGATCATCGTCCTGTGCGGACTGACCACCGTCCTCTTCCTGGGCGGCTGGCACGGCCCGTGGGGTGCCGACGGCCTCGGCTGGCTCTGGACACTGCTGAAGACCGCGATCCTCGCCTTCGTCGTCATCTGGCTGCGCGTCACCTACCCCCGGCTGCGCGAGGACCAGCTCCAGAAGCTCTCCTGGACCCTCCTCGTCCCCCTCTCCCTCGCCCAGATCGCCCTCACCGGCATCGTCAAGGTGGTGATCTCCTAACCATGTCCCGCCCGTCGCCCGACCACCACCCCTCAACGACGCCCTCCGGGCGGCCCCGCCTGTCGTTCCCCGGCTCCGGCCTCGCCAAGGGCCTGGCCGTCACCCTCCGCACGATGACGAAGAAGTCCGTCACCGAGCAGTACCCCGACGCCCAGCCCGCGCTCCCGCCCCGCAGCCGCGGTGTCATCGGCCTGTTCGAGGAGAACTGCACGGTCTGCATGCTGTGCGCCCGCGAGTGCCCGGACTGGTGCATCTACATCGACTCCCACAAGGAGACGGTCCCGCCGGCCGCCCCCGGCGGCCGTGAACGCAGCCGCAACGTCCTGGACCGCTTCGCCATCGACTTCTCCCTCTGCATGTACTGCGGTATCTGCATCGAGGTCTGCCCCTTCGACGCACTGTTCTGGTCCCCGGAGTTCGAGTACGCCGAGACCGACATCCGCGACCTCACCCACGAGCGCGACAAGCTCCGCGAGTGGATGTGGACCGTGCCGGCCCCGCCCGCCCTCGACCCGGGCGCCGAGGAGCCGAAGGAGATCGCAGCAGCCCGCAAGACCGCCGAGAAGCTGGCCGCCGCGCAGGCCGAGCCCGCAGATCACGCAGAGCCCGCCGAGCCACAGGGAGGAGAGTCGTGAACACCGCCCCCGCCGCGCTGACCACCGCCGCCGCGGCCTCGCACGGCTTCCTCTCCCCGACCGGCGTCGAGATCGCCTTCCTCCTCGTCGGTCTGGTCACCTTCGGCGCCGCCCTGGTCACCGTCACCACCCGGCAGCTGGTGCACGCCGCCCTGTGGCTCGTGGTCACCCTCGGTGGGCTCGCCGTCGAGTACCTCCTGCTCACCGCCGAGTTCATCGCCTGGGTGCAGGTCCTCATCTACGTCGGGTCCGTCGTCGTCCTCCTTCTGTTCGGTCTGATGCTCACCAAGGCCCCCATCGGCCGCTCCCCGGACGCCGACTCCGGCAACCGCTGGGCCGCCCTCACCGTGGCCGTCGCCGCCGCGGCCGCCCTGGTGTGGGTGGTCGTCGACGCCTTCCGTACGACCTGGATCGACCTCGGGGGCGCCGCCTCCGGCTCCACCAAGGTCACCGGCGCGAGCCTCTTCCAGAACTGGGTCCTCCCCTTCGAGGCCCTCTCCGTGCTCCTCCTCGCCGCACTGGTCGGCGCGATCGTCCTGTCCCGCAAGGCGAAGACGGACGCGGCGGCCACCACCGCGGACGCCCCGGCCACCCCGGACACCCGGAGCGAGAAGGAAGGCGTCCGCTGATGCACCTCGCCTATCCCGCCGTGCTCTCCGCCCTCCTGTTCTGCACGGGCCTGTACGGCGTCCTCGCCCGCCGCAACGCGATCCTCGTCCTGATGTCGGTCGAGCTGATGCTCAACGCCGTCAACCTCAACCTCGTCGCCTTCGACGTCTGGCTGAGCCGTGCCGCCCGCGAAACGCTGCACTCCGGACAGGCCCTGACCCTGTTCACCATCGCCATCGCCGCCGCGGAGATCGGCATCGGCCTCGCGATCGTCCTCGCCGTGTACCGCAACCGCGGCACCTCGGACATCGACCGGCTCCGCGACACCGCCGAGGGCCACGACGGCGAGACCCCTGCGGCTGAGAAGGCTGAGGCCACCGCGTGACCACGACCACCCTCGCCGTCCTCGTACCCCTCCTTCCGTTCCTCGGCGCGGCGGCAGGCCTGCTCCTCGGCCGCACGGTCCCGGGATTCGTCCGCCCGCTCGCCGTCCTGCCGACCCTCGCCTCGCTCGTCCTCGCCGTGCTGGTGGCCGCCCGCCAGGGCGGAGGCCGGGCCCTCGATGCCGCCACCGAGCTCACGCCCACCGGCTCGGTCCCGATCGAACTCGCCCTGCACATCGACGGCTTCGCCGCCCTCGTCGCCGTCCTGGTCGGCACCGTCGCCACCTGCGTGCAGCTCTACTCGACGGGCTACCTGCGCGACGACCCGCGCTACCCCTCCTACGCCGCTCTCGTCTCCCTGTTCACCTCCGCGATGTTCCTCGTCGTCTACTCGGGCGACCTCATCGTGCTGCTGGTCGGCTGGGAAGTCATGGGCATCTGCTCCTACTTCCTCGTCGGCCACTACTGGGAGACCCCGGAGGCCCGCGCCGCCTCCCTCAAAGCGTTCCTGGTCACCAAGCTCGGCGACGTCCCCTTCCTGATCGGCCTGTTCGCGCTCGGCACCGATGCCGGCTCCTTCCGCATCACCCACGTCCTCGGCACCGTCGCGAGCGGCGGACTGCACCACCCGACCGTGGTCGCCCTGCTGCTCCTGGCCGGCGTGGCGGGCAAGTCGGCGCAGTTCCCGCTGCACACCTGGCTCCCCGACGCGATGGCGGGCCCGACGCCCGTCTCCGCACTGATCCACGCCGCGACGATGGTCGCCGCCGGTGTCTACTTCATCGCCCGCCTCCTCCCGGTCTTCCAGGCCTCCTCGGCCGCCATGGTCGTCCTCGCCGTGATGGCCGCCGTCACCATGGCCGGCTCGGCGCTCGCCGCGCTCGCCCAGGACGACATCAAGCGCGTCCTCGCCTACTCGACGATCGGCCAGCTCGGCTACATGACCGGCGCCCTCGCCGTCGGCGACCGCGGTGCCGCCGTCTTCCACCTCCTGTCCCACGGTGCCTTCAAGGCGCTGCTGTTCCTGGCCGCCGGCGTGATCATCCACGCCGCCGGAACCAACTCGCTGGCCGCCATGTCCCGCATGGGGGACCTGCGCGACCGCATCCCCGACGCCTTCTGGACGATGACCGTGGCGCTCCTCGCGCTCGCCGCGATCCCCCCGTTCTCCGGCTTCTTCTCCAAGGAGTCCGTCCTGGGCGCCGCCGAACACGTCGCCACCGGCCACACCGACCACGCCCCCGGCGCCGCAGGCTGGATCGTCCTCGTCACCGGCCTGGTCACGGCCCTGCTCACCGGCGCGTACGCGACCCGGCTGTGGCTGCTCGCCTTCCGCGGCCACGGAGCCAAGGCCCCCGACCACGGCAGGCAGCCGCTGGTCATGAACGCCGTGCTGTGGGTGCTCGCCGCCCCGTCGATCGCGTTCGGCCTCACCTACCGTGTCCTGCCCGACTGGTTCGACGGACGCTCCCTGACGCCTACGCTCACCACCTCCGTCCTCGGCACGGGCCTCGCCCTGGTCGGCGCACTCGTGACCTACGGCGCCTGGCGGCACACCACCGCGCTCGCGGACCGCATCCCGCTGGGTGCCGTCGCGGCCCACCCCGAGGCGGACGCCGGCCTGGTCGAGGCCGAGGCGATCGCGAGCCATGTGCCCGCGTACGGCGACATCGCCTACGCGCCCGACCCGGCGGACCCGGGGCGCCTCCTGCTCGGCCCGCTGCACCGCCACGCGGCCGAGGGCTTCCACCTGGACGCCGTGTACGGCCGGCTCTTCGTCCGCCCGGTCAGGGCCGGAGCGAGCCTCGTGCAGTTCCTGGACCGGGAGGTCGTCGAGACCTACGTACGCGGCGCGGGCGCCGTGCCCCGCCTGCTCGGGGCCGCCGTGCGGCGCGCCCAGACCGGCAACGTGCAGACCTATGTGAGCGCGCTGCTCGCCGGCACCGTCGTCCTGGCGGTGGCCGCCCTCCTCGTCGCCACGGGAGCGTGAGCCGGCGTGATCGATATCAGCGAGTCCGTGATGCAGTTCCTTCTGGCATTCGTCGTCGTCGCGCCGCTCATCGGCGCGCTCGCCGCCCTCCTCCCGGCCCCGCCCGGGCTGAAGGGGAAGTCACCCGAGCAAGCCGTGCTGCGGCACGGCGTGACCGTCACCGGCGCCGTGCTCATCGCGGCGATCGTCCTCGCGCTCGGCTTCGACCACGACCACCCGTCGAAGATGCAGGCCACCACCGACATCAGCTGGATCCCCGCACTCGACGTGCGGATCCACCTCGGCATCGACGGCATCTCCCTCCCCCTTCTGGTGCTGACCGCGCTGCTGACCTTCCTCTGCGCGCTCTACTCGTACTTCAAGATGCCCCCGGGCCCGTCCCCGAAGGCCTTCGTCGCCCTGCTGCTCGTCCTCGAGTCCGGCACCCTCGCGACCTTCGCCGTCCTCGACCTGCTGCTGTTCTTCCTCGCGTTCGAGATGGTCCTCATCCCGATGTACTTCCTCATCGCCCGCTGGGGCGGCGAGGGCCGGACCCGGGCCGCGTGGCGGTTCATCCTTTTCACGCTGCTCGGCTCCGTCGTCATGCTGCTCGGCCTGCTCCTGATCGGACTCAAGGCGGGCACGTTCGACATGGTGGCACTCGCCACTGACAACGGCCGTTCGCTCACCACATCCGTGCAGGTCATCGCCGTTCTGGCGGTCGGGATCGGGCTCGCGGTCAAGGCACCGATGTGGCCGCTGCACAGCTGGCTGCCCGACGCCCACACCGCCGCGCCGACCGTCGGCTCGGTCCTGCTGGCCGGCGTCCTGCTGAAGATGGGCACGTACGGGTTCGTACGCATCCTCCTGCCGGTGGCGCCCCACGGCTTCCACGCCTTCGCGCCGTACCTCGCCGCCTTCGCCGTCGTCGGGATCATCTACGGATCCCTCGCCTGCCTCGCCCTGGCCAAGCGAGGCGCGAAGGGCGACCTCAAGCGGCTCATCGCCTACTCCTCCGTCGGCCACATGGGCTTCGTACTGCTCGGCATCGCGACGACCACCCCGACCGGCGTCAACGGCGCGCTGTTCGCCAACGTCGCCCACGGCCTCATCACCGGCCTGCTGTTCTTCCTGGTCGGCGCGCTGAAGGACCGCACCGGCACCACCGACCTCGACGCCCTCGCCCTCCCGTCGCCCGACCACCACCCCTCAGCGAGCGGCTCCGCCGCGCCGGATCATTTGCAGACCGGTGCCGCCCTCTACGGCAAGGCACCCCGCCTCGGCGGCCTGCTGGCCTTCGGCGCCGTCGCCTCGCTGGGCCTGCCGGGCCTCGCCGGGTTCTGGGGCGAGATGCTCGCGATGTTCGGCGCGTTCAGGCCCGCCGCCGACCTCAGCCGCCCCGCCTTCCTCACCTTCATGGCGATCGCCGCGTTCGGCACGCTGCTCACCGCCGCGTACATGCTCATCGTGGTGCGGCGCGTGTGCATGGGCGCCGTGCCCCAGGAGACCCCCGAACTCGCCGACGTCCACACGTACGAATTCGCGGCCTGGACGCCGCTCGTCGTCCTCACCGTCCTCGCCGGCCTGTGGCCGAGGGCACTCCTCGGCCTGACCGACCCGGCCGTGCAGCAGCTCCTGGCAGGAGGCACCCGATGAGCTCCCTCGTCCAGTCCGTCGACTGGCTGGCGATCGCACCGCCCACCATCGCGGCCGCCGTCGGACTCCTCGTCCTCGTCGCCGACCTCTTCGTCGACGAGCGGCACAAGGCCCTCCTCGGCTGGGCGTCCATCGCCGGACTGGCCGCCGCGATCCTCATGCTGCTGCCCCTCCTGGACGGCGACCGCGCCACCTTCTGCCTGACCGGCAGCCCGCAGGTGTGCAGCTACACGGCGGACCGTTTCACCCTCGTCATCCAGTTCCTCGTCCTCGGCGGCGCCCTCCTCGCCGCCCTGCTGTCGGTCACCGCGCTGAAGGACGCCAGGAAGGACGTCCCCGAAGGAGAGTTCTGGTTCCTGCTGCTGTCCTCCGCTGCCGGTGCCGCCCTGCTGCCCGCCTCCCGTGACCTGGCCACCCTCGTCGTCGCCCTGGAGGTCGCCTCCCTGCCCGCGTTCGCCCTCGTAGGCATCCGGCACGGCGACAAGAAATCCTCCGAAGCCGCCCTGAAGTTCTTCCTGTCGTCCGTCACCGCGACCGCGGTGAGCCTCATGGGCATCAGCTTCGTGTACGCCTCCACCGGCACCCTGTACCTCACCCAGGTCGCCGACCGGATCCAGCACGTGAACGGACAACTCCACACGCTCACCCAGGCAGGCGTCGTCCTCACCCTCGTCGGCTTCGCCTTCAAGACGGCCGCCGTCCCGTTCCACTTCTGGGTGCCCGACACCTATGTGGGCGCGCCCCTCCCGGTCGCCGCCTACCTGTCCGTCGTCGGCAAGGCGGTCGGCTTCTCCGGCCTGATCCTCGTCACCGTCGTCGCCCTCCCGTCCTACTCCGACGCCTGGGGCCCGGCACTGGCCGCACTGGCCGCCCTCACCATGACCGTCGGCAACGTCGGCGCCCTGCGGCAGCAGGCCACGCGCGCGTACAGC
Organism: Streptomyces sp. NPDC051104; assembly: GCF_040682835.1. NCBI lineage: Bacteria > Bacillati > Actinomycetota > Actinomycetes > Kitasatosporales > Streptomycetaceae > Streptomyces > Streptomyces sp. NPDC051104. Next base: position 839,231 of record NZ_JBFBBS010000001.1, on the reverse strand, counting down.
GCGGTGCGCCTGCTCGCCTGGTCCTCCGTCGGCCAGGCCGGCTACCTCCTGGTACCGATCGCGGCAGCCGCCTACTCCAAGGACGCCCAGAAAGCGGTCGGCTCCACCGTGGCGTACGCCCTCATGTACGCCGCGGTGAACCTCGGCGCCTTCGCCGTGGCCGCCCTCGTGGGCCGTACCAGGGCCCTGAACCGCATCACCGACTACCGCGGCCTCCACGCCTCGAACCCCCTCGCCGCGCTGCTCCTGGCGTTCTTCCTGCTGTGCCTGGCAGGCCTGCCGCCCGGCGTCATCGGCCTCTTCGCGAAGGTCACCGTCTTCTCCGCGGCCGTCGACGCCGGGCTCGGCTGGCTCGCCGTGGTCATGGCGGTCAACGTGGTGATCGCGCTCTTCTACTACCTCCAGTGGACGGCCCTGCTCTTCCGCGCCCCCGAGGGGGAGCCGGAGAAGCACCGCGTCCCGGCCCCGCTCACGGCCGCCCTCACCCTGACGGCCGTGCTGGGCGTCGCCCTGTCGGGAGCCCCCCAGTTGGTGCTCCGCTTCTCGGCCACCGCGCTCTTCTGACCGCGCACCCACGCGCGGGCACCCGGCATCCGGCGCACGCGCGTGCCGGATGCCGCCGCCTCACCCGGACGGCCCACGGACTCCGGAGCCGCACCCAGGGAACTCGCGCCGCCCGCCTGGCGTTGACCAGTGCGGGAAGGTCCACTGAGAAGTGGAGTCGACGAGCAGTTCGCAGACAAAGGGTTCCCCTGCCGCACCACTTGGAGGGCGTACCGTGCACCGCCGGCACAACGGGCTCAGGACCGCAGTACTCCTCGGGGGACTGTCCGCACTCATCATCGTCATCGGCAGCTTCTTCGGGCGTACGGGCCTGTTCGTCGCACTCCTCGTCGCCATCGGCACGAACGCGTACGCGTACTGGAACAGCGACAAACTGGCTCTACGCGCGATGCGCGCCCGCCCGGTGAGCGAGTTCGAGGCCCCCGCCCTGTACCGCATGGTCCGCGAGCTGTCCAACCAGGCCCGCCAGCCCATGCCCCGGCTCTACATCTCGCCGACGGAAGCGCCGAACGCCTTCGCGACCGGCCGCAACCCTCGCAACGCGGCCGTGTGCTGCACCGAGGGCATCCTCCGGCTCCTCGACGAGCGCGAGCTGCGGGGCGTCATCGGACACGAACTCAGCCACGTCTACAACCGCGACATCCTCATCTCGTCGGTCGCCGGCGCCCTCGCCTCGGTGATCATGTTCCTGGTGAACTTCGCCTGGCTGATCCCGGTCGGCCGCTCGGACGACGACGACGGCCCGGGCCTGCTCGGCTTCCTGCTGATCATGCTCCTGGGCCCCCTCGCCGCATCCCTCATCCAGCTCGCCATAAGCCGCTCCCGCGAGTACGAGGCGGACGCGTCCGGCGCCCAGCTCACCGGCGACCCCCTGGCCCTCGCGAGCGCCCTGCGCAAGCTGGAGATGGGCACACAGCAGCTGCCGCTCCCGTCCGAGCCGCGGATCGAGACGGCGAGCCACATGATGATCGCCAACCCCTTCCGTCCCGGCCAGGGGCTGTCCAAGATGTTCTCCACCCACCCGCCGATGGCGGAGCGCATCGCCCGGCTCGAGCGGATGGCAGGTCGCCACCGGTGAAGACGATCCTGAACGTCATCTGGCTCGTGCTGAGCGGCTTCTGGCTGTTCCTCGGCTATCTGTTCGCGGGCGCGCTGCTCTGCGTGACGATCATCGGCATCCCCTTCGGCATCGCCGCCTTCCGCATCGCCCTCTACGCGCTGTGGCCCTTCGGCTATACGACGGTCGAGCGCCGCGACGCGGGTGCCCCGTCCCTCATCGGCAACATCCTGTGGCTGGTACTGGCGGGCTGGTGGCTGGCCCTCGCCCATATCGTCACGGGCATCGCCCTGTGCGTCACGATCATCGGCATCCCGTTCGGCATCGCGAACTTCAAGCTGATCCCGGTCTCGCTGCTGCCGCTGGGCCGCGAGATCGTGCCGACGGACCAGCCTTTCGCGACGCGCTGACGGACGCGCGGGCAGCAGGGGCGGACTCCGGATCGCCCGTCTGCGGCGCGGGCCGGTGGCTACCGCCCGGTCACCGCCCGCAACCCGGGCCGGTTGCTATCGCCCGGCCACCGCCCGCAGCCAGCCAGGGCCGGTGGCTACCGCCCGGCCACCCACCGCCGCACGCCGTACGCCACCACGCCCAGGCCCAGCACACCTGCCCCCACACCCACGGACGCCCCTGGCAGCGCGAAGGCCAGCGTGACGCAGCCGATGAGTCCGACCGCCGGTACGACGCGCGAAGCCGGCGCCGAACTCAGGGTCCACGCGGACGCGTTGGCGATCCCGTAGTAGGCCAGCACCCCGAAGGAGGAGAATCCGATCGCGCCCCGCACGTCCACCGTCGCGGCGAGCGCGGCCACCACGGCACCCACGGCCAACTCGGCCCGGTGCGGCACCTGGAACCGCGGGTGCACGGCGGCCAGGACGCCCGGCAGATGCCGGTCGCGAGCCATGGCCAGCGTGGTACGGGAGACGCCCAGGATGAGCGCCAGCAGCGAGCCCAGCGCGGCCACCGCGGCACCCACCCGCACCAACGGCACGAGACCGGGCACGCCCGCCGCCCGCACCGCGTCGGTCAGCGGCGCCGCGGTACGCCCGAGCCCGTCGGCACCCAGCACGGAAAGCCCAGCGACAGCCACCGCCGCGTACACCACCAGCGTGATGCCCAGCGCCAGCGGGATCGCGCGCGGGATGGTGCGTGCCGGGTCCCGCACTTCCTCGCCGAGGGTGGCGATCCGCGCGTAGCCCGCGAACGCGAAGAACAGCAGCCCCGCCGCCTGCAGCACCCCGCCGGCCCCGCCGAAGCCGCCTGCGTCCAGCCGTGAGGCGTCGGCCGCACCGGACCCGAGACAGACGACGACCACGGATGCGAGGACGGCCAGGACCACCGCCACGATCAGCCGCGTCAGCAGGGCCGACTTCTGCATGCCGCCGTAGTTCACGGCGGTCAGTGCCACCACGGCCGCGACCGCCACCGCGTGCGCCTGCCCCGGCCAGACGTACGCGCCCACGGTCAGGGCCATCGCCGCGCAGGAAGCCGTCTTGCCGACGACGAACGACCAGCCCGCCAGATAGCCCCAGAACACCCCGAGCCGCTCGCGCCCGTACACGTACGTGCCGCCCGAGGCGGGATACAGGGCGGCCAGCCGCGCCGAGGAGTTCGCGTTGCAGTAGGCGACCACGGCGGCGACCGCCAGCCCCACCAGCAGCCCCGACCCGGCGGCACGCGCCGCGGGTGCCAGGGCCGCGAAGATCCCCGCCCCGACCATCGATCCGAGCCCGATGACGACGGCGTCCCCGACCCCGAGGGTCCGTCGCAGCCCCATGCCACCGGACGTCTGCGCCCCGGACTGTGTCATGGACCGAACCCTACTGAGCCGTGCAACCGGCGGCCGTCGCGGAGGCGTCCTCCCCGACAACAACGCGCCACGAACTCGAGACGAGCGCGTGACCAGCCGAATCACACACCGTCGACGCATGACACAGCCTGGCCGGAGCAGGAACACAGCACAGGCACAGCAGGGAGAGGCAGGTTCACGGCATGGGCATTGTCAGCTGGATCATCCTGGGGCTGTTGGCAGGCGCCATCGCCAAGTTCCTGCTGCCGGGCAAGGACCCCGGCGGCTTCATCGGTACGACCCTCATCGGCATCGCGGGTGCCTTCATCGGCGGCTGGATCTCCGCCCGCTGGCTGCACCACCCGATCACCAAGCAGTTCTACGACGGCGCCACCTGGGCGGCCGCGATCGGCGGCTCGCTCGTGCTGCTGATCATCTACCGCGTCCTGTTCGGCGACTCCCGTCGCTGACGCGCCACCGAAGCCGCAGTCAGCAGCACAGAAGGGTGGGCACCCCGCGCTCCGGGGTGCCCACCCTGCGTCGTGGAAGGGGTCCTACCTGTAGTTCACGAACTGCAGGGCGAAGTCGAAGTCCTTGCCCTTGAGCAGCGCGATCACGGCCTGGAGGTCGTCCCGGCTCTTGGAGCTGACGCGTAGTTCGTCGCCCTGCACCTGGGCCTTGACGCCCTTGGGACCCTCATCGCGGATGGTCTTCGCCACCTTCTTCGCGTTCTCCTGGGTGATGCCCTCCTGGATCGACGCGAAGATCTTGTACTCCTTGCCGGAGAGCTGCGGCTCACCGGCCTCCAGCGACTTCAGCGAGATGCCGCGCTTGACCAGCTTGGTCTCGAAGACGTCGAGGACGGCCTTCACCCGGTCCTCGGAGTTGGCCTGCATCAGGATCTTGTCGCCGGACCAGGCGATCGAGGCGCCGACGTTCTTGAAGTCGTAGCGCTGGGAGATCTCCTTGGCGGCCTGGTTGAGGGCGTTGTCGACCTCCTGCCGCTCGACCTTCGAGACGATGTCGAAACTGGAGTCGGCCATGTCCTGTGGCTCCTTGTATCGGGATGGGACGGGCTGCGTATCGGCGTGCGGGAGCGCGGCCGCCCGGCCCGGCGTCGACCGGGCCGCATCCGCATAAGCCTAGCCACCCCTCCCCTCGAGGTCGCCGATCTATCGGGTGGCGAAGCACCCCTACGCATCAGGTATCGTTTACGTCGTTGCCAGGGAGCACCGCCGAAAAGCGGCCTCCAGGGCGGCAATCCCCGGCGGTGTGCCCGAGCGGCCAAAGGGAGCAGACTGTAAATCTGTCGGCTATGCCTACCCAGGTTCGAATCCTGGCGCCGCCACGTTAGTGGGAATCGGCCTCTGACCAGCAAGTTTGGGCAGGGGCCGGTTTCGTTTCAACCGAGCCCCTGCGCCCGTGGTTCCCCGCTGTCTCCCCCTCGTTCCGGCACGGTCGTGGCACGATGCCGTGACCATGATCACGTGGTCTGCGGAGTCTGACCGGATCAGCGCCACTGTTCCCCGAGAGTGCCCGGAAGATTCCGCCGGACCGGGCACGCCGACCGCGACCTCTGCTGGGGCGGTACTTGGGGTGGCCCGGAGTTGATCACGGTGGCACCCCGGCGCGATGGAGCCTGTGGACGCACAGGAAAACCTGCGGTTAGTTTCTGCTCAACGAGTGGGATCCGATCGGTGTGGAGCCGACCGCCCCAGCCACGACCTGTTCTGACCTCATGCACTGTGTGCCCGCCCGGAGGAGCGAAGCGACGACGGGTGCCTGATGGTGTGGGAGAACTTCCACCGCGCCGGGGTATTGGACTGCCCAGCGGTCACGCCCCGACGAAGCTCACTGTTTCTGTCATGTCCGCCCGCCCGGTACGCAGCCGTGGCACGCCTTCCTTCTCGAATCCGGCCGCGACACCGCAGAACAGCACGAGCCCGTCATCGGCTCCTACTGTCTGGCTGACGGTCTTGCGATACATCGTCCACATCACCTGGGGACAGCTGTGCAACCCCTCTGCCCTCAGTAACAGCATGACCGTCTGCAGGTACATCCCCGCGTCCGCCCGCTGCCCGGGTCCCATCGTCCGGGCGAGGTAGCAGAACAGCACGACCGGCGCCCCGAACGCCTCCGAGTTCAAGGGCGGCGATCTTTGCAGGTCTGTCGGGGTCGTCGCGCTCGATCCCCAGCGCTTCGTATCGCTGGGCGGCAGCGGCGGAAAAACGGTCCCGATACGGCGAGGTCAGTTCTGCCGGGTACATCGGATACTCCCGCTCATCACCAGGGTCTCGCGCCAGTGCCCTGGCTGTCGCGCGCCTCTTCAGTTCGGCCAAGGGCTCGCCGGCCACGGCATATACATGCCACGGCTGGAGATTGCCGCTCGACGGAGCCCGCGTCGCTGCCGCCAGCACTCGTTCGAGTATCTCTTTGGGGACCGGCTCCTCGCTGTCGAAGTCATTCCGGTCCCCATCCAACCGCGCCGCGATTCCGCGCGCTCGGTCGATGTGCTCGACATACGGGAACGAGTGGGCTCGTGCGCCGCCGCCCAGCGGACCTGCTCCTTGCGCACACCGGCCGCTTCGTCTCGCCGCCGAGCCGGCTCTCGTACGCTGAATCCATGTCGTCACCCCGCAGGGCCTGCCCCGAGTGCCGTCGGGACATCGCCGTCGTCGCGGGGCGGTTCGCGCGCCACGATCCGCCGGGGGCGCGGAGCAGCGGCGCGCTCGTCTCGTGTCCCGGGTCCCGTCGGCTCGCGCAGGCCGACGCCGCGCAGCCCACCCTCGACGGGTACGCCGTGCCGGAGTTCCCCGGTCAGCTTCCGCTTTTCTGAGGCCGGTCTCCAGGCCCGCCTTCTGCACCCGTCCGCCAATCGACGACCCGTCAGGGCTGCCGGAGGTCCATCCGGTTCACCAGGCACCCCGCGTCGAAGCGGTACACATGCTCGACCGTGTCCGCCGCCCACTCGTCGCCGGTCTCCGTGCGTCTACCGGGCCGGACCGTGGCGACGACCGCCTCGCCGTCGTCGTCCGGGCGCAGGCCCTCCAGGCGTACCAACGGGTGGCCGGAGGCGAACTGGCGTGCCCAGTACGCGCGTACCTCCTATGACCGTGCAGTCGTGCGCCGTCCAGGACGTTCGGCCAGTCGACGTCCGGGGACAGACAGTGCGGGACGAACGCGTCCCGTTCGTGCGTCGCGAAAACCTCGTACATCCGCGTCAGCAACGCCGCCCGCGAGGGCGGAATCCTCTCCGGCATCCCCGCCCCGCTCAGTTTCCGGCCACCGACTTCACCGCCACGGACACCGGGGTCGAACCGCTGATCAGCTCCAGCGTCAGACCGGCCGTCGCCGAGGTGTCGACGAGTTCCGCCAGGACCGCCGCCACGTCGTCGCGCGGGATCGCGCCGCGCCCCGTGTGCGCCTCCAGGCGGACCAGGCCCTTGCCGGCGTCGTCCGTCAGGGAGCCGGGGCGCAGGATCGTCCAGTCCAGGGACTTGTGGGCGCGTACGTAGGCGTCGGCCTCGCCCTTGGCGCGCAGGTACACGTCGAAGACCTCGTCGCCCGGGTGTTCGGGGTCGGCGCCCATCGACGACACGACGACGAACCGGCGCACGCCCGCCCGTTCCGCCGCGTCCGCGAACAGGATCGCCGCGTCCCGGTCCACCGTGCGCTTGCGGTCCGCGCCGCTGCCCGGGCCCGCACCCGCCGCGAAGACGGCCGCGTCGGCTCCCCGCAGGTGTGCGGCGACCTCCTCCGCCGACGCCGACTCCAGGTCGCACACGATCGGCTCGGCGCCCGCCTCCCGCAGATCATCGGCCTGCTCCGCCCGGCGGATGACCCCCGCAACCTCGTCACCGCGCGCGGCGAGCAGCCGCTCCAGCCGCAGCGCGATCTGACCATGACCTCCAGCGATGACAATGCGCATGTTTCCGACCGTACGCCCCGACCGGGCCTTTTGCGTCACGACTCCCACGACTTCACGCACAGCGGAGCGCGCCTTCCCGCCACGTGCAACGACCGCAGCTCAGGGCCGAGTTGTCCCCCGGCCGTCATGACGGCTCCGCCCGGCCCTGCCGTGGCAGCTCCAGCGCCACCGAGGCCGAGTCGCAGTACTCCCGTACCGCGCTCGTACGAGCCACCAGGCGCCCCCGGTGGATCACCACCCGGCTGTAGGCCAGCGACAGCGCGCCGGCCAGCCCGTCGGCGCGCACCGCGAGCAGTTCCGCCGGGAAACCCGCCTCCACGCGCACCTCCGGCAGCCCGAGCGCCGCCCGCGCCGACCCGCTCACCATGTCGTACGCGGCCTCGGCGGACAGCCCGTACCGCGACGCCAACAGGTAGGCCGCCTCCAGCGGGTCTCCGCGCCCGACCGGGTTCGTCGGGTCCCTCAGGGCCCCGCTGCCCGCCGCGACCCGGACCCCGGCCGACCGCAGCAGGCGCACCGGAGCCGTGCCGCGCCGGCCGACGCCGCCGCAGCCGCCCTGCGGCAGGCAGACCACGGTGACCTGGGCCGCGGCGAGCCGGTCTGCGATGCGGGCGGCCGTCCCCGCCGGGAGGCGCCCGAGGCCGCCGCACGGTCCGAGCGTCACCTCGGGCCGCAGGCCGCCCGCCATCGCCGCGAGCCGGGACAGCCGCACCGGATCGCGGGCGTCCGTGTGCAGGTCGACCGGGCAGCCGAACTCCGAGGCGATCTGCAGGACCGCCTCCACGTACCCGGTGGGATCGGGGTCCGCGTCCGGGCAGCCGCCCACCACCGTCGCGCCCATCTTCGCCGCGTCCCGCAGCATCGCCAGCCCGTCCGCGCCGGCGACCCCGGTCAGCACCCCCGGCATCGCCACCGCCGTCAGCTCGGCGAGCCCGCACAGCGAGCGCCGCGCCCGCAGTACGGCGGCCAGCGCGTCCAGCCCCGGTACGTCACCGATGCGTACGTGGGAGCGCAGGGCCGTCGCGCCGTGCCCGAGTTCCAGCAGCGCGGCCTCGGTGGCGCGGCGCTGGACCTCTTCCGGGCGGGGCGACTCCGGTCCGGCGCCGCCCGAACCCCGCGAGTCGCCCGTGTCCTCGGCGGACAGGGCCGTGTCGCAGTGGGCGTGCGGCTCGGCGGGGGCCGGCAGGAGCAGATAGCCGCGCAGGTCGACGCGGGCGCCGACGGCACCGGTCGCCAGGCTGCCGGGTGTGCCGACGGCCTCGATACGACCGCCACCGAGCCGTACGTCCACCGTCCGGCCGTCGGTGAGCCGGGCCCCGCACAGCAGCAGGGTGGCCGAGTCGGCGGGTACCGAGGGCGAGGGCGGGAAGCGGGGCGGCTGCGGTCGGCTGTCGGGCATCGCGCTCCTGTGGTTCACGGCACCAAAGGCAAGATCACGCAGGGTGAGTCGAGCCTAGAGTTGCGACCCGGCCGGGGCGGGGAGGAGCGCAATAGTCGTACCGGGGGTGTGGTGCGTGGGGGCACCGGGAACAGGACGGACGGGGTGCCGCGAAACGGATTTGGGCGAACGGCAGGCGACCGTGTAATGTCTTCATCGCTCGCCCCAATAGCTCAGTCGGCAGAGCGTCTCCATGGTAAGGAGAAGGTCTACGGTTCGATTCCGTATTGGGGCTCTGATGGGAGAGGTTCCCGCCGCGAGGCGGGGCCCGATCGCATCGCAGCGGTGTAGCTCAGTCGGTAGAGCAAGCGGCTCATAATCGCTGTGTCACCGGTTCAAGTCCGGTCACCGCTACTCACAGTAGCCGATTGCGGGGTCGGTCCTTCGATCGGCTACTCTTGCGTTAATTTCGTCTACCCGTTCGTCAAGGAGCACTCACGTGGCTGCCACCGACGTCCGCCCGAAGATCACGCTGGCCTGCGTGGAGTGCAAGGAGCGGAACTACATCACCAAGAAGAACCGGCGCAACAACCCGGATCGTCTTGAAATGAAGAAGCACTGCCCGCGTTGCAACGCGCACACCGCGCACCGCGAGACGCGCTGATCCAGACTCATCAGCGAGGCCGTCCCCTACAGCAGGGGGCGGCCTCGTGTCGTTTCGGCCCGTGCGGCGCACGTTCCTTGTCAGATGCGACGATGTGGGCGATCCGTCGGCCCGGACCGTCTGAGGACCGGGCGGCTCGTCCAGCGCGGTCAACCACAGCACACACCAGGAGGTGCCGAGCCCATGGCGCTCGACCAGTCCTTCGTGGGGCGGTCCTACCCGCCCACCGACCCCTATGAGGTCGGCCGGGAGAAGATCCGTGAGTTCGCGGAGGCGATCGGGGACGCCAACCCGGCCTACACGGACCCGGAGGCCGCCAAAGCGCTCGGTCACCCCGATGTGATCGCCCCGCCGACGTTCGTGTTCGCGATCACGTACAAGGCCGCGGGCCAGGTCGTCGAGGACCCGCAACTCGGCTTGGACTACAGCCGGGTCGTGCACGGCGACCAGAGGTTCGTCTACACCCGCCCGGTCCGCGCCGGCGACCTGCTCAGCGTCACCTCGACCATCGAGTCGATCAAGAGCCTGGCCGGCAACGACGTCCTGGACATCCGCGGCGAGGTCCACGACGAGGTCGGCGAGCACGTGGTGACCGCCTGGACCAAGCTCGTCGCCAGGGCGCCGGAAGAGGGGGAGTGACCCGGATGACCGCGAAGATCGCGTACGACACCGTCGAGGTCGGCACCGAACTGCCGGCCCAGACCTTCCCCGTGACCCGCGCCACGCTCGTGCGGTACGCGGGCGCCTCCGGGGACTTCAACCCGATCCACTGGAACGAGAAGTTCGCCAAGGAGGTCGGCCTGCCGGACGTCATCGCGCACGGCATGTTCACCATGGCCGAGGCGATCCGTGTGGTGACCGACTGGCTGGGCGACCCGGGCGCGGTCGTCGAGTACGGCGTCCGCTTCACCAGGCCCGTCGTCGTCCCCAACGACGACCAGGGTGCCCTCGTCGAGGTCAGCGGCAAGGTCGCCGCCAAGCTCGACGACAACACGGTCCGCGTCGACCTCACGGCGACCAGCGGCGGCCAGAAGGTGCTGGGCATGTCACGAGCGGTCGTACGGCTGGCCTGACCCGCGGTCGGAGGGTTCGGTAAGGGGTGCTCGCCAATTGCGGGCGCCCCTTACGTCGTGCCGGGGCTGTCGGTGCCGTCTCGTAGTCTTGGGCGCGTGCAGGAACTCCACGACGCCCCGCTCGCCCCGCTGACCACCTTCCGGCTGGGCGGTCCCGCGCACCGCCTGATCACCGCCACCACCGACGCCGAGGTGATCGAAGCCGTCCGCGAGGCCGACGACTCCGGTACGCCGTTGCTGCTGATCGGCGGCGGATCCAACCTGGTCATCGGCGACAAGGGCTTCGACGGCACCGCCCTGCGCATCGCGACGAAGGGCTTCTCCCTCGACGGCACGAAGCTGGAGCTGGCCGCGGGCGAGGTGTGGAGCGACGCCGTCGCCCGCACGGTCGAGGCGGGGCTGGCCGGTATCGAGTGCCTCGCCGGAATTCCGGGCTCCGTGGGCGCGACCCCGATCCAGAACGTCGGGGCGTACGGCCAGGAGGTCTCCTCCACGATCACCGAGGTCATCGCCTACGACCGCAGGACCCGCGAGACGGTCACGATCCCGAACGCCGAGTGCGCGTTCTCGTACCGCCACAGCCGCTTCAAGGCCGAGCCCGACCGGCATGCCGTCCTGCGCGTCCGCTTCGAGCTTCAGGACGCGGACGGACTGTCCGCGCCCATCCGGTACGCCGAGACCGCCCGCGCCCTCGGCGTGGAGCCCGGCGACCGTGTGCCGCTGGCCGACGCCCGTGAGACCGTGCTGAAGCTGCGTTCGGGGAAGGGCATGGTCCTGGACCCGGAGGACCACGACACCTGGTCGGCGGGCTCCTTCTTCACCAACCCGATCCTCACGGACGACGACTTCGCCGCGTTCCGCACCCGCGTGAAGGAGCGGCTGGGCGAGGAGGCGGAGCCGCCCGCGTACCCGGCGGGGGAGGGGCGCACCAAGACGTCGGCGGCCTGGCTGATCGACAAGGCGGGCTTCACCAAGGGGTACGGCACCGGGCCCGCCCGTATCTCCACCAAGCACACCCTGGCCCTCACCAACCGGGGCGGCGCCACCACCGAGGACCTGCTCGCGCTGGCCCGCGAGGTCGTGGCGGGGGTACGCGAGGCCTTCGGGATCACGCTGGTGAACGAGCCGGTGACGGTCGGCGTGCGTCTCTGAGCCGACCGGTCGGCCTGGGCCGTAGGGGGACGACGGGGTAGCCCGATGACGGCGTTCGCCCCCGCCGCCCCTTCCCGTCCCGGGGGCTGGCGCCCCCGTGTCCCCTGGCGGGTGCTGCCGCCCCCGAACCCCCCGGTGCTGCCGCCCCTGAACCCCCTGGCGGGTGCTGCCGCCCCCGAACCCCCCGGTGCTGGCGCCCCTGAACCCCCTGGCGGGGGCTGGCGCCCCCAAATCCCCCCGGGGCTGCCGCCCCCCGAACCCCCCGGGGCTGCCGCCCCCACTCGCCCTCTCAGGCCCCGGACGAGCCGGGTTCGCTCAGCCAGTCGTCGATGCCGGCCAGCAGTTTCGCCTTCACGGCCTCCGGGGCCGCCGAACCCCGTACCGACTGGCGGGCCAGTTCCGCCAGTTCCTCGTCCGTGAAGGCGTGGTGGCGGCGGGCCAGTTCGTACTGGGCCGCCAGGCGGGAGCCGAAGAGCAGGGGGTCGTCGGCGCCCAGGGCCATCGGGACGCCCGCCTCGTACAGCGTTCGCAGCGGGACCTCCTCCGGCTTCTCGTAGACCCCGAGGGCCACGTTCGACGCCGGGCACACCTCGCAGGTCACGCCCCTGTCGGCGAGGCGCCGGAGCAGGCGCGGGTCCTCCGCGGCCCGTACGCCGTGCCCCACACGGTTCGCGTGCAGATCGTCCAGGCAGTCGCGCACCGAGGCCGGGCCCGTCAGCTCGCCCCCGTGCGGGGCCGACAGCAGGCCGCCGTCGCGGGCGATGGCGAAGGCGCGGTCGAAGTCCCGTGCCAGGCCCCGCCGTTCGTCGTTCGACAGGCCGAAGCCGACCACGCCCCGGTCGCTGTAGCGGACCGCCAGGCGGGCCAGCGTGCGGGCGTCCAGAGGGTGCTTCATGCGGTTCGCGGCGACCAGGACCCGCATGCCGAGGCCCGTCTCCCGCACGGCCGTCTCCACCGCGTCCAGGATGATCTCCAGCGCCGGGATCAGACCGCCCAGGCGCGGCGCGTACGACGTCGGATCGACCTGGATCTCCAGCCAGCCCGAGCCGTCCTTGATGTCCTCCTCCGCGGCCTCGCGCACCAGCCGCTGGATGTCCTCGGGCTCCCTCAGGCACGAGCGCGCCGCGTCGTACAGCCGCTGGAAGCGGAACCAGCCCCGCTCGTCCGTCGCCCGCAGTTTCGGCGGTTCCCCGCTGGTCAGGGCTTCGGCGAGCGCCTCGGGCAGGCGCACGCCGTACTTGTCGGCCAGTTCCAGCAGGGTGGCGGGCCGCATCGACCCGGTGAAGTGCAGGTGCAGATGGGCCTTCGGCAGCCGAGAGAGATCACGCTCAGCAGCATCACGTACGTGCTCCATTCCAGGATCCTGCCGTACGCCCCCGCCGCCCCGGTAGCGCTTTCCCCGAACGTGGTCTTGCTCGCACACGCGAACGGGCCGCCTCCCCGGAGGGAAACGGCCCGCACACGCGCGTGAAGGACGCCGGGACGTCAGTCCCGCGCCTCCGCCAGCAGCTTCTGGATCCGACTCACGCCCTCGACCAGGTCCTCGTCCCCGAGCGCGTACGACAGCCGCAGGTAGCCCGGCGTGCCGAACGCCTCGCCCGGGACCACCGCCACCTCGGCCTCCTCCAGGATCAGCGCGGCCAGCTCCACGGTGTCCTTCGGGCGCTTGCCGCGGATCTCCTTGCCGATCAGAGCCTTCACCGACGGGTAGGCGTAGAAGGCGCCCTCCGGCTCCGGGCAGACCACGCCGTCGATCTCGTTCAGCATCCGCACGATGGTCTTGCGGCGCCGGTCGAAGGCCTCGCGCATCTTCGCGACCGCGTCCAGGTCGCCCGACACGGCGGCCAGCGCGGCCACCTGGGAGACGTTCGCCACGTTCGACGTGGCGTGCGACTGCAGGTTCGTCGCCGCCTTCACGACGTCCTTCGGGCCGATGATCCAGCCGACCCGCCAGCCCGTCATGGCGTACGTCTTCGCCACGCCGTTGACCACGATGCACTTGTCACGCAGCTCCGGCAGGAGCGCGGGCAGCGACACGCGGGCCGCGTCGCCGTAGACCAGGTGCTCGTAGATCTCGTCCGTCAGTACCCACAGGCCGTGCTCGACGGCCCAGCGGCCGATCGCCTCGGTCTCGGCCTCGGTGTAGACCGCGCCGGTCGGGTTGGAGGGGGAGACGAACAGGACGACCTTCGTCTTCTCGGTGCGGGCCGCCTCCAGCTGCTCGACGGAGACGCGGTAGCCGGTCGTCTCGTCCGCGACGACCTCCACCGGGACACCGCCGGCCAGCCGGATCGACTCCGGGTACGTCGTCCAGTACGGCGCCGGGACGATCACCTCGTCGCCCGGGTCGAGGATCGCGGCGAAGGCCTCGTAGATGGCCTGCTTGCCGCCGTTGGTGACGAGGATCTGCGAGGGGTCCACCTCGTAGCCGGAGTCGCGCAGCGTCTTCGCGGCGATCGCGGCCTTCAGCTCGGGCAGGCCGCCGGCCGGCGTATAGCGGTGGTACTTCGGGTTCTTGCAGGCCTCGACGGCCGCTTCGACGATGTAGTCCGGCGTCGGGAAGTCGGGCTCACCGGCGCCGAAGCCGATCACCGGGCGCCCGGCGGCCTTGAGGGCCTTCGCCTTGGCGTCCACGGCGAGGGTGGCGGACTCGGAGATCGCCCCGATCCGGGCGGAGACCCGGCGCTCGGTGGGAGGGGTTGCAGCGCTCATGAGGCCCATGGTTTCAGACAGGAAACGCGCCCGGCACCCCGGTTTCACCTCCAGGCCGACACTGCCAGTCCGTGAGCCCTTTGAAGGCACGAACCGGTTTGCCGGGGACACGGTCGTGGTTGGCGCCGACCAGGCTGGTGTCACCGGGTCTTCCGGTGTGGGGCCCTGCCGTCGGTCCCGCGCCCACCTGGGCGGATGCGACCTCGATGCCGCAGCCGGCGCTGGCCGAGGAGCGCGACGAGGCGTGGACTGTGATCGCACATGGTCGGACCGTCCACGGCCGAGAAGGCGGCTGACTGAACAGGAACGGATGCGGGTCCGGACAAACGTCCGGACCCACGCCCCCGCCTGGCCGATCTTTCACAGGCAAGACACCTACGGGCGCTTTCTGTTCGACGCCCGGCCGCGGAACACGTACACTCTCACCTCGTTGGCCTTCAGCGGTCGCGACCGGCGGTGCACACCGAGCACCCGGCCGGATGCGGTACGTTGGGGTACACACAAAGGGTCGTAGCTCAATTGGTAGAGCACCGGTCTCCAAAACCGGCGGTTGGGGGTTCAAGTCCCTCCGGCCCTGCTACACACTCCTTCACCAGGAAGTGTGCGGACAGTACGTACGTATTGCACTCGCCGTGCGGCTCCACCGGGCGCGGCACGGTCACGACCCGGGAAATCAGGTGAGGACGAGTGACGGACGCCGTGGGCTCCATCGACATGCCTGACGCCCAGGACGAGGTGCAGGAGTCGAAGAAGGCCCGTAAGGGTGGCAAGCGAGCCAAGAAGGGCCCGCTGAAGCGCCTTGCCCTCTTCTACCGCCAGATCGTCGCGGAACTCCGCAAGGTCGTCTGGCCGACCCGTAACCAGCTGACGTCGTACACCACCGTGGTGATCTTCTTCGTCGCGATCATGATCGCCCTGGTGACCCTGATTGACTATGGGCTCAACCACGCCGCCAAGTACGTCTTCGGCTGAGCCGAGAGCGAAGGACGCCGTCGTGCCCGGCGTCCCTTTCGCATGTTCCACCCCTATGTATCCAGGAAGAAGCAGCCACCGTGTCTGACCCGAACCTGAACGACGCCATGGAGCCTCGCGGGGAGGCCGTCGAGTCCGTGGATGACGAGCTCGACATCGTCGAGGGCGCGGACGAGGTCGACGAGGCCGAGGCTGCCGAAGCCGCCGCGGGCGAGCCGGCCGAGGAGGCCGCCCTGCACGTGGAGGGCGAGGACGAGGCCCCGTCCGAGGACGCCGAGGCCGAGGGCGAGCCGGAGTCCGAGCTCGACCCGGTCGAGAAGCTGCGCGAGGAACTGCGCTCGCTGCCCGGCGAGTGGTACGTGATCCACACCTACGCCGGCTACGAGAAGCGGGTGAAGGCGAACCTGGAGCAGCGTGCCGTCACGCTGAACGTCGAGGAGTACATCTACCAGGCCGAGGTCCCCGAGGAAGAGATCGTCCAGATCAAGAACGGCGAGCGGAAGACCGTAAAGCAGAACAAGCTGCCCGGTTATGTGCTCGTCCGTATGGACCTGACGAACGAGTCCTGGGGCGTCGTCCGCAACACGCCCGGTGTCACGGGCTTCGTCGGCAACGCCTACGACCCCTACCCGCTGTCCCTCGACGAGGTCGTCAAGATGCTCGCCCCGGAGGCCGAGGCCAAGGCCGCCCGCGAGGCCGCCGAGGCCGAGGGCAAGCCGGCCCCGCAGCGCAAGGTCGAGGTCCAGGTGCTGGACTTCGAGGTCGGCGACTCGGTCACCGTCACCGACGGCCCGTTCGCCACGCTGCAGGCGACCATCAACGAGATCAACCCCGACTCGAAGAAGGTCAAGGGCCTGGTGGAGATCTTCGGCCGCGAGACGCCGGTCGAGCTCTCCTTCGACCAGATCCAGAAGAACTAGTTCCGTCTGGTTCCTCTGGCGCACCAGCCACCGGCCAGGTCAGATCGGCTCCCGCCGTGGGGCCGTCTGACCTGTCGGTTTTTGGCCGCGCACCGGTACCCGTTATCGTTGTGCGGTATGCCTCCATCCGGATGATCCGGGCGATCATGGACAAGGATGGCGGCGAAAAACTCTCACTAAGGACCCGGAGAGAGCTATGCCTCCCAAGAAGAAGAAGGTCACGGGGCTCATCAAGCTCCAGATCCAGGCCGGTGCCGCCAACCCGGCCCCGCCGGTCGGTCCGGCGCTGGGCCAGCACGGCGTCAACATCATGGAGTTCTGCAAGGCCTACAACGCCGCGACCGAGTCGCAGCGCGGTTGGGTCATCCCGGTGGAGATCACGGTCTACGAGGACCGTTCCTTCACCTTCGTGACCAAGACTCCGCCGGCCGCCAAGATGATCCTCAAGGCCGCGGGCATCGAGAAGGGCTCCGGCGAGCCGCACAAGACCAAGGTCGCCAAGATCACCGAGGCGCAGGTCCGCGAGATCGCCCAGACCAAGATGCCCGACCTCAACGCGAACGACCTGGACGCGGCCGCGAAGATCATCGCCGGCACCGCGCGCTCCATGGGCGTCACGGTCGAGGGCTGAGCACTTCCTTTGTAGAACCATGCGGCTACGGCCGCACGTGGCAGGGCCTGCTCGGCCCGTACCACGACTCCTTCAGAACCCACAGGAGCAGTTGTGAGCAAGCGCAGCAAGGCTCTCCGCGCTGCGGACGCCAAGATCGACCGGGAGAAGCTGTACGCCCCGCTCGAGGCCGTCCGTCTCGCCAAGGAGACCTCCACGACCAAGTTCGACGGCACCGTCGAGGTCGCCCTGCGTCTGGGCGTCGACCCGCGCAAGGCCGACCAGATGGTCCGTGGCACCGTGAACCTCCCGCACGGCACCGGTAAGACCGCCCGGGTCCTGGTCTTCGCGACCGGTGACCGTGCCGAGGCCGCTCGTGCCGCGGGCGCCGACATCGTCGGCGCCGACGAGCTGATCGACGAGGTGTCGAAGGGCCGTCTGGACTTCGACGCCGTCGTCGCCACCCCGGACCTCATGGGCAAGGTCGGCCGCCTCGGCCGCGTGCTCGGTCCCCGTGGTCTGATGCCGAACCCCAAGACCGGCACCGTGACCCCGGACGTGGCGAAGGCCGTCACCGAGATCAAGGGCGGCAAGATCGAGTTCCGCGTCGACAAGCACTCGAACCTGCACTTCATCATCGGCAAGACGTCCTTCGACGACACCAAGCTGGTGGAGAACTACGGGGCGGCGCTCGACGAGATCCTCCGTCTGAAGCCGTCCGCCGCCAAGGGTCGCTACATCAAGAAGGCCGCCATCACCACCACGATGGGCCCCGGCATCCCGCTCGACCCGAACCGCACCCGCAACCTCCTCGTCGAGGAGGACCCGGCCGCGGTCTGAGCCTTCGAGCTCACCCCAGTCGGTCACGGGCCCCGCACCTTCGAGGTGCGGGGCCCGTCGGCGTCTGAGACATGGGGCACATGCCGTTTCGCCGTAAGTGCGTGCCTGACCCCCTGAGCCGGAGTTAGCGTGAAGATCACGGAGCGCACCAGGGGGGAACGTATGAAGGACGGCATCTTCAGGCGCGGGATCCTCCCGGTCGCGGTGGCCCTCGCCCTGTCTCCCCTGACGGCGTGCGGCCACTTCGGCGACGGTGACTCCTCCCGGCGCTCCGCGGCGCCGTCCGGCGGCCGGGCCGCCCGCGCCGACCCACGGTCACTGGCGGCCCTGCGAGCCGTCGAGAAGGCCACCGCGAAGGCCGGCTCCGCGCGGGTCGAGTCCACGACGTCCATGGGCGGGATGCTCGCCCTGGAGACGGGCGGCCTGCTCGGCTGGGCCGGCGACTCGGTGGGCACGCTCCGGATCACCTACACGGGCGGGCAGCTCGCCGAGACGATGCGCGCGCTGGGCAGCGCGTCGATGGAGGCCCGGCTGCTGCCCGACGCCTACTACGCGAAGGTGGGCGACGCGTTCGCGCGGCGCCTGCACGGCCGGCACTGGATCAGGTACGCCTACGACGACCTGGCGTCCCTTCCGGGCGGCTCTGGGGCG
This sequence comes from Streptomyces sp. NPDC051104, assembly GCF_040682835.1. NCBI lineage: Bacteria > Bacillati > Actinomycetota > Actinomycetes > Kitasatosporales > Streptomycetaceae > Streptomyces > Streptomyces sp. NPDC051104. The sequence goes on along the minus strand of NZ_JBFBBS010000001.1, from coordinate 820,921 downwards.
AATCTGACGGACCAGCTGCGCAACACCGCGCCGCTGCAGCCGGTCAGGCTGCTGCTCGCCTCAGGGGACGTGCGCAGGGTCGGCGAGGAGACGGTGCGTGGCCGCCGCACCACGCACTACTCGGGCACGGTCACCCCGGCGTCCCTCACGGGAGGCCTCAAGGAGCAACTGGAGCAGGCCGGCGTCACCGAGGAGACGGTCGACATCTGGGTCGACGGCCACGACCTGCTGGTCAAGAAGACCGAGCGGGGCGAGCTGTCGAGCGGCCGGATGTCCTCGACGGCGTACTACCGGGACTACGGCACGAAGATCTCGACGACGAAGCCGCCGGAGGCGGACACGGCCGACTTCAAGGACCTGATCAAGACGCAGGGCTCATGACGGACGACCGTGGACAACTGCCGACCGTGGACCTCGCCGACGGTGCGAGGAGGTCCCGGGGGAGCTGAGCCGCGGGAGCCGATTTGCTTGACGGCGATCCGTTCCCGTACTCTCCTACAGAAGCCAAAGACCGCTGGTCGTTGCCGTGCGCTCGAACGAGGGCGCGGTGGCCGAAGGATCCGCTGAACTGCGGACGACCCGCGCAGGTGACAGTGGAAGAGCTCCCGGAGTACGTGCGTCGTGATGTGCGTGCGGCCGGTCGAGTCCGCCCCGTGCGCCTGCGCCGGGGCGTTTCGTTTTCCCCAGTCCTCCTTCGGGTCCGCGCGGTCCGAATCACCCGGAAGGAGGCCGAGGCTCTATGGCGAGGCCCGACAAGGCTGCCGCGGTTGCGGAGCTGACGGACAAGTTCCGCAGCTCCAACGCCGCCGTGCTGACCGAGTACCGCGGTCTCACCGTGGCGCAGCTCAAGACGCTGCGCCGGTCGCTCGGTGAGAACGCCCAGTACGCCGTGGTGAAGAACACGCTGACCAAGATTGCGGCCAACGAGGCCGGGATCACGCTGGACGACCAGCTCTTCGCTGGTCCGACGGCCGTCGCCTTCGTCACCGGTGACCCGGTGGAGTCGGCGAAGGGTCTCCGTGACTTCGCCAAGGACAACCCGAATCTCGTCATCAAGGGCGGTGTCCTTGACGGCAAGGCGCTGAGCGCCGACGAGATCAAGAAGCTTGCGGACCTCGAGTCCCGCGAGGTTCTGCTCAGCAAGCTGGCCGGTGCCTTCAAGGGCAAGCAGTCCCAGGCTGCTCAGCTCTTCCAGGCGCTGCCGTCGAAGCTCGTCCGCACCGTGGACGCGCTGCGCGCCAAGCAGGCCGAGCAGGGCGGTGCCGAGTAATTCGGCTCGCTTTCTGACCCGCACCACCGGCGCGGGTCGCAGCGGGCCGACGTACGCCCGCCTTACCCAGTACATCCGGCACCTGCCGATTTGAGTGGAAGGACCGCCATCATGGCGAAGCTCAGCCAGGAAGACCTGCTCGCCCAGTTCGAGGAGATGACCCTCATCGAGCTCTCCGAGTTCGTGAAGGCCTTCGAGGAGAAGTTCGACGTCACCGCTGCCGCCGCCGTCGCCGTCGCCGGCCCGGCCGGCCCGGCCGCCCCGGCCGAGGCCGAGGAGGAGAAGGACGAGTTCGACGTCATCCTCACCGGTGCCGGCGACAAGAAGATCCAGGTCATCAAGGTCGTGCGCGAGCTGACCTCCCTGGGCCTGAAGGAGGCCAAGGACTTGGTCGACGGTGCGCCGAAGCCGGTTCTCGAGAAGGTCAACAAGGAGGCCGCGGACAAGGCCAAGGAGTCCCTCGAGGGCGCCGGCGCCTCGGTCGAGGTCAAGTAAGACCTCCCGCGGGTCCACCAGGACTCGGGGTCCGCACAGGACCCGAGGGGGCCGTACGGAGCGACGCTCCGTACGGCCCCCTTTCGCATGTGCCAACACCCTCGTGGCCGATGAAGCCCGCCGACGGGGACGGATGCCGCTGGCCGGGCGGGACGGCGGTCCGGAAGCGGGGGCGGCCACCGCCCGGCCCCCGGGGGCGCCGCCCGGTCACGGCCACTGGCCGGGCCACGGGCCCGGCTCCGGCCACACGGGCCCGGCTCCGGCCACGGCCCCGGAGGCGGGCGCCTGAGCCTCTGCCGGGCGGTGCCGGGGCCGGACGTAGCCGGGGGTCGCCCGGATGCACAGCGCCCCTCGCCGAGCCCTCCGGACAGCATTCACCCGGACGCCGTAACCCCCCGCCACCGATCCCCGGCACGCCTCACCCTCAAGGCTGTAACGCGAACGCGCCGAGGTGCGATCATCCATCCGGGTGGTCGCTCTTCGGCGTTCCGGGGGGTCCGGTGGCGGCTGCCTTGCGTGCGTCGCCGTGGGGGGTATGGTGATCTTCGGTCGTGCCTCCCGAGGGCCCCGGTGACAGGTCGAACGTGACGATGGCAGCACCCGGTTTGGGCAAGGGGGGCCTTGACGAACCGCACGCAGCGCGCAATTCTCAGGACGCGTCGTCACTACGATCCGGATCCGAGGCATGGATCGACGACCAAGAGGGCAGTATCGATGTGCATCGAAGGCGTGGCGTGCCGCAGGTGTTGAGGGACAACGAGGGTCTCCAGCGGAGGCCTGAAAACCCGCACTGGACATCAGTGTGCCTTGTGGCTACACTGACCCTTTGCGCTGCCTGTTAGCTGTCTCCTGCCCGTCACCAGGAGCACGCCCCACGCTTGAGCACCGAGCATAAAGAGTCTCTGACCTGAGGCTTCCATCTCTGTGTCCGGCGGGGACCGGGACGCGCGTAGTGAGTCCGAGCCCTCGGAAGGACCCCCTCTTGGCCGCCTCGCGCAACGCCTCGACCGCGAATACGAACAACGGCGCAAGCACCGCCCCGCTGCGCATCTCCTTTGCAAAGATCAAGGAGCCCCTCGAGGTTCCGAACCTTCTCGCGCTGCAAACCGAGAGCTTCGACTGGCTGCTCGGCAACGACGCATGGAAGGCTCGCGTCGAGGAGGCTCTGGAGAACGGTCAGGACGTCCCCACCAAGTCCGGCCTCGAGGAGATCTTCGAGGAGATCTCCCCGATCGAGGACTTCTCCGGGTCGATGTCGCTGACGTTCCGGGACCACCGCTTCGAGCCGCCGAAGAACTCGATCGACGAGTGCAAGGAGCGCGACTTCACCTACGCCGCGCCCCTCTTCGTCACGGCCGAGTTCACCAACAACGAGACCGGTGAGATCAAGTCCCAGACGGTCTTCATGGGCGACTTCCCGCTCATGACGAACAAGGGCACTTTCGTCATCAACGGCACCGAGCGTGTCGTGGTGTCGCAGCTGGTCCGTTCCCCCGGTGTCTACTTCGACTCCACCATCGACAAGACGTCCGACAAGGACATCTTCTCCGCCAAGATCATCCCGTCCCGGGGTGCCTGGCTGGAGATGGAGATCGACAAGCGCGACATGGTCGGTGTCCGTATCGACCGCAAGCGCAAGCAGTCCGTCACCGTCCTCCTGAAGGCGCTCGGCTGGACCACCGAGCAGATCCTCGAGGAGTTCGGCGAGTACGAGTCCATGCGCGCCACCCTGGAGAAGGACCACACCCAGGGCCAGGACGACGCGCTGCTCGACATCTACCGCAAGCTGCGCCCGGGCGAGCCGCCGACGCGTGAGGCCGCGCAGACGCTGCTCGAGAACCTGTACTTCAACCCCAAGCGCTACGACCTCGCGAAGGTCGGCCGCTACAAGGTCAACAAGAAGCTGGGTACGGACACCCCGCTGGACGCGGGCATCCTGACCGTCGAGGACATCATCGCGACGATCAAGTACCTGGTGAAGCTGCACGCCGGTGAGACCGAGACGGTCGGTGACAACGGCCAGAAGGTCGTCGTCGAGACCGACGACATCGACCACTTCGGCAACCGCCGCCTGCGCAGCGTCGGCGAGCTCATCCAGAACCAGGTCCGCACGGGTCTGGCCCGTATGGAGCGCGTCGTGCGCGAGCGCATGACCACTCAGGACGTCGAGGCGATCACGCCGCAGACCCTGATCAACATCCGGCCGGTCGTCGCCTCCATCAAGGAGTTCTTCGGCACCAGCCAGCTGTCCCAGTTCATGGACCAGAACAACCCGCTCTCCGGGCTGACGCACAAGCGGCGTCTGTCCGCGCTGGGCCCGGGTGGTCTGTCCCGTGAGCGGGCCGGCTTCGAGGTCCGTGACGTGCACCCGTCGCACTACGGCCGCATGTGCCCGATCGAGACGCCCGAAGGCCCGAACATCGGTCTGATCGGCTCGCTCGCCACCTACGGCCGCGTGAACGCGTTCGGCTTCGTCGAGACCCCGTACCGCAAGGTCGACGAGAACGGTGTCGTCACCGAAGAGGTCCACTACCTCACGGCCGACGAAGAGGACCGGTTCGTCATCGCCCAGGCCAACGCGCCGCTGACCGAGGACCTCCGGTTCGCCGAGGCCCGCGTCCTGGTGCGCCGCCGTGGCGGTGAGGTCGACTACGTCGCCCCCGAGGACGTGGACTACATGGACGTCTCGCCGCGCCAGATGGTGTCGGTCGCGACCGCCATGATCCCCTTCCTCGAGCACGACGACGCCAACCGTGCCCTCATGGGCGCGAACATGATGCGTCAGGCCGTGCCGCTGATTAAGTCCGAGTCCCCGCTCGTCGGCACCGGCATGGAGTACCGCTCCGCCGTCGACGCCGGCGACGTCGTCAAGGCCGAGAAGGCGGGTGTGGTCCAGGAGGTCTCCGCGGACTACATCACCACGGCCAACGACGACGGCACGTACATCACGTACCGCCTGGCCAAGTTCGCCCGCTCCAACCAGGGCACCTCGGTCAACCAGAAGGTCATCGTCAACGAGGGCGACCGGATCATCGAGGGCCAGGTCCTCGCCGACGGTCCGGCCACCCAGAACGGCGAGATGGCGCTCGGCAAGAACCTGCTGGTCGCCTTCATGCCCTGGGAAGGCCACAACTACGAGGACGCGATCATCCTCAGCCAGCGCCTGGTCCAGGACGACGTCCTCTCCTCGATCCACATCGAGGAGCACGAGGTCGACGCCCGTGACACCAAGCTCGGCCCCGAGGAGATCACCCGGGACATCCCGAACGTCTCCGAAGAGGTCCTCGCCGACCTCGACGAGCGCGGCATCATCCGCATCGGTGCCGAGGTCATCGCGGGCGATATCCTCGTCGGCAAGGTGACCCCAAAGGGTGAGACCGAGCTGACCCCCGAGGAGCGCCTGCTGCGCGCGATCTTCGGTGAGAAGGCCCGTGAGGTCCGTGACACCTCGCTGAAGGTGCCGCACGGCGAGACCGGCAAGGTCATCGGTGTGCGCGTCTTCGACCGCGAGGAGGGTGACGAGCTGCCGCCGGGCGTGAACCAGCTGGTCCGCGTCTACGTCGCGCAGAAGCGCAAGATCACCGACGGTGACAAGCTCGCCGGCCGCCACGGCAACAAGGGCGTCATCTCCAAGATCCTGCCGATCGAGGACATGCCGTTCCTGGAGGACGGCACCCCGGTCGACATCATCCTCAACCCGCTGGGTGTGCCGTCCCGAATGAACCCGGGACAGGTCCTGGAGATCCACCTCGGCTGGCTCGCCAGCCAGGGCTGGGACGTCTCCGGCCTGGCGGACGAGTGGGCGCAGCGCCTGCAGGCGATCGGCGCCGACCAGGTCGAACCGCGCACCAACGTCGCCACCCCGGTGTTCGACGGTGCCCGCGAGGACGAGCTGGCCGGTCTGCTGCAGCACACGCTGCCGAACCGCGACGGCGACCGCATGGTCCTCCCGTCCGGCAAGGCCAGGCTGTTCGACGGCCGCTCCGGTGAGCCGTTCCCGGACCCGATCTCGGTCGGGTACATGTACATCCTGAAGCTGCACCACCTGGTCGACGACAAGCTGCACGCCCGCTCGACCGGTCCGTACTCGATGATCACCCAGCAGCCGCTGGGTGGTAAGGCCCAGTTCGGTGGCCAGCGCTTCGGCGAGATGGAGGTGTGGGCCCTCGAGGCCTACGGCGCCGCGTACGCCCTCCAGGAGCTGCTGACCATCAAGTCCGACGACGTCACCGGCCGCGTGAAGGTCTACGAGGCCATCGTCAAGGGCGAGAACATCCCTGAGCCCGGCATTCCCGAGTCCTTCAAGGTGCTCATCAAGGAAATGCAGTCCCTGTGCCTCAACGTGGAGGTGCTGTCCTCGGACGGCATGTCCATCGAGATGCGCGACACCGACGAGGACGTCTTCCGCGCTGCGGAGGAGCTCGGCATCGACCTGTCCCGGCGCGAGCCGAGCAGCGTCGAAGAGGTCTGACGGGAGTCCGGCGGGCCTCCTGACCAGGAGGCCCGCCGACCCCCAGGCCCCCGTTTCAGACCAAAGACTTAACGACCCTGAGAGGGATTGACGCATAGTGCTCGACGTCAACTTCTTCGACGAGCTCCGGATCGGCCTGGCCACCGCTGACGACATCCGTCAGTGGAGCCACGGCGAGGTCAAGAAGCCCGAGACCATCAACTACCGCACCCTCAAGCCCGAGAAGGACGGCCTCTTCTGCGAGAAGATCTTCGGCCCCACCCGGGACTGGGAGTGCTACTGCGGCAAGTACAAGCGCGTCCGCTTCAAGGGCATCATCTGTGAGCGCTGTGGCGTCGAGGTCACCCGCGCCAAGGTGCGCCGTGAGCGGATGGGCCACATCGAGCTGGCCGCCCCCGTCACGCACATCTGGTACTTCAAGGGCGTCCCGTCGCGCCTGGGGTACCTGCTGGACCTCGCTCCGAAGGACCTGGAGAAGGTCATCTACTTCGCGGCGTACATGATCACGTACGTCGACGAGGAGCGCCGTCAGCGCGACCTGCCCTCGCTGGAGGCCCACGTCTCCGTCGAGCGCCAGCAGATCGAGCAGCGCCGCGACGCCGACCTGGAGGCCCGCGCCAAGAAGCTCGAGGCCGACCTGGCCGAGCTGGAGGCCGAGGGCGCCAAGGCCGACGTGCGCCGCAAGGTGCGTGAGGGTGCAGAGCGCGAGATGAAGCAGCTGCGCGACCGTGCGCAGCGCGAGATCGACCGCCTGGACGAGGTGTGGGCCCGGTTCAAGAACCTCAAGGTCCAGGACCTCGAGGGCGACGAACTGCTCTACCGCGAGCTGCGTGACCGCTTCGGCACGTACTTCGACGGCTCGATGGGTGCCGCGGCGCTGCAGAAGCGCCTGGAGTCCTTCGACCTCGAGGAGGAGGCCGAGAAGCTCCGCGAGATCATCCGTACCGGCAAGGGCCAGAAGAAGACCCGTGCCCTCAAGCGCCTGAAGGTCGTCTCCGCGTTCCTGCAGACGTCCAACAGCCCCAAGGGCATGGTCCTCGACTGCGTGCCGGTCATCCCGCCGGACCTGCGTCCGATGGTGCAGCTGGACGGTGGCCGCTTCGCGACCTCCGACCTGAACGACCTGTACCGCCGTGTCATCAACCGCAACAACCGTCTGAAGAGGCTCCTGGACCTCGGTGCCCCGGAGATCATCGTCAACAACGAGAAGCGCATGCTTCAGGAGGCTGTTGACGCCCTCTTCGACAACGGTCGTCGCGGCCGCCCGGTGACCGGTCCGGGTAACCGCCCGCTGAAGTCCCTCAGCGACATGCTGAAGGGCAAGCAGGGCCGCTTCCGTCAGAACCTGCTCGGTAAGCGTGTCGACTACTCGGCGCGTTCAGTGATCGTCGTCGGTCCGCAGCTGAAGCTGCACCAGTGCGGTCTGCCGAAGGCGATGGCGCTGGAGCTGTTCAAGCCGTTCGTGATGAAGCGCCTGGTCGACCTGAACCACGCGCAGAACATCAAGAGCGCCAAGCGCATGGTGGAGCGCGGCCGTACGGTCGTGTACGACGTCCTCGAAGAGGTCATCGCCGAGCACCCGGTTCTGCTGAACCGTGCTCCCACCCTGCACCGCCTCGGCATCCAGGCCTTCGAGCCGCAGCTGGTCGAGGGCAAGGCCATCCAGATCCACCCGCTCGTCTGCACCGCGTTCAACGCGGACTTCGACGGTGACCAGATGGCCGTGCACCTGCCGCTGTCCGCGGAGGCGCAGGCCGAGGCCCGCATCCTGATGCTGTCCTCGAACAACATCCTCAAGCCGGCCGACGGGCGTCCGGTGACGATGCCGACCCAGGACATGGTCCTCGGTCTGTTCTTCCTCACCACCGACGGCGAGATGCGCGACGTGAAGGGCGAGGGCCGCTCGTTCGCGTCCGTGGCCGAGGCGATCATGGCGTTCGACGCCGGCGAGCTCTCGCTGCAGGCGCGCGTGGACATCCGCTTCCCGGTGGGCACCATCCCGCCGCGCGGCTGGACCCCGCCGGTCCGCGAGGAGGGCGAGCCGGAGTGGCAGCAGGGTGACAGCTTCACGCTGAAGACCACGCTGGGCCGTGCGCTCTTCAACGAGCTGCTGCCCGAGGACTACCCGTTCGTCGACTACGAGGTCGGCAAGAAGCAGCTCTCCGAGATCGTCAACGACCTCGCCGAGCGCTACCCGAAGGTCGTCGTGGCGGCCACGCTCGACAACCTGAAGACGGCCGGCTTCTACTGGGCCACCCGTTCCGGTGTCACCGTCGCCATCTCCGACGTCGTCGTTCCCGAGGCGAAGAAGGAGATCGTCAAGGGCTACGAGGCGCAGGACGAGAAGGTCCAGAAGCAGTACGAGCGCGGTCTGATCACCAAGGACGAGCGCACCCAGGAACTGATCGCGATCTGGACCAAGGCGACCAACGAGGTCGCCGAGGCCATGAACGAGAACTTCCCGAAGACCAACCCGATCTTCATGATGGTGAACTCGGGTGCACGAGGCAACATGATGCAGATGCGTCAGATTGCCGGTATGCGTGGTCTGGTGTCGAACGCGAAGAACGAGACCATCCCGCGGCCCATCAAGGCGTCGTTCCGTGAGGGTCTGTCCGTGCTGGAGTACTTCATCTCCACGCACGGTGCCCGTAAGGGTCTCGCGGACACCGCTCTGCGTACCGCCGACTCGGGTTACCTGACCCGTCGTCTGGTGGACGTGTCGCAGGACGTCATCATCCGCGAGGAGGACTGCGGCACCGAGCGCGGCCTCAAGCTCCACATCGCGGAGCGCGGCGCCGACGGCGTGCTGCGCAAGGCGGACAACGTGGAGACGTCCGTGTACGCGCGCTGCCTCGCCGAGGACATCGTCGTCGACGGTCAGGTCCTGGCCCCGGCCGGCACCGACCTCGGTGACGTCCTCATCGAGGAGCTCGTGGCCCGCGGCGTCGAGGAGGTCAAGACCCGCTCGGTCCTGACCTGCGAGTCCGCCGTCGGCACCTGCGCCATGTGCTACGGCCGTTCGCTGGCCACCGGCAAGCTGGTCGACATCGGTGAGGCGGTCGGCATCATCGCCGCCCAGTCCATCGGTGAGCCCGGTACCCAGCTGACGATGCGTACCTTCCACACCGGTGGTGTGGCCGGTGACGACATCACCCAGGGTCTGCCGCGTGTCGTCGAGCTCTTCGAGGCCCGTACCCCGAAGGGTGTCGCCCCGATCTCCGAGGCGAGCGGCCGCGTTCGCATCGAGGAGACGGAGAAGACCAAGAAGATCGTCATCACCCCGGACGACGGCAGCGACGAGACGGCCTACCCGATCTCGAAGCGCGCCCGACTCCTGGTCAGCGAGGGCGAGCACGTCGAGGTGGGCCAGAAGCTCACCGTGGGTGCCACCAACCCGCACGACGTGTTGCGCATCCTGGGCCAGCGTGCCGTCCAGGTCCACCTGGTCGGCGAGGTCCAGAAGGTGTACAACTCGCAGGGTGTGTCGATCCACGACAAGCACATCGAGATCATCATCCGGCAGATGCTCCGCCGTGTGACGATCATCGAGTCCGGCGACGCCGAGCTGCTGCCCGGCGAGCTGGTCGAGCGCTCGAAGTTCGAGCAGGAGAACCGTCGTGTGGTCCAGGAGGGCGGTCACCCGGCCTCCGGTCGTCCGCAGCTCATGGGTATCACCAAGGCCTCGCTGGCGACCGAGTCCTGGCTGTCGGCGGCGTCCTTCCAGGAGACGACCAGGGTCCTCACGGACGCGGCGATCAACGCCAAGTCCGACTCCCTGATCGGCCTCAAGGAGAACGTCATCATCGGTAAGCTCATCCCGGCCGGTACGGGCCTCGCCCGCTACCGCAACATCCGGGTCGAGCCGACCGAGGAGGCCAAGGCCGCGATGTACTCGGCCGTGGGCTACGACGACATCGACTACTCGCCGTTCGGCACGGGCTCCGGCCAGGCCGTGCCGCTGGAGGACTACGACTACGGTCCGTACAACCAGTAAGCGAGCAGCATGAACCGAAGGGCGGTCACCCCGTGCGGGTGGCCGCCCTTCGGCGTCCCTGAGGTCGTCAGCGGCCGGCTGCCCCGACATACGGCTCGAGAGCACGCAGCCGCCTGTCCGTACCGGGGTGGGTGGAGAGCAGACGGGCCAGCGAGCCCGGCTCTTCGGGCCGCTCACCGGCTTCGGTTGCACGGGCTCTCGCGGCTTTTTCCTGTGCCCGGCGGTGCTGCAGGACGGCCACCATTCCGTCCGCCAGGCCGAGTGCCACCGCGTGCTCGTCGGCGCGGAGTTCGCCCTTGCGGTTGGTGTAGGCCAGGAAGTACGGGGCCACGATCAGCGAGAGGGTGATCGGCCAGTAGGCGAATGACACGATGATCACCAAGATGGCGAGCACGAGGCCGAGGACCACGGCCACCGCCGTGGAGATGCGGCTGGCGACGTAGACCGCGACGAAGCCCAGGACGGCGGCCACCTGCCAGGCGATCCGGCCGGGCAGCGAGTACCAGTAGCCGAGGAGTCCGGCCCAGGAGTGGCCGCCCGTGTGGTGGCCGAGTTCATGGGCGAGTACGGCGGCGAGGTGACTGCTGGGGATCTCGTTGAGGGCGTATGTGGTGACGCCGACGACGTGGCCGGCGACAGCCGTGGCGTTGAGTTCGTCGCTGGTCTCCACCATCAGTTCGTAGGTGTGGGCCTCTATGCCGGCGCGCGCGGTGACCTCGCGCCAGACGGGTTCCAGCCGGGCCCGCTCCTGCGGCTCGGGGGGCCGGAGCTTCAGGACCCGGCGGGCGAAGAACAGCTCGGTGGGCCGGTGGAAGACGAGGGCGCCCGACGCCAGCCAGACCGCCAGCACGAGCCAGCCGAGGGTACCGAGGACACTCACGGCAATCGTCCCCACGACGGCACAGCTCGCAAGGCAGCTCGGCACGTACATGATCAGCCGCCCGACAGCGGTGGCGTCGGCACCTCGCTGGTGGGCCGCCACGTGGACACGGGACCCGCGGTGCCGGTAGTCGAGGTCGTCGGACGCGTTCACCACGGGGGCAGTGGCAGGCTCCGCCGGGGGCGGGGCCGGCGGGAGGAGGGGAACGGGCGGGTGGGTCGACGTCTGCGGGTACGGCGGAGCCGCCGGCGGGTCCGGGTGGTACGGGGGTGGTGTCGCCGGGTGGGACGGGGGCAGGGGCGCCGGGTGGGACACGGAAGACGTGTCCGGGTACGACGGGGCTGTGACGGCTGGGTACCCCGGGGGCGTGGCCTGGGGAGGGGCCGGTGGGGCGAGTTCTGACGACCGAAGGTCCGTGACCTGTGGGTACGCCGGAGGAGAGGGAGCCTGATCCCCGGGCCCGGACATGTCCGACCCGGGGTAGGGGGGTGTGGGAGAGGGCGGCGGCGACACGGATGTCTCGGGGTACGCAGGTGGAGCCGCGGATGCGTCGGGGTGGCGCGCAGGTGTGGCTGATGCTTCGGGATGGCCCAGGACTGTGGCGGGGGTGCCGGGGTACTGGGGTGCTGCGGCTGGGGCTTCGAGGTACTGGGGTGCGGCTGCCGGGGTGTCGGGCGGGGCCGGGTTCGGGGGTGTGGGTTCCGGGTGGGGAGGTGGCGTGGCGGCGGGCTGGGTCATGGGAAGATCCCTCGCGTTCTGTTCGGGGACGTCAGCCGATGAGCAGGGCGGCGGGAAGCAGCACGGAACCGCCGCAGAAGGCGATCAGACCGGTGCGGATCCACTGGTGCTTGCGGGCGGCGATCCGGCTGGTCTCGGCGAGGGCCACCGCGAGGCCGGCGGCCGGGTCGAGTTCGGTTTCGGCGAGCGCCGTGGTCAACTGCCCCGCCCGAACGGCCTGCTGGATGTCGCCGAAGTAGCACAGAGGCCGACCGGGAGCCCAGGTTCCACGGCTGTACCTGGGGAGTACGGCCAGCAGCAGGGCGAACAGCGACAGCGCGAGCGCCGCTGCCCCGGCCCACCACAGGACGGTCCCGGCCGTCGACAGGGTGCCGGGCGACCAGTTCCGGCCGGCCAGCAGTCCGCTGAACACGCCTGCGGTCATGCCCAGGGCGGCCACCAGCACCGACGCCTTGCTGTCGGCGCGTGTGATCTCGGAGCGCAGTTCGGTCAGCAGCCGCTCGGCGGTCCGGACGCCCGGCGCGAGCGGCGCGTGCGTGGTGTCCGGGGCGGTCATGGCTGCTCCGCCGGAGAGGAGTCCCGCGGCGGCACTTCGGTGGGCGGGTGCGCGGGAGGCGGCGGCACGACCGGCACGACCGGCGCGGCCGGAACGGGCGGTTGCGGTGGAACGTGCGGTTGTCCGGGCATCGCCCCGGCGGGCTCCTGCCCGGTGTGCGACGGCGGCGCTGCCCCCGGACCCGCGGGCAGCGCCTCGCGCCCGTCCAGTACGGCCGACGTCTGCATCCGGAGATTCCTGACCGCCTGCAACGTGGACCGGAACGACTCGGCCTTCTGGTAGTCCTCCAGCGTGTTTCCGGCGAGCAGTTCCAACTGGCTCTCCACGGCCGCGAGCTGGTCCTTCTGGATGCTGCTGACGACGAGCCGGGTGTCCTCGGGGTGCTCGGCGAGATGGATGGCCCAGGCGGCGACGCCACCGTGCTGGAGCCAGTACTGGTAGAACTCGATCTTCTTGGCGATCAGCTCCTGCTGCTGCCGCTGACGCAGGGCCTCCAGCTCGTGCTCCTGCCGGGCCTGGCGCAGCCGGAACTCGTGCTCGGGGTCCAGCAGCTCGGACGCGTAGCGCAGGCTGCGCTGCCGGCGCCGATGGGCGAGCGCCTCGTCGTCGAGGCGGAGCCGCACCACACAGGTCACGGCCAGTCCGATGCCCGCCGCGAAGGCGCCCGCCTCGACGGCCTGCTGCACCGCCTCCTCCGCGGACGCGCTGTCCTCGATGGAGAAGCGGCGGCTCACCGGGCGGGCCAGCTGCTGGAGCTCCCGGGTGAGGCGCGCGGGCACGTCGCGCTCGCCACTGCGCACGTACGCCTCCGCGTCCACCACGCGCCAGGTCAGGTCGGCGGACACGCCGAAGGAGAAGGCGTCGTCGTTGCTGGGCAGCTCCAGCTCCAGCTGAACGGGATGGCTGCCGGTGTCCACCTCGTACACCGACGTGTAGCGCCGGGCCGTCGCGTCGGCCCGACTCGGCCGGTGCGGCGGGACGAACACGTCATACGTGCCCTTGGCGGTGACGAAGACCAGTGCGTGGTCGATCGCCGTGACCGGCCGACGGGCGGTGTAGTCGAACCGTGAGATGGGCCGCACGGTGAGTACGGGGTCGATCAGCGTGGTGTGCCGGTCGGCCTCTTGCTGCCACTCCGGCTGACGGCGGAAGTCCGCCATGGGTCAACTCCTCGTTCGGTGGTTCAGTGCGTGGGGGACGGGTGCAGCACGGTCAGCAGGCGTTCGGCGACCGGCGGACGCGGGCCGCCGTCCGCGGCGCAGAGCGTCTGCAGCTCATGGACCAGACGCTTGCGGTCGTCCGCCGTCACCACCAGCGCGGGCAGCAGCAGCTCCAGGGCCCGGGCGGCGTCCGGCCGCCGCTGGGCGACGTACACCCAGCACCGCAGCGCGTTCAGAGCGGGGCGCGTGTGGGTGCGGTCGCCGAGCGCGGTGCGCCAGAGCGTGGCCATGTCACGGGCGCTGTCCGCCTCGTACATGCCGGTCTCGGCGTACCACTCGACGAGCGCGTACTCCTCGTCGTTTTCGCAGGCGCGGACGAACGCGGCCAGCGCCAGGTCGCGGACCGCCGGGGTGTCCAGATAGAGCAGACGGACCAGCTCGCTGAGCATTTCGCCGCGGCGGGTCCCGGCGGACAGAAGCAGGGCGGTGGAGTCGACCAGGTTGTTGCGCTCCGCCGGGCTGCTGGCGTCGTCCCGGGCCCGTGCGGACAGCGAGGCGAGGGCGGTGCCGGCCAGGTCGGGCCGGAGGGGGGCGAGCAGCGCGAAGGCCCGGATCGCCGTCCAGCGGCGGCCCCCGTGACCGTCGGTGCACCACTGCCTGAGCAGCCGCAGGACCACCGGCGCCCCGAGGACCTGGGCGAGCGTGAGGGCATTGGCGGCGGTCACCCGCTGCCCGAAGGCGCGGGAGGTGGCCCAGCCGTCGATCAGCAGCGCCATCGCCGAGGGCAGGTCTGCGCGCGCGAGCAGCGCGGCCGCAGCGGCGGCCCGGGTCCGTACCACGGGGCGGCCGTCACGGGCGAGTTCCTTGAGCCAGGCGACGAGTGCGGGCCGGGCCGAGGGGTGGCCGTTCCACACCTCGGTGAGCAGCACGCGTGCGGTGCTCTCCTCCTTGAAGTACGCCGTGAACTGGGGGACCTGTCCCCAGTCGGTCGGCTCGTTGCGCATCTCGCCCTCGGCGCGGGCCAGTTGGAGGCGCTGCTCCGCGGCCGGACCGAACACCGGGATCTCCGGTGGCCGTTCCGGGAACTGCAGCCGCTGGAAGTGCATGAACAGCCTGTCCGCCAGTTCGGCGGCCAGAACATAAGGCGCCTGGTCGAAAACGGCCAGCGAGATCAGGAAGGCCTTGTCCCGCAGATCGGTGCCGCCGTCGCTCAGCCAGTCCCGGCACTGCTCCTCCACCGCGGCCGGCCCGAACCTCGCCAGCCGTGCTCGGGCCGGCTCGCTGCCGTCGTAGGCCGCCAGTTCCACGGCGAACCGGGCGGCCTCCGCCGGGCGGTGGTGCCCGCGGGCCAGGAAGGCGCGTACCGGGTCGAGGGCGAGCAGCGGTTCCGCACCGTCCGCGTCGTCTCGCGTGCCCGTGAGAGCGCGCAGGTGGGAGCGCAGGATCGCCGCCGTGTCCGGCGGCTGCCAGAGGCACGGGGTGACGCCGGGCAGGTGGGGAGTGCTCTCGGCCGTGACGACCAGATAGGCGTCGAGCTTCGCCAACTGGTCGCGGGTGGCGTAGAGATGGGTGTCGCGCAGGGGGCGGTTGCGGCTGACGGCGAGGTCTCGCAGGACGTGCCCGCCGGGGTGGGTGAGCCGGGTACTCAGGGCCGCGGGGCTGGTGTCGGAGTCCAGCGCGCGGACGGCCGGCACGCCCAGCCGGTGCAGCAGCATCAGCGCGGCCGCGTACCGGCCGGTGGCGTGGGCACCGGTCAGCACCAGCACCCGTTCCGTGCGCAGCCGCTCCAGGGCGGCCGCGAAGGCGGGACCCTCCACGAAGACCGCGGCGATGGCTTCGAGGTGCTCGCGCGGGATCTCCCCCGAGGCGTGCGGGGAATCTGCCGTACCGTGGTGGTGGATCTCCGTCCTGCCGCCCAGGTACACGTCCCCGGTGACCTGCCCGCCGGACACGCCGTGCTGGGCGCCGCCGACCAAACTGCCGCCGAAGGCCGCGGTCTGGCCGAGGATGAAACCCGGGGTGTGCGCGACGAGTTCGCGTTGGGCGGCCCGTGCCTCCTGACTCCGCTCCTCTGCCTCGTCGGTGTCCGGTGCGGCCACATGCTGCTCGTGCGACGAGGGCGTCTCGGGCGCGGTCACCGTCACGCCGGCTCACCCCCGTTGCCCAGGTGCACGTCCCCGGTGACCTGGCCGCCGGACACGCCGTGCTGGTCGCCGAAGACCTGGCTGCCGCCGAACGAGACGGAGCCGCCGTTTAAGTTGAAGACGACGCCTCCCTGCGCGGGCCGCTGCGGGGTGTCGCCGCCCCCGGGCACGCTTGCCTCGCCCGTGCGAGGCGCCTGCCCCGGCGCCGGGCGGTCCCCCGAGCCGCCACCCGGCACCGGGGCTTCCCCCACCCCCGTATCACTGTGGTCCTCGCCGCCCGGTACCGGCCCATACAGCCAGGCCCGCAGCGGTCCGTTCTTGCTGTCCACGATCACCGCGTGGAAGTCGGTGGCCGGAATCCCGGGGTGGTCGTGCCGCACGATCCCCGCGTGCACGCCCTCGGAGACGCACAGCGCGAAGTCGTCCGGACGCTCGCGCAGGGCCGCCCGCAGCAGCTGGGCGTCGAGGAGCCGGCAGGCGTGGTTGAGGTCGGAACCGACCCAGCCGCCGTGTCCGTCGACGGCGACGTAGCCCGTGGCGACGACGCCCCGCAGCCGGATCTGCGCCGAGTTCGACGCCATGCGGTTGACCGCCCGCAGCTGCGCCGGGACCTCGGTGAGCAGGGCCCGCAGCAGCGCCGTCACCGACGCGTTGGCGTCGATCAGCTCCATCACCGAGTCACCCCGGTCGGCACGCAGTCGCAGCGTCTCGTCGATGCCCGCGCTCTCCAGCGCACGGTCGGTGATGTCGTAGAGCATGCGCCGCAGATAGGCCTGTTCGACGTCGTCCCGGTCGCTGTACTTCTCGATGTCGAGCAGGAGGATCGTCCGGCTCACAGGGTCGGTCATGGTCGCCTTTCGCCAGGAGCTGCCGTACGGGGCAGCAGCTTGGCGGGGGCCGGGGCACCGCCGTGAGGGCGGATGACCCACTCGAAGTGTGACCGTGTGCACAGAGACGACGGATGACGGTGGGGGAGGAGACGGCTTTGGGGGCCGACGATCTGTTCATCCGGGGGTACCAGCGAAGCCGTGGTTCGGCTGGTGGTGACGATGGGGTGAGCGGAGTCGGCGTTCCGCAGTCGGTCGTCGTGGCCGAAGCCGGTGATGTGGCTGTCCGACTCGATGGCTGGGGGAGCCCGGTGGCTCGGCCGTAGGTCCTGGGTGGCCGAGTGGAGCCCGGTGGTTCAGCTGCCCACCGTGGCGGGTGAGCGAGAACCGGCCGCCGGTCGCTGTCGCCGCGGTCGAGCGGAAGCCGGCCACTCAGCCGCCTGTCGCCCGCGCGATCCGGCGTAAGACGTCCGGACGCATGATGACGAGCTCCCTCCGCCCGGTCGCCACAGCCCCCCGCTCCCGCAGTTCCTTCAGCAGGCGCTGCACCATCTCCCTGGAGGCGCCTACGGACCCGGCCAGTTCTTGCTTGCTCAGGGGGACGGACAGCTCGATGCCGTCGTCCGTGCGCCGTCCGTGGGTCCGCGCGAGATCGAGCAGCAGCGCCGCGAGTCGCTCCCGTACGCTCATCGACGCGAACTCCAGGCGGCGGCGGTCCGCGGCGCGGGTGCGGTCCGAGGTGAGGCCGAGCAGGGCGAAGGAGGCGGCGGGGGAGCGGGTGAGGAATTCGGTGAAGTGCTCCCGTTCGACTGCCACCGCCCGCACCGGCTCCAGGGCGGTCACCGTCGCGGACCGCGGACGGCCGGTAAGGGCGGCGGACTCGCCGATGATGTCGCCAGGCCCCCTGAGTGCGAGCAGGGCCTCGTACCCGTTGACGGCCGCTGCCGTCACCTTCGTCCAGCCGTGCGTGACCAACAGGACGTACGAGGACGGCTCGCTCTGGTGCAGCAGGACGACCCGGGGCGCGAAGGACAGCTCGTGGCCGAGAGCGAGCAGCGCCGAACGGTCCTCGCTTTCCAGACGGGCCAGAAAGGGCACCCGGTCGTCGAGCCCCCCGTCGCCCGGCAGGAGTGCAGCCGTCATGAATTCCCCCGTCCCCTCGATCGGCGCCGGCCGGACCCGCGCCTGCCGCTCGGCTCCCCTCGCGGCCGTGTCCGTACGGCAACCGATCAAGGTACCGAACAGCCCGTTGTCATGCCCATTGATCGCGAGAGATTCACGAGCGGGGGGAGGGACACGCCGACGATCGTGGTATCGGGAAAGGGGACAAGTCCGGCGTGTCGGAGCCCACTCCATTTGTTTTGACCGAAGTCCGTGCGGTAGGTACGCTCAGACCTTGTGCCTGGGGTGTGCCCTGGCTCTCGTGCGTGCCTTCACACCGCACCGGGAGCCGTGACCGGCCACCGTGATCTGCGCCCTTTTCGCCTCGCGGCGGGAATCTGCGGGATTCGACACACCCGACCGCGTGGGTCGGCGACGTTCCAGGTTAGCTGTACCCATCGGCACACAGAAACCGGAGAAGTAGTGCCTACGATCCAGCAGCTGGTCCGCAAGGGCCGGCAGGACAAGGTCGAGAAGAACAAGACGCCCGCACTCGAGGGTTCTCCTCAGCGCCGCGGCGTCTGCACGCGTGTGTTCACGACCACCCCGAAGAAGCCGAACTCGGCCCTCCGCAAGGTCGCGCGTGTGCGTCTGACCAGCGGCATCGAGGTCACCGCTTACATTCCGGGTGAGGGACACAACCTGCAGGAGCACTCCATCGTGCTCGTGCGCGGCGGCCGTGTGAAGGACCTGCCGGGTGTTCGCTACAAGATCATCCGTGGCTCCCTCGACACCCAGGGTGTCAAGAACCGCAAGCAGGCCCGCAGCCGTTACGGCGCCAAGAAGGAGAAGTAAGAATGCCTCGTAAGGGCCCCGCCCCGAAGCGTCCGGTCATCATCGACCCGGTCTACGGCTCCCCTCTGGTGACCTCCCTGATCAACAAGGTGCTGCTGAACGGCAAGCGCTCCACCGCCGAGCGCATCGTCTACGGCGCCATGGAGGGCCTGCGCGACAAGACCGGCAACGACCCGGTCATCACGCTCAAGCGCGCTCTCGAGAACATCAAGCCGACCCTCGAGGTCAAGTCCCGCCGTGTCGGTGGCGCCACCTACCAGGTCCCGGTCGAGGTCAAGCCCGGCCGTGCCAACACCCTGGCGCTGCGCTGGCTCGTGGGCTACTCCCGCGCCCGTCGCGAGAAGACCATGACCGAGCGTCTGCTGAACGAGCTCCTCGACGCGTCCAACGGCCTCGGCGCCGCTGTGAAGAAGCGCGAGGACACGCACAAGATGGCCGAGTCCAACAAGGCCTTCGCGCACTACCGCTGGTAGTCGCTACCCCATCGAGAACCGAGAGAAGACTGAAGCCTTATGGCTACCACTTCGCTTGACCTGGCCAGGGTGCGCAACATCGGCATCATGGCCCACATCGACGCGGGCAAGACGACCACCACCGAGCGGATCCTGTTCTACACCGGCGTTTCGTACAAGATCGGTGAGGTCCACGACGGCGCTGCCACCATGGACTGGATGGAGCAGGAGCAGGAGCGTGGCATCACGATCACCTCTGCTGCCACCACCTGTCACTGGCCGCTGGAGAACGTCGACCACACCATCAACATCATCGACACCCCGGGCCACGTCGACTTCACGGTCGAGGTGGAGCGCTCCCTGCGCGTGCTCGACGGTGCCGTGACGGTGTTCGACGGCGTTGCCGGCGTTGAGCCGCAGTCCGAGACGGTGTGGCGTCAGGCGGACCGCTACGGCGTCCCGCGTATCTGCTTCGTCAACAAGCTCGACCGCACCGGTGCCGAGTTCCACCGCTGCGTCGACATGATCAGCGACCGCCTGGGCGCGCAGCCGATCGTCATGCAGCTCCCGATCGGTGCCGAGGCCGACTTCAAGGGCGTCGTGGACCTGGTCCGCATGAAGGCGCTCGTGTGGTCCGCCGAGGCCACCAAGGGCGAGATGTACGACGTCGTCGACATCCCGGCCACGCACGCCGAGGCTGCCGAGGAGTACCGCGGCAAGCTGATCGAGGCCGTCGCCGAGAACGACGAAGAGATCATGGAGCTGTACCTGGAGGGCGAGGAGCCTTCCGAGGAGCAGCTGTACGCCGCGATCCGTCGTATCACCATCGCCTCCGGCAAGGGCACCGGCACCACCGTCACCCCGGTGTTCTGCGGTACCGCGTTCAAGAACAAGGGTGTCCAGCCCCTGCTCGACGCGGTCGTGCGCTACCTGCCGTCGCCGGTCGACATCGAGGCCATCGAGGGCCACGACGTCAAGGATCCGGAGACGGTCATCAAGCGCAAGCCCTCCGACGAGGAGCCGCTGTCCGCGCTGGCGTTCAAGATCATGAGCGACCCGCACCTGGGCAAGCTGACCTTCGTCCGCGTGTACTCCGGCCGCCTGGAGTCCGGCACCGCCGTGCTGAACTCCGTCAAGGGCCGCAAGGAGCGCATCGGCAAGATCTACCGCATGCACGCCAACAAGCGTGAGGAGATCGAGTCGGTGGGCGCCGGCGACATCGTCGCCGTCATGGGCCTGAAGCAGACCACCACCGGTGAGACGCTGTGCGACGAGAAGAACCCGGTGATCCTGGAGTCCATGGACTTCCCGGCGCCGGTCATCGAGGTCGCCATCGAGCCCAAGTCGAAGGGTGACCAGGAGAAGCTGGGTGTCGCCATCCAGCGTCTCGCGGAGGAGGACCCCTCCTTCCAGGTGCACACCAACGAGGAGACCGGCCAGACCGTCATCGGCGGTATGGGCGAGCTGCACCTCGAGGTGCTGGTCGACCGTATGCGCCGTGAGTTCAAGGTCGAGGCCAACGTCGGCAAGCCGCAGGTCGCGTACCGCGAGACCATTCGCCAGAAGGTCGACAAGGTCGAGTACACCCACAAGAAGCAGACGGGTGGCACCGGTCAGTTCGGTCGCGTCATCATCTCGGTCGAGCCGATCGAGAGCGGCGACATGTCGTACGAGTTCGTGAACCAGGTGACCGGTGGTCGTATCCCGAAGGAGTACATTCCTTCGGTCGACGCCGGCTGCCAGGAGGCGATGCAGTTCGGCATCCTCGCGGGCTACGAGATGACCGGCGTCCGCGTCACCCTGCTCGACGGTGCCTACCACGAGGTCGACTCCTCCGAGCTCGCTTTCAAGATCGCCGGTTCGCAGGCCTTCAAGGAGGCCGCGCGCAAGGCCAAGCCCGTGCTGCTCGAGCCGATGATGGCCGTCGAGGTCACCACGCCCGAGGACTACATGGGCGAGGTCATCGGTGACATCAACTCCCGCCGTGGCCAGATCCAGGCCATGGAGGAGCGTGCCGGCGCCCGTGTCGTGAAGGGCCTGGTTCCGCTGTCGGAGATGTTCGGCTACGTCGGCGACCTCCGCAGCAAGACGTCGGGTCGCGCGAGCTACTCGATGCAGTTCGACTCCTACGCCGAGGTTCCGCGGAACGTCGCCGAGGAGATCATCGCGAAGGCCAAGGGCGAGTAACGCACCCCGTTCACACGCTTTAGGCTTGACACCGACCGCCGGGGTTTCAAACCCCCGTTTCACCCGGGTGGGGACCCCGGCGGCCGGCACCCCAGCAAAGATCACCTGGCGCCGATGAGTAAGGCGTACAGAACCACTCCACAGGAGGACCCCAGTGGCGAAGGCGAAGTTCGAGCGGACTAAGCCGCACGTCAACATCGGCACCATCGGTCACATCGACCACGGTAAGACGACCCTCACGGCCGCCATTACCAAGGTGCTGCACGACGCGTACCCGGACCTGAACGAGGCCACCCCGTTCGACAACATCGACAAGGCGCCCGAGGAGCGCCAGCGCGGTATCACCATCTCCATCGCGCACGTCGAGTACCAGACCGAGTCGCGTCACTACGCCCACGTCGACTGCCCGGGTCACGCGGACTACATCAAGAACATGATCACCGGTGCGGCGCAGATGGACGGCGCCATCCTGGTGGTCGCCGCCACCGACGGCCCGATGCCGCAGACCAAGGAGCACGTGCTCCTGGCCCGCCAGGTCGGCGTGCCGTACATCGTTGTCGCCCTGAACAAGGCCGACATGGTGGACGACGAGGAGATCCTGGAGCTCGTCGAGCTCGAGGTCCGTGAGCTCCTCACCGAGTACGAGTTCCCGGGCGACGACGTTCCGGTCGTCCAGGTCTCCGCTCTGAAGGCGCTCGAGGGCGACCCGAAGTGGACCCAGTCGGTCCTGGACCTCATGAACGCCGTCGACACCTCCATCCCGGAGCCCGAGCGTGACGTCGACAAGCCGTTCCTGATGCCGATCGAGGACGTCTTCACGATCACCGGTCGTGGTACGGTCGTCACCGGCCGTATCGAGCGCGGTGTCCTGAAGGTCAACGAGACCGTCGACATCATCGGCATCAAGCCGGAGAAGACCTCCACCACGGTCACCGGCATCGAGATGTTCCGCAAGCTGCTCGACGAGGGCCAGGCCGGTGAGAACGTCGGTCTGCTGCTTCGCGGCATCAAGCGCGAGGACGTCGAGCGCGGCCAGGTCATCATCAAGCCGGGCTCGGTCACCCCGCACACCGAGTTCGAGGCGCAGGCCTACATCCTGTCCAAGGACGAGGGTGGCCGCCACACGCCGTTCTTCAACAACTACCGCCCGCAGTTCTACTTCCGTACGACGGACGTGACCGGCGTCGTGACCCTCCCCGAGGGCACCGAGATGGTCATGCCGGGTGACAACACCGAGATGAAGGTGGAGCTCATCCAGCCCGTCGCCATGGAGGAGGGCCTCAAGTTCGCCATCCGTGAGGGTGGTCGGACCGTGGGCGCCGGCCAGGTCACCAAGATCGTCAAGTAAGTTCCGCTTGCTTGAGGGTCTGACCCCCTGGGTCAGCTGACCTGAAGAGGCCCGCACGACTTCGGTCGTGTGGGCCTCTTCGCGTTGTTCCACACCCGGCACCCTTGTGTTCTCGCTCCTCGTCTTCGCGTCGATGGTGCCCTGGCCGAGCTGATCCCCGAGGCTGTTCGGGGGAACGGCAGGTGTCGTGCGGAGAGGCGCGACGGGCACGGTTCTACGTTCGGGCGGCATGGAGAACGCAACGGTCGCCCCCATGCCCGGACCCAGCCGGCGCAGCGCCCTGTCCGGGCTCGCCGGTGCGGCCGGGGCCCTGCTGGCCGCCGGATGCACGGCCGCGGACACCTCGTCGGGACACAGGCCGGTGGCCGGAGCGTCCGCCTCCGCGACGGCCGGTGCCCCGGCCCCCGGTGCGATGGCGCTCTTCGACAACCCGGAGTTCAATTTCAGCGGGCTCCTGGCGCTCGGCGCGGCCGGTCAGCGCAGCAGCGAGGTGGGCGAGGTGCTCACCGCCGTGAACGCGATCAACAAGGCCGGCCTCTCCGCACAGACGTACGTCCAGATCTTCAGAAACCTCGGCGACCAGCTGATGAAGGCGCCGGAGGGCAGCGGACCCGACCGGGAGACCCGGCGCTTCCGTGCCCTGCGGGCCTCGCAGTACTACGCCCAGGCGCTGTTCTTCGTCCTCGGTTCCAACGACCCCGACGGCGAGGTGGCGCTGTACAGGGCCGGGCGCGGCGCCTGGGGCACCTTCTGCGGGCTGTGCGACCCGGCGCCGGTGACGGCGAAGGTCCCGTACGGGAGCACCCCGCTGCCCGTGTGGCTCTTCCGCCCGGACGCATCGGGACGAGCTCGCCCCACCGTGATCCTCACCAACGGCAGCGACGGACAGAACGTCGACATGTGGACGTACGGCGTGTCCGCCGCCCTGGACCGGGGGTGGAACGCCCTCGTGTACGAGGGACCTGGCCAGGGCCGGCTGCTCTTCATCGACCAGGTGGTGTTCACCCCGCGCTGGGAGAACGTGGTCAGGCCGCTCGTCGACTGGCTTGTCGCCCGCTCCGACGTCGACGCCGGCAGGATCGCCCTCACGGGGCTGAGCATGGGGGGCTGCCTGGCTCCCCGCGCGGCGGCCTTCGAGCGGCGGATCGCGGCCCTGGTGGCGATGCCCGGCTGCCTGGAGCCGTGGCTGGGCTTTCCTCCGGAGCTCCGGAAGATCCTCACCCCGGACAAGGCGGAGACCAACGCCGTCTGGAACAAGGAGGTGGTGCCGGAGCTGTCCCCCGCCGACGCGGCCACGCTGAAGAAACGCTTCGAGCCGTTCTCGGCCCCGGCGATGCTGGCGGCCCGCAAGGGCAGGATGTTCACGGACTTCCACACCCCGGCCGACCTCGTCCGGTCGCTGAGGATCACGGACGTCGTGGGCCGCGTCAAGGCCCCCACCCTGGTCCTCGACTACCAGGACGAGCAGTTCTACCCGGGCCAGGCACCCCAGATGTACGACAAGCTGAGGGCCCCCAAGGACTACGTGAAGCTCACGGCGGCGACGGGCGCCCAACTGCACTGCTCTCCGATGGCTCCGCAGCAGCACTGCGAGGTGGTGTTCGACTGGCTGGGGGAGAGGTTCGCGGGGGGCTAGGGCGTCCGAGGTCTGCTCGGGGCGGGGAACCAGTTCGGTCACCCGCCTTCGAAGATCTCTTCGGCCTTCGCAGCAGTGACGGCGTGGATGAGCCAGCGGCGGAGGACCTCCGGGTCGGTGCAACCCGTGATGCGCATGCGGACATTCTCGGAGACGTTGAGGCCGCGCTGTTCCCGGACGACCAGGATGTCTTCGGCGCGGCTCTCGGTACGGACTTCTTCAACGAGGTAGGACTTGTAGAAGGAGAGGTCCACGGCCACCAGGTTCCTCCAGAGGTGTTTGGCCGGGGGGCGGTTGCCCAGACCCTGTGCGGTGAATTCGACGATGGGGTTCGCGACGTCTTCCGGTGCGTTTCGCAGTGCTGTGGACAGGGCCTTGAGGTGGGGGGGCGCTCAGGTGGATCAGCTGCTCACCAGCCGAGGTAAGTGAGCTGCACGACGTAGACGCGTTCGCTCCGCACGACGATCTGGTACGTGAACATGCCACCGGGAACGGCGATGTCACCGCCCCTCGGATCGTCGCCGTCGTGGCTTCGGCCGTGTACGTACAGTGCCTCCGCCGCTCTGACCATCTCGGCGGCCTTACGCTCCACCTCGGCGAGGAATGCGGGCGGGGCGGTGCGGGCGGCTTCCTCCGCACCGAAGGCGTACTCCCAGGTCCAGCTCAAGCGCGTACTGCCTTCATGGCCTCGTCCAGGATGGCGCTCAGCTCCCGCAAAGCCTCCCTGGCGACGGCCGCGTCCTCATGCTCCAGATTGCTCTTGGCACGGGCGTGGCGGGCGGCGAGGCCGGGGCGGCGGGCGATCTCGATGTCCCTGGCCCAGGCCAGGACCCAGCTCCGCACCGGGGTGAGGGACTGCCACTCCACGGCCTTGGCGAACGCCTCGTCCTTTGTCCGCTGCATCTCCGGCAGGCGTCCGGGATCGACGACGGCGAGGGCGGCCCGCAGGGCGTCCGGGGTCTGCTCGGGGCGCGGGACCAGCTCGTGTCCGTGATCGGCCTGCGTGCTCATGGAGTCCTCCCGGGAGTGCACTGGCCAGGTTAGTCGTCCGGGGCGGCTGGGGTACTGGGGCGAGAACATTGATGTGCGTTCCTCCTGGTCAACGGGTGTACGAAGGGCCGGGGCCGGACGGAGCGCCGGTCCGGTCGGTTGCTGCCGGGCGGCAGTCGCGGCAGAGGGCTCCGGGCTCGGGCGCGCGGATGCCGCGGTCGCAGCCGTCGCAGTTGCGGAGGGGGTGACGGACGGGTGGGGGCTCGGCCGGTGCGCGGAACGGGAGCGGGAGTGGCAGCTGGGCGGTGAGGCGGTGGGCCAGGAGGGCGGCCGGGCGGCGCAGGGCCTCGGGTGGGAGGTCGGTGGTCAGGGCGTGGCGTACGGCGGTCGGGGGTACGCCGCGTTGCAGCCAGGCGGCGACTCCCGGGGCCAGGTGGGCCGTGTCGCAGGCGCTGAGGAGCAGGCGGGGGTCCTGCTGGTGCAGGGTGGCGAGGAGGTCGGCGGCCGTCCGGAGGAGGGTGGGGGAGGGGTACGCCGGTTGGGGGACGGGCGGGAGCGGGTGCTTCTTGCGGGATTCGCGGGGCTTTCTGTGAGAGGTGTGCTCCTCGGGGGCCGAGTCCGCGGGTGCGACACATTTCCCGGGAGTGTTGCAGTTCCGCGGGTCCACCACCCCCGTGGAGACGACCGGAACGGGTGTGTGGGCAGACTCCTGGTGGCGCGGTGCCTTCGGCTGGTTGCAGCTGATCGTGCGGGTGACGATCCGGCCGGCGGGGGTGCGTTCGCGTACGCGGCGCAGGTAGCCGTGGGCCTCCAGCTCGCGCAAACCGGCGGCGATCCGGTCGCGCCCCTCCGGGAAGCGCTCGGCGAGCGTCTTGATGTCCACGGGGGCGTTGCTCGGCAGGGACTGGATGTGCACGGCCAGCGCGATGGCGACCAGTGACAGCTCCGGGTGCTGGGCGAGGTGGTTGCCGATCACCGTGAAGCGGGTGGTGTGGCGGGTGTTCTCGTGGATGACGCCGTAGGCGCTGCGGCGGGCGCGCGTGCGTGCGTTCGCCCGGGAGTGGGGTTCGTCCGCGGCAACGGCTGACTGGGCGTGCGCGGGCACGCTAGGGTCGTGGGTACCCATCGGGAAGCTTCCTCTTCCTCGGTGGTCAGGCCCTCGATCGGGATCGCTACTCCCGGCCGGGGGCCGATGCATGTGTGCGGCTGTTTGCGCTGAGAGTAGGGGAGTCGGGGCCCGCGAAATCCAGCCGACCCTGGGATGTTCACCCGCCCGAGTGAGCGTGGGCCCCGGGCGGAGGGGTGGGGCTTGGTGGGGTCATTTCTCCCCCGGGTTCTTCGAGTGGAGATCGCCTCCGCGGCCGAAGCCCGTGGGGGCTGGTTCCGGTGGTGAGCAGCGCAGTTCCGCCCATACGGTCTTGCGCGGGAAACGGTCCTCCCGCACGCCCCAGCGGTCCGCGAGCGCGTCCACGAGGACCAGACCCCGGCCGGACTCGGAGCCGGAGGCCGGCTGTCGGAGCTGGGGGCGCCGCTCACAGCGGGTGTCGGTGACCTCGATCCGCAGGGTGTCGCCGACCACGTAGAACGTGAGCCGGAAGTCCCGCCCCGGGACGCGCCCGTGGGTGACCGCGTTGGCCGCCAGCTCGGCGACGATCTGACCCGGTGCCTCCAACGGAAGTCCCCAGGCCCGCATTTGTTCGGTGGCGAGGAGCCGGGCGAGACGGGCTCCTCGCGGGGTGGAGGAGAGCAGCACGCTGAAGTTCCGGACGGCGCAGCCGAGTTGGTCGGTGGATTCGGCGATTTCCTGATTCACATCACTCAGAGTGGCCGCGCCCGCCTACCGTGAACAGTGACGACGCCGTTGCGTACGGTGACTGTCCGGACGTTGTCCGGGGGTGTCCGGGCTGTCGGGAGAGGGAGGGGCGCGGGATGCTCGTGGACGGTGACGCGGGTCGGCTCAAAGGGGAGGCCGACGAGCCCGGGTGGGAGGTGGATCCGGACGACGAGTGGGGCCTGGCGGTGATCGCCACCGTGGGGAGGCAGCTGAAGCTGCGGCGCGAGGCGGTGGGGATGCGGGCCGCGGAGTTCGGGAAGGCGGTCGGGTACGGCGAGGACCTCGTCTACAAGATCGAGGGCGGGAAGCGGATCCCGCGGCCCGAGTATCTGGACAGGGCGGACGAGGTGCTCGGGGCGGGTGGGCTGCTCTCGGCGATGAAGGAGGACGTGGCCAAGGTCCGGTACCCGAAGAAGGTGCGGGAGCTGGCGAAGCTGGAGGCGCAGGCCGTCGAGATCGGGGCGTACGTCGGGCTCAGTGTCCACGGCCTGTTGCAGACCGATGAGCACGCCAGGGCACTGTTCGAGGCGCGCCAGCCTCCCTACTCGGAAGAGGAGGTGGAGCGCATGGTGGCCGCTCGCATGGCACGGAAGGCGATCTTCGAACGTTCTCCTGGTCCGTCACTCAGCTTCGTGCTGGAAGAGGCGCTGCTACGACGCCGCGTCGGAGGCACAATGGTGCGGCGTCGCCAACTCGAACATCTGCTGGAGGTGGCGCAGTTGCGCAATGTGACCTTCCAGGTGATGCCGACGGACACCGACGCCCACCCCGGCGTGGACGGCAAGATCGAGGTGTTGAAGTTCGCTGACGGGACGGCTGTGGGGCGTTCCGATGGCGCGTTCAACGGGCGCCCGATCTTCGACCCGAAACAGCTCCGGATCCTCGAACTGCGCTATGGCATCATCCGGGCCCAGGCTCTCACGCCAGGCGAGTCGCTCGCGTTCATCGAGCAAGTAATAGGAGAAGTATGATCCCCGAAGCCTCCGCCGGAGACACCTCTGAGCTGGCGTGGTTCAAGAGCACCTACAGCGACGGGACCGAAGGCGACTCCTGCGTCGAGATCGCCATAGCCCCGCACACCATCCACGTCCGCGACTCCAAGAACGTCGGCGGCCCCCAGCTCGCGCTCAAGCCGGACGCCTGGGCCGGCTTCGTGCAGTACGCCTCGGGAAGCTGATCCTCAACTGCACGCGCCCCACCCCGGTCGACACCGGGAGCGGGGCGCGTAGACGTGGCACCGACTGCTACGGCGTCACCACCTTCCCCCCGAAGGTGACGACGAGCGAGCCGTTCGAGGCGAAGGACCAGCCGAGGGCGCCCGAGTACGAGGAGCACCGGGAGCCGTTGGAGCCGGTCCAGAACTGGTTGGAGCTGTCGGCCTCGCCGGAGATCTTGTCGTTCGACCCGCTGACGCCGAACCAGCACGGGGCGTTGTTCGAGATGGCCATCGTGCCGGGGTTGCTGTTGTGCGTGAACCCGTGATGGCCGTTGCGGTAGGCGATGTCGTGCCGGACCACGTGGTTGACCGCGATGCCGTCGCCCCCGAGCTTGTAGCCGTTGCGGTCGCCGTTCTTGAAGACGATGGCCCGGAGCCGGACCTCACTGTGCGATGTCAGCGGTGCCCACGCTTCGCGGACTGGGAATCGTCCCGTCGGCGACCAGCTCACTCACCGCGTCGGCATGTTCGCGGACCAGGTAGTCCATGGCATGCTCCGTCGACGACTGGTACTCCAGCTGCTCGCCGTAGAAGCGCAGCCGCTCCTGGCAGTCCTCGATGATCTCTCCCCAGGTCCTGACCCAGATCCGGAACCGGGGCTGGGAAAGGGCACATCCGGGCATCCGGTCGTGCTGGTGCGCGAGTTGGCGAAGCCCTTCGTCCATATTGTTGCCGACCAGCCAGAAGTCCCAGGTCACGGCAGCATCCCGGTATCTGTCGGCGTTCACGACGGCTTGGGCGTAACTGTTGATCTGGCCGAACTCGGTCATGGTCAGGACAGTAGTCGGCCTCTTCAGTTCGACGACCAGGTGGTGCCGCTCACCCTTTCCGCGCCGGGCCGCCTGGGACAGCATGAGATCGACGCGGCCTCTGCGGCCGTCCTCCATCACCACGGTCTCGGCCGGCACGAGATCTTCGCGCCCAAGGAGCCGGCAGTGCTGCCGCAGGACCTCGTTCAGACTGCGGTCACTGGCGTGCAGGCCGTACTCCTCGCCGAAGACCCAGCATTCCTTCTCCAGGATGCGGTGCAGCTCACCGTGCTCCTTGACACGCTGTCTGGCGCCGCCGTCGAAGACCAGGTGCTCCAAGGCTGCCAGAAAGTCCAGCCGGTCGGTGGCTGCGGCCGATGCCTTGATCAGGGCGGACAACGGTGTACGGTCCAGCAGGCGGGCCAGTTCCTCTTGCTCCTGCTTGGAGAGGGTGAACAATTCCTCGGCGATCCGCAGGACGTCTCCCGGTTCGTGAGCCAGGACGGACCTCAGGAGCGCGAAGGTGGTCTTGCGGGCCCGCGTGTACCTGGGCAGGTGCCGGACGACGGTCGTGGCGACGGCATCGAACGTCTCCCGCTCGGCCCGCTCCCGCTCGTCGGCGGGCTCTCCGGCGTACGGATAGATGCCCTCCTCCTGCCACTGGCCGACCTGTTCCCGCCGACGCTCGTCCACTCGTGAGCGGAAGTGACTCCTCAGGTGTTCACGGGCCATCGCGACCACCTCGGCCGGCACGCCGCTGGGAGCCCACTCCGCGAAGGCGAGCTCATCGGCGTCCAGCTCGTCGAAACCAGGCCACTGGAGGTGGGCCGTGAACTCGAATCCCGGGGCCTGGATGCCGGGCTTCAACTGGATCCGTGACATGCCCTCCCCGTCACAGAGGAAAAGCGCGCGGGTCACCGGCTTGCGCCACTCGATGACCTTGAGCTGTGCCGGCTCACCAGCCCGCTCACCGTCCAAGTTCAGGGCGTAGTTGCGGACGTGCAGCTGCTCCGAGGACGGGTCCAGCTCGTGGCCGTCGTACTCGATGCGGACGTCCGGATACTTCTCCAGGTACGTTGCGAACGCCGCAGTCAGCGATGACCTGGTGCGCTCCTCCGCCAGCACGTCCAGTTGCGCGCTGCCGAACGCCTCGAAGAGGGTGCCCGGTGGGGCTGTGGTGGGCTCCGGTTCACTGATGTCGAACTCGTCCATGCAGTGCCGGTCGGACTCGATCACCAGTCGCTGCCGCCCGGCGATTCCGTCGCTGACGCTGGTCCAGCGGACCTGGACACCGAGCGCGAAGGCGCGTACTCGGCCCCTGCCGTTCTTGCCGTGCAGCGCCCGCTTCTTCACAGGAGTGCCCTGGGCGCTCTTCTTCCAGGAGGCCCCGATCGGACGGAAGTACTCCTCGCACTGCTCGGCCGACATTCCGCTGCCGTCGTCCTCGACCCGGACCCGTTCCACGCCTCCGAGGTCGTTCCGCTCCAGTACGACGACGACACGGCCGGCGTCGGCGTCGAGGGCGTTCCAGACCAGCTCCTCGACAGCGCCGATGGGATCCCGCAGCCGAGCCAGCTCGGCGATGTGTTCGCGGCTGGTCTCGAGCCGTACCTTTACCATCACGGGACCTCCTGGCGTGCCTGCCCTGATCAGAGCGCAAGCTAGCCTGTCCTGAGGCGAGTGACCTGCGAAACGGCAGGGAATCGCCCGGCCGGGGCGCCGTGACAGGCACGGTCGCGGGAGCCTCGCGCGGGGCCCACGTGAGGTCGGGCGCCTTGACTCGCCGAGGTCCGCCGGATCGGCTGCGGCCTCTCCTCTCGGCGCGCCGGGCGGACGCCAGGGTTTGACCTACGTCACCCTCGGGGTAATCTCTCCGGCCCGATTGGCCAGCCCCCCGCCCCCTATGGCAAACTGTCGGAGTTGCTCGGTCGAGTGTTGATGCTGCGCGCCTCCCGCCGGGAGGACCGGAAGCGAGTCCCACAGTACTCGTCGTCCTAACTGCCTGACGGCAGCGCTGGGGCGGACGTACGGGAATCTTTCGGGAAGCGTGGGCGCGGCGCCGACCAGGCACCCGGTGGGCCTTTTGGTCCCGGTCGGCGCGGTTCGCAGGGCCGTGCGCAATCCCGCAGGGATGTTCGAACAAGGGACATCTGTGTCAGCGGGGGTGCGACACGCCCGACCGCGTGGGTCGGAGGACGAGGGCAGAGAACGCCGGGTTCCAGAGCGTAAGAGAGACAGGACTACGAAGCAGCCATGGCGGGACAGAAGATCCGCATCCGGCTCAAGGCCTACGACCACGAGGTCATCGACTCCTCGGCGAAGAAGATCGTCGAGACGGTGACCCGCACTGGTGCGTCGGTCGCGGGCCCGGTGCCGCTGCCCACTGAGAAGAACGTGTACTGCGTCATCAAGTCGCCGCACAAGTACAAGGACTCGCGCGAGCACTTCGAGATGCGCACGCACAAGCGCCTGATCGACATCCTCGACCCGACCCCCAAGACCGTTGACTCTCTGATGCGACTCGACCTCCCGGCCGGCGTCGACATCGAGATCAAGCTCTGAGGCCGGTGATCTGAAGAGATGGCTAAGCAGATCAAGGGCATCCTGGGCGAGAAGCTCGGTATGACGCAAGTGTGGGACGACAACAACCGCGTTGTCCCGGTCACCGTCGTCAAGGCCGGGCCGAACGTCGTCACCCAGGTCCGTACGAACGACGTCGACGGCTACGAGTCCGTCCAGATCGCCTTCGGCGAGATCGACCCGCGCAAGGTGAACAAGCCCCTCAAGGGTCACTTCGCCAAGGCCGACGTCACCCCGCGTCGTCACCTCGTCGAGATCCGCACGTCGGATGCCTCCGAGTACACCCTCGGCCAGGAGATCACCGCTGAGGTGTTCGAGGCCGGTGTGAAGGTCGACGTCACCGGCAAGAGCAAGGGCAAGGGCTTCGCCGGTGTCATGAAGCGTCACAACTTCAAGGGCCTCGGCGCCGGACACGGCACCCAGCGCAAGCACCGCTCCCCCGGTTCGATCGGTGGCTGCGCCACCCCGGGCCGTGTGTTCAAGGGCGTCCGCATGGCCGGTCGCATGGGCAACGAGCGCGTCACCACCCAGAACCTGACCGTCCACGCCGTTGACGCGGAGAAGGGTCTGCTGCTCATCAAGGGCGCGGTTCCCGGTCCGAACGGCGGCCTCGTCCTGGTCCGCACCGCGGCCAAGGGGGCCTGAGGTAACCGATGAGCACTGTTGACATCCTTTCGCCGGCGGGCGAGAAGGCCGGTTCCGTCGAGCTCCCCGCGGAGATCTTCGGCGTTGAGAAGGTCAGCGTCCCGCTGATCCACCAGGTCGTCGTCGCACAGCTGGCCGCTGCCCGCCAGGGCACGCACAAGACGAAGACGCGTGGCGAGGTCCGTGGTGGCGGCAAGAAGCCGTACCGCCAGAAGGGCACCGGTCGCGCCCGCCAGGGTTCGACCCGCGCGCCGCAGTTCGCCGGTGGTGGCGTCGTGCACGGTCCCGTGCCGCGCGACTACTCGCAGCGGACCCCGAAGAAGATGAAGGCCGCGGCCCTGCGCCACGCCCTCACCGACCGGGCCCGCAACAACCGCATCCACGTCGTGACCGACGTGGTCGAGTCGGACATCTCCACCAAGGCCGCCAAGGCTCTCCTCGCCAAGATCAGCGAGCGCAAGAACGTGCTGCTGGTCGTCGACCGCGAGAACGAGAAGGCCGTGCTGTCCGCTCGCAACCTGCCCCAGGTCCACATCCTGGAGCCGGGCCAGCTGAACACGTACGACGTGATCGTCTCCGACGACGTGGTCTTCACCCAGGCCGCTTTCGAGTCCTTCGTGTCCGGCCCGAAGGCCACTGACACCGAAGGGAGCGAGGTCTGATGGCTATCCGTCACCCCGCCATTGCCTCGAAGGCCGCCAAGGCCGCCAAGGCCGCGCGCGTCGCCAAGGCGCGTCGTCACGCCGCGGAGGGCAAGAACACCGTCGAGACCCCGCTGAGCAAGGCGTACACGGACCCCCGTGACGTCCTGATCAAGCCGGTCGTCTCCGAGAAGAGCTACGCGCTCCTCGACGAGAACAAGTACACGTTCGTCGTCGACCCGAGTGCCAACAAGACCCAGATCAAGCAGGCCGTCCAGGCGGTCTTCTCGGTCAAGGTCACCGGGGTCAACACGATCAACCGCCAGGGCAAGCGCAAGCGGACCCGCACCGGCTTCGGCCAGCGTGCGGCCACCAAGCGCGCGATCGTGACCCTCGCCGAGGGCGACCGTATCGACATCTTCGGCGGTCCGACCGCCTAAGGGCGGTCCGGATCGTCCGATATCGGACGAGGACTGAGAAATGGGTATCCGCAAGTACAAGCCGACTACGCCGGGCCGTCGTGGCGCCAGCGTCGCCGACTTCGTCGAGGTCACGCGGTCCACGCCGGAGAAGTCGCTGGTCCGTCCCCTGCACAGCAAGGGCGGCCGTAACAATTCCGGTCGTGTGACCGTCCGCCACCAGGGCGGTGGCCACAAGCGCGCCTACCGCGTGATCGACTTCCGTCGTCACGACAAGGACGGCGTGCCGGCGAAGGTCGCGCACATCGAGTACGACCCCAACCGCACCGCGCGCATCGCGCTGCTGCACTACGCCGACGGCGAGAAGCGCTACATCCTCGCCCCGCGCAACCTGCAGCAGGGCGACACCGTGGAGAACGGTCCCGGGGCCGACATCAAGCCGGGCAACAACCTGGCCCTCCGCAACATCCCGGTCGGTACCACGATCCACGCGATCGAGCTCCGTCCCGGTGGCGGCGCCAAGTTCGCCCGCTCCGCCGGTGCCTCCGTGCAGCTGCTCGCGAAGGAGGGCGCCTACGCCCACCTGCGCATGCCGTCCGGTGAGATCCGCCTGGTCGACGTCCGCTGCCGCGCCACCGTCGGCGAGGTCGGCAACGCCGAGCAGAGCAACATCAACTGGGGCAAGGCCGGCCGCAAGCGGTGGCTGGGCGTTCGCCCGACCGTCCGTGGTGTGGTCATGAACCCGGTCGACCACCCGCACGGTGGTGGTGAGGGCCGTACCTCCGGTGGCCGTCACCCCGTGTCCCCGTGGGGCCAGAAGGAAGGTCGTACGCGTTCTCCCAAGAAGGCGAGCAACAAGTACATCGTCCGCCGCCGCAAGACGAACAAGAAGCGCTAAGGACGGGTTGAGATGCCTCGTAGCTTGAAGAAGGGGCCCTTCGTCGACGACCACCTGATGAAGAAGGTGGACTCGCAGAACGAAGCCGGCACCAAGAACGTCATCAAGACCTGGTCCCGCCGCTCCATGATCGTCCCGGCCATGCTGGGCCACACGATCGCGGTGCACAACGGCAAGACCCACATCCCGGTGTTCGTCACCGAGTCGATGGTCGGCCACAAGCTCGGCGAGTTCTCGCCGACCCGCACCTTCCGGGGCCACGTCAAGGAAGACCGGAAGTCGAAGCGCCGCTAGTAGCGGATCGCATTCAGACACGTAAGTAACTGAAGGGACAACCATGGAAGCCAGGGCCCAGGCGCGGTACATCCGCGTCACGCCCATGAAGGCCCGCCGCGTGGTGGACCTCATCCGTGGCATGAACGCCACGGAGGCCCAGGCCGTCCTGCGATTCGCTCCGCAGGCCGCCTCGGTGCCGGTGGGCAAGGTGCTGGACAGCGCCATCGCCAACGCCGCGCACAACTACGACCACACCGATGTCGACAGCCTCTTCGTTTCCGAGGCCTTCGTCGACGAGGGCCCGACCCTGAAGCGGTTCCGTCCGCGTGCCCAGGGCCGTGCCTACCGGATCCGCAAGCGGACCAGCCACATCACCGTGGTCGTCAGCAGCAAGGAAGGAACCCGGTAATGGGCCAGAAGGTAAACCCGCATGGGTTCCGGCTCGGTATCACGACCGACTTCAAGTCGCGTTGGTACGCCGACAAGCTCTACAAGGACTACGTCAAGGAAGACGTCGCCATCCGTCGGATGATGACGTCCGGCATGGAGCGCGCCGGCATCTCCAAGGTGGAGATCGAGCGCACCCGTGACCGCGTTCGCGTGGACATCCACACCGCGCGTCCGGGCATCGTCATCGGCCGCCGTGGCGCCGAGGCCGACCGCATCCGCGGCGACCTCGAGAAGCTCACGGGCAAGCAGGTCCAGCTGAACATCCTCGAGGTCAAGAACCCCGAGACCGACGCTCAGCTCGTGGCCCAGGCCGTTGCCGAGCAGCTCTCCTCCCGCGTCTCCTTCCGCCGCGCCATGCGCAAGAGCATGCAGTCGGCGATGAAGGCGGGCGCCAAGGGCATCAAGATCCAGTGCGGTGGCCGCCTCGGCGGCGCCGAGATGTCCCGCTCGGAGTTCTACCGCGAGGGCCGCGTGCCCCTGCACACGCTCCGCGCGAACGTGGACTACGGCTTCTTCGAGGCCAAGACGACCTTCGGCCGCATCGGCGTGAAGGTCTGGATCTACAAGGGCGACGTCAAGAACATCGCCGAGGTCCGCGCCGAGAACGCCGCCGCCCGTGCGGGCAACCGCCCGGCCCGTGGTGGCGCCGACCGCCCGGCCCGTGGTGGCCGCGGTGGCGAGCGGCGCGGTCGCAAGCCGCAGCAGGCTGCCGGCGCCGAGGCCCCCAAGGCCGAGGCTCCCGCGTCCGCTCCGGCTGAGAGCACCGGAACGGAGGCCTGACCGAAATGCTGATCCCCCGTAGGGTCAAGCACCGCAAGCAGCACCACCCCAAGCGCGACGGCGCGGCCAAGGGTGGCACGACGGTTGCGTTCGGCGAGTACGGCATCCAGGCGCTCACCCCGGCGTACGTGACGAACCGCCAGATCGAGGCCGCTCGTATCGCCATGACGCGTCACATCAAGCGTGGTGGCAAGGTCTGGATCAACATCTACCCGGACCGTCCGCTCACCAAGAAGCCCGCCGAGACCCGCATGGGTTCCGGTAAGGGTTCTCCGGAGTGGTGGATCGCCAACGTCAAGCCCGGACGCGTGATGTTCGAGCTGTCGTACCCCAACGAGAAGATCGCCCGTGAGGCGCTGACCCGTGCGGCCCACAAGCTGCCGATGAAGTGCCGGATCGTCAAGCGCGAGGCAGGTGAAGCGTGATGTCGGCCGGTACCAAGGCGTCCGAGCTGCGCGAGCTGGGCAACGAGGAGCTTCTGGGCAAGCTCCGCGAGGCCAAGGAAGAGCTGTTCAACCTCCGCTTCCAGGCGGCGACGGGCCAGCTCGAGAACCACGGCCGTCTGAAGGCGGTCCGCAAGGACATCGCGCGGATCTACACCCTGATGCGCGAGCGTGAGCTGGGCATCGAAACGGTGGAGAACGCCTGATGAGCGAGAACAACGTGACTGAGAACACTGAGGCGCGCGGCTTCCGCAAGACCCGTGAGGGTTACGTCGTCAGCGACAAGATGGACAAGACCGTCGTCGTCGCCGTCGAGGACCGCGTGAAGCACGCCCTGTACGGCAAGGTCATCCGCCGTACGAACAAGCTCAAGGCGCACGACGAGCAGAACGCCGCGGGTGTCGGCGACCGCGTCCTCCTGATGGAGACCCGGCCGCTGTCCGCGACCAAGCGCTGGCGCGTCGTCGAGATCCTCGAGAAGGCGAAGTAATAAGCGAGGGCTTCAGCCCCCGCTGACCCCGCCAGGGGCTGCCGCCCCTGGTACCCCGTCGGGGGCTGACGCCCCCGCCCCCGGGCACCCGCCCTCGGCCTCCGGCCGGCGGGCGAGGCCCGGGGAGGCCGAGGCCAGGCGGTCCGGCCGGCCCGCGAGTCCTTCGCGGGGCCCGGCCCGACGGCCTGCGGCCGCCGTCAGCGCGGTCCCGCCCCCGGCGGAGAGGGTTTCCGCCTGTAGAGGCGCAAGTAATTCCTGC
This sequence comes from Streptomyces sp. NPDC051104, assembly GCF_040682835.1. Classification (NCBI taxonomy): domain Bacteria; kingdom Bacillati; phylum Actinomycetota; class Actinomycetes; order Kitasatosporales; family Streptomycetaceae; genus Streptomyces; species Streptomyces sp. NPDC051104. The sequence goes on along the minus strand of NZ_JBFBBS010000001.1, from coordinate 784,134 downwards.
GTGGCAGACCTCGCAGGACAGTTCCGCCAGGCTCTCCGGGCAGGCCCCGGAGGGAACCGGCAGACGATCAGGAGATAGACGTGATCCAGCAGGAGTCGCGACTGCGCGTCGCCGACAACACTGGTGCGAAGGAGATCCTTTGCATCCGTGTGCTCGGTGGCTCCGGTCGCCGCTACGCGGGCATCGGTGACGTCATCGTCGCCACCGTCAAGGACGCGATCCCCGGTGGCAACGTGAAGAAGGGTGACGTCGTCAAGGCGGTCATCGTTCGCACCGTCAAGGAGCGCCGCCGTCCGGACGGCTCGTACATCCGCTTCGACGAGAACGCCGCCGTCATTCTGAAGAACGACGGCGACCCTCGCGGCACCCGCATCTTCGGCCCGGTCGGGCGTGAGCTGCGCGAGAAGAAGTTCATGAAGATCATCTCGCTGGCTCCGGAGGTGCTGTAAGCATGAAGATCAAGAAGGGCGACCTGGTCCAGGTCATCACTGGCAAGGACAAGGGCAAGCAGGGCAAGGTCATCGCGGCCTACCCCCGCGAGGACCGTGTCCTGGTCGAGGGTGTCAACCGGGTCAAGAAGCACACCAAGGCCGGTCCGACCGCTCGCGGTTCGCAGGCCGGTGGCATCGTCACGACCGAGGCCCCGATTCACGTGAGCAACGTTCAGCTCGTCGTGGAGAAGGACGGCAACAAGGTCGTCACGCGTGTCGGTTACCGCTTCGACGACGAGGGCAACAAGATCCGCGTTGCCAAGCGGACGGGTGAGGACATCTGATGGCTACCACCACGACTCCGCGTCTGAAGCAGAAGTACCGCGAGGAGATCGCGGGCAAGCTGCGTGACGAGTTCAAGTACGAGAACGTCATGCAGATCCCCGGCCTCGTCAAGATCGTGGTCAACATGGGTGTGGGCGACGCCGCCCGCGACTCCAAGCTGATCGAGGGCGCGATCCGCGACCTCACCACGATCACCGGTCAGAAGCCGGCCGTCACCAAGGCCCGCAAGTCCATCGCGCAGTTCAAGCTGCGTGAGGGCCAGCCGATCGGTGCCCACGTCACGCTCCGTGGCGACCGCATGTGGGAGTTCCTGGACCGCACCCTGTCGCTCGCGCTGCCGCGCATCCGCGACTTCCGCGGTCTGTCCCCCAAGCAGTTCGACGGCCGTGGCAACTACACCTTCGGTCTCACGGAGCAGGTCATGTTCCACGAGATCGACCAGGACAAGATCGACCGCACCCGGGGTATGGACATCACCGTGGTGACCACGGCGACCAACGACGCTGAGGGCCGTGCGCTCCTTCGTCACCTCGGCTTCCCGTTCAAGGAGGCGTGAGCGAGATGGCGAAGAAGGCTCTGATCGCTAAGGCTGCTCGCAAGCCGAAGTTCGGTGTGCGTGGCTACACCCGCTGCCAGCGCTGTGGCCGCCCGCACTCCGTGTACCGCAAGTTCGGCCTGTGCCGCGTGTGCCTTCGTGAGATGGCTCACCGTGGCGAGCTGCCGGGCGTGACCAAGAGCTCCTGGTAATCCCCCTTTTAGGGATTCCGGAAGCTCTCGGTAAGCATCTGGGTCGGCAGGGGTCCTTCTCCGCATGCCTTAGGCTTGTGGGGTTGGGCGTCTGCCGCCCGTACGACTTACTACGCCGTAGGTCCACCGCGCCGCACCCGTCCCGTCTCGGATCGGGGAGAGGGATGGCGCACCAGGAAACCCCGGCGAGAGAGGCCGAAGGCCAATTCATGACCATGACTGATCCGATCGCAGACATGCTTACGCGTCTGCGTAACGCGAACTCGGCATACCACGACTCCGTGACGATGCCGGCATCGAAGATCAAGTCGCACATCGCTGAGATCCTCCAGCAGGAGGGCTTCATCACGGGCTGGAAGATCGAGGACGCCGAGGTCGGTAAGAACCTCGTCCTCGAGCTGAAGTTCGGCCCGAACCGTGAGCGCTCCATCGCGGGCATCAAGCGGATCTCCAAGCCCGGTCTCCGGGTGTACGCGAAGTCCACCAACCTGCCGAAGGTGCTCGGCGGCCTCGGCGTGGCGATCATCTCCACGTCTCACGGGCTCCTCACCGACAAGCAGGCCGGCAAGAAGGGCGTGGGTGGGGAAGTCCTCGCCTACGTCTGGTAGCAGAAGGGAACGGAGGAAACAGCTATGTCGCGCATCGGCAAGCTCCCCATCGCGGTTCCCGCCGGCGTGGACGTCACCATCGACGGCCGTACGGTCTCGGTCAAGGGCCCCAAGGGCGAACTGACCCACACCGTTGCCGCGCCGATCGACATCGCCAAGGGCGAGGACGGCACCCTGCAGGTGACCCGCCCCAACGACGAGCGTCAGAACAAGGCCCTGCACGGCCTGTCCCGCACGCTGGTGGCGAACATGATCACCGGCGTGACCCAGGGTTACGTGAAGAAGCTCGAGATCAGCGGTGTCGGTTACCGCGTGACGGCCAAGGGTTCGAACCTCGAGTTCGCGCTCGGCTACAGCCACCCGATCACCGTCGAGGCGCCCGAGGGCATCACCTTCAAGGTGGAGACCCCGACCCGCTTCCAGGTCGAGGGCATCGACAAGCAGAAGGTCGGCGAGGTTGCGGCCAACATCCGCAAGCTGCGCAAGCCCGACCCGTACAAGGCCAAGGGCGTCAAGTACGAGGGCGAAGTCATCCGCCGCAAGGTCGGAAAGGCGGGTAAGTAAGCCATGGCATACGGGCAGAAGATCCTCAAGGGCGACGCCTACAAGCGCGCCGCGATCAAGCGCCGTCACATCCGGATCCGCAAGAAGGTGTCCGGTACGGCGGAGCGTCCCCGTCTGGTCGTGACCCGCTCCAACCGCCACATCGTGGCGCAGGTGATCGACGACCTCAAGGGCCACACCCTGGCTTCCGCGTCCACTCTGGACGCGTCGGTCCGCGGTGGCGAGGGCGACAAGTCGGCGCAGGCCAAGCAGGTCGGCGCCCTGGTCGCCGAGCGTGCCAAGGCCGCCGGTGTCGAGGCTGTCGTGTTCGACCGTGGTGGCAACCAGTACGCCGGGCGCATCGCCGCCCTGGCGGACGCCGCCCGCGAAGCCGGGCTCAAGTTCTGAGCCTGCCGTAGCTAGCGGAAACAGAGAGAGGTAATTCCAATGGCTGGACCCCAGCGCCGCGGTGGCGGTGCCGGTGGCGGCGAGCGGCGGGACCGGAAGGGCCGTGACGGCGGCGCTGCTGCCGCCGAGAAGACCGCGTACGTTGAGCGCGTCGTCGCGATCAACCGCGTCGCCAAGGTTGTGAAGGGTGGTCGTCGCTTCAGCTTCACCGCGCTGGTCGTGGTGGGCGACGGTGACGGCACCGTGGGTGTCGGTTACGGCAAGGCCAAGGAGGTGCCGGCCGCCATCGCCAAGGGCGTTGAGGAGGCCAAGAAGCACTTCTTCAAGGTCCCCCGGATCCAGGGCACCATCCCGCATCCGATCCAGGGTGAGAAGGCTGCCGGCGTCGTGCTGCTCAAGCCCGCGTCGCCCGGTACCGGTGTTATCGCCGGTGGTCCGGTGCGTGCCGTGCTCGAGTGCGCCGGTATCCACGACGTGCTGTCGAAGTCGCTCGGCTCCGACAACGCGATCAACATCGTGCACGCGACCGTGGAGGCCCTGAAGGGCCTGCAGCGTCCCGAGGAGATCGCGGCCCGCCGTGGTCTGCCGCTCGAGGACGTCGCCCCCGCGGCCCTGCTGCGTGCGCGTGCCGGGGCGGGTGCGTAATCATGGCGCAGCTCAAGATCACGCAGACGAAGTCCTACATCGGCAGCAAGCAGAACCACCGCGACACCCTGCGTTCCCTGGGCCTCAAGCGCCTGGGTGACGTGGTCGTCAAGGAGGACCGTCCCGAGTTCCGCGGCATGGTGCACACCGTCCGCCACCTCGTGACGGTCGAGGAGGTCGACTGATCATGGCGGAGCAGAACCCGCTCAAGATCCACAACCTCCGTCCCGCCCCGGGCGCCAAGACCGCCAAGACCCGTGTCGGTCGTGGTGAGGCGTCGAAGGGTAAGACGGCCGGTCGTGGTACCAAGGGCACGAAGGCCCGCTACCAGGTTCCGGAGCGCTTCGAGGGCGGCCAGATGCCGCTGCACATGCGCCTCCCGAAGCTGAAGGGCTTCAAGAACCCGTTCAAGACCGAGTACCAGGTCGTGAACCTCGACAAGCTGGCCGCGCTCTACCCCGAGGGCGGCGAGGTCACCGTCGAGGGTCTGGTGGCCAAGGGTGCCGTTCGCAAGAACGCGCTCGTCAAGGTGCTCGGCCAGGGCGAGATCTCCGTGGCGCTGCAGGTGACGGTCGACGCCGTCTCCGGCTCCGCCAAGGAGAAGATCACCGCCGCCGGCGGTACCGTCACCGAGCTCGTCTGAAACTTTCGGGCGTCTCGATGACCTGAACGATCCCGACCGGGGATACCTCTCACATAGGGGTATCCCCGGTCGGTCGTTCCAAGGGGGCAGTCTCGCCGGTATGGTGGCCTGCACTGCCCAGTTTCACCGGGTGTCGCGGTTCGGGCACCCGGGGCGGCAGTTGGCCGTTACGTATGTCGTTGTTGTCCTTGTTCAGTCGGAAACTCAGACCGTCACCCTTGACGCAGTTGCGCGGGGGTCGCAGGAGGCACCGTGCTCACCGCGTTCGCCCGGGCGTTCAGGACGCCCGACCTGCGCAAGAAGCTGCTCTTCACGCTCGGGATCATCGTGATGTACCGGGTCGGTACGCACATCCCGATCCCCGGCGTCGACTACAAGAACGTTCAGACCTGTATCGACGTGGCCAAGGGACAGCAGGGCCTGTTCGGTCTGGTCAACATGTTCAGCGGCGGCGCGCTGCTGCAGATCACGATTTTCGCGCTGGGCATCATGCCGTACATCACGGCGAGCATCATTCTCCAGCTGCTGACCGTGGTCATCCCGCGCCTTGAGGCCCTGAAGAAGGAGGGCCAGGCGGGTACGACGAAGATCACGCAGTACACCCGTTACCTGACGGTGGCGCTGGCGATCCTCCAGGGCACCGGTCTGGTGGCCACCGCCCGCAGCGGCGCCCTGTTCTCGGGCTGCCCGGTGGCGTCCTCGATCGTGCCCGACCAGTCGATCTTCAGCACCATCACGATGGTCATCTGCATGACCGCCGGTACCGCCGTCGTCATGTGGCTCGGCGAGCTGATCACCGACCGCGGCATCGGCAACGGCATGTCCATCCTGATGTTCATCTCGATCGCCGCGACCTTCCCGTCCGCCCTGTGGGCGATCAAGAAGCAGGGCACCCTGGCCGGCGGCTGGATCGAGTTCGGCACGGTCATCCTGGTCGGCCTGGTCATGGTCGGCCTGGTGGTCTTCGTCGAGCAGGCGCAGCGGCGCATTCCCGTGCAGTACGCCAAGCGGATGATCGGCCGCCGCTCCTACGGCGGCACGTCCACGTACATCCCGCTCAAGGTCAACCAGGCGGGTGTGATCCCCGTCATCTTCGCGTCGTCGCTGCTCTACATCCCGGCGCTGATCGCGCAGTTCGCCGGGGGCAACTCCGGGTGGAAGTCCTGGATCCAGCAGAACCTCACCAAGGGTGACCACCCGATCTACATCACCCTTTACTTCCTGCTGATCGTGTTCTTCGCGTTCTTCTACGTGGCGATCTCGTTCAACCCCGAGGAAGTCGCGGACAACATGAAGAAGTATGGTGGCTTCATCCCGGGCATCCGGGCCGGTCGGCCCACCGCTGAGTACCTGTCGTACGTACTCAACCGGATCACCTGGCCGGGTTCGCTGTACCTGGGTCTGATCGCTCTCGTACCGACAGTGGCGTTGGTCGGCTTCGGGGCGAGCCAGAACTTCCCGTTCGGTGGCACCAGCATCCTGATCATCGTGGGTGTCGGCCTCGAGACGGTGAAGCAGATCGAGAGCCAGCTCCAGCAGCGCAATTACGAAGGGTTCCTCCGCTGATGCGAATCGTGCTCGTCGGGCCGCCCGGTGCCGGCAAGGGGACGCAGGCCGCGTTCCTCGCCAAGAACCTGTCGATCCCGCACATCTCCACGGGCGACCTGTTCCGCGCCAACATCAGCCGGCAGACAGAGCTCGGGAAACTCGCGAAGTCCTACATGGACGCGGGCAACCTGGTGCCCGACGAGGTCACCATCGCGATGGCCAAGGACCGCATGGAGCAGCCGGACGCGCAGGGCGGCTTCCTGCTGGACGGCTTCCCGCGCAACGTCTCGCAGGCCGAGGCGCTCGACGACATGCTCGAGGCCGAAGGCATGAAGCTGGACGCGGTGCTCGACCTGGAGGTCCCCGAGGACGAGGTCGTCAAGCGCATCGCGGGCCGCCGGGTGTGCCGCAACGACTCGTCGCACGTGTTCCACGTGTCGTACAAGACGCCGAAGCAGGAGGGCGTCTGCGACATCTGCGGCGGCGAGCTGTACCAGCGGGACGACGACTCCGAGGAGACGGTGCGCAAGCGACTGGAGGTCTACCACACGCAGACCGAGCCGATCATCGACTACTACAAGGCCCAGGGCCTGGTGGTCACGATCTCGGCCCTCGGCAAGGTGGAAGAGGTCACGGCACGCGCGATGGAGGCGCTCCGGCAGAAGGTGGGCGACAGGTAGTCGCTCCCGGCACTCCACGGCCGCGGTTCCCCGACGGGGGCCGCGGCCGACGTGTGCGGTGCCACCGCTTTGCGCCCCCGGACGCGGGTGCCGGCCCGACGGCCTCCTCAAGCGCCGGACGGGCTGGACGCGCCGCACCGTATCTTTGTTGGTGTCCGTCTCTCCCCGGTCCAGAAAGGCCGCAGCCCCCATGGTGCAGATCAAGACCCGCGAGCAGATCGCCAAGATGCGTGAGGCGGGGCTGGTCGTCGCCGCCGTGCACGCGGCCACGCGCGAGGCGGCTGTGCCGGGCGCCACGACGAAGGACCTGGACGAGGTCGCCCGCAAGGTGCTGGCGGAGCACGGGGCGAAGTCGAACTTCCTTGGGTACGGCGGCTTCCCGGCGACCATCTGCACCTCGGTGAACGAGGTCGTCGTCCACGGCATCCCCTCCGACGAGGTGGTCCTCAAGGACGGCGACATCATCTCCGTCGACGCCGGCGCGATCGTGGACGGCTGGCACGGCGACGCCGCGTTCACCGCGTTCGTCGGCTCCGGCCACGCCCCGGAGCTCATCGAGCTGTCCCGGGTGACCGAGGAGTCGATGTGGGCCGGCATCGCGGCGGTGAAGCAGGGCCACCGCCTCGTCGACGTCTCCCGGGCCATCGAGACGTACATCCGGCGGCAGCCGAAGCCGGGCGGCGGCCGGTACGGGATCATCGAGGACTACGGCGGCCACGGCATCGGAACCGAGATGCACATGGACCCGCACCTGCTGAACTACGTCGACCGGCGCCGCGGCAAGGGCCCGAAGCTGGTGCCCGGTTTCTGCCTGGCGATCGAGCCGATGGTGTCGCTCGGCACCCCGAAGACCGAGGTCCTGTCGGACGACTGGACGGTCATCACGACGGACGGCACGTGGTCGTCCCACTGGGAGCACTCCGTCGCCCTCACGGAGGAGGGCCCCCTGGTGCTGACGGCTCCCGACGGGGGCAAGGCGAAGCTCGCCGAGCACGGGGTCACGGCGGCGCCGGATCCGCTGGGCTGACGTCGGTCAAGGAACCGTCCCCCCGTGCATAGCGATCACCCCGATGGGGCAGACTTTCGCGATTCGTTTTTCCGGGTGCGCTGACGTAGACTGACTCGTCGGCTCTTGTGCATCCGCATGTCCGCATGCACGCGTATGGCGCACCATGAGTCGATCAAGGTAGTCGATTCGAAGGGCGAAGCGTGGCCAAGAAGCAAGGTGCCATCGAGATCGAGGGCACTGTCGTCGAGTCTCTTCCGAACGCCATGTTCAAGGTCGAGCTCCAGAACGGCCACCAGGTCCTGGCACACATCAGCGGCAAGATGCGTATGCACTACATCCGCATCCTCCCTGACGACCGGGTCGTGGTGGAGCTGTCTCCGTACGACCTGACGCGTGGCCGGATCGTCTACCGCTACAAGTAGATCTTGCCCACGTCCCGCGTGAGCGGGGCCGCCGGCAACTGACCCGGAGAACCTCACATCCCATGAAGGTCAAGCCGAGCGTCAAGAAGATCTGCGACAAGTGCAGGGTGATCCGCCGTCACGGCCGGGTCATGGTCATCTGCGAGAACCCGCGCCACAAGCAGCGCCAGGGCTGACGCACGAGCGACCGCACCCTCTGCACCGCTATCGCAGAGTTTCGCGCGACGCGAGCTGAATTTGTTCATACGCAGGGCCCAAGCCGCTTGAGGCGACTTGACACCCCCGGTTCGGAGGCCGGGGACCCAGTTCGTACCTGATACGGCGGCTGGGAACCGGTCCTGTGGAAGACCTCCGAAGATCACCAGGAGCCATTGAATGGCACGCGTTTCCGGTGTCGACATCCCGCGCGAAAAGCGCGTGGAGATCGCCCTCACCTACGTGTTCGGCATCGGCCGGACCCTCTCGAAGGAGACGCTGGCTGCGACCGGCGTCGACCCGAACACCCGTGTTCGTGACCTGACCGAGGAGCAGCTGGTCGCGATCCGCGAGTACGTCGACAACAACATCAAGACCGAGGGTGACCTCCGTCGCGAGATCCAGGCCGACATCCGCCGCAAGGTCGAGATCGGTACCTACCAGGGTCTGCGTCACCGTCGCGGTCTGCCCGTCCGCGGTCAGCGCACCAGCACCAACGCCCGTACCCGCAAGGGCCCGCGTCGCGCCATCGCCGGCAAGAAGAAGCCGGGCAAGAAGTAGTCCGCAGCGGACACCTGTCCACGGTCTTCGCTGTAGGACCGACCACCTCCCGTAGGAGTTAAAGGATGCCCCCCAAGGGACGTCAGGGCGCTGCCAAGAAGGTGCGCCGCAAGGAAAAGAAGAACGTCGCTCACGGTCACGCGCACATCAAGAGCACGTTCAACAACACCATCGTTTCGATCACCGACCCGTCCGGCAACGTGATCTCCTGGGCCTCCGCCGGCCACGTCGGCTTCAAGGGCTCCCGGAAGTCCACGCCGTTCGCCGCGCAGATGGCCGCGGAGTCGGCCGCCCGCCGCGCCCAGGAGCACGGCATGCGCAAGGTCGACGTGTTCGTCAAGGGCCCGGGCTCCGGTCGTGAGACCGCGATCCGCTCCCTGCAGGCCACGGGCCTCGAGGTCGGCTCCATCCAGGACGTCACCCCGACCCCGCACAACGGCTGCCGGCCGCCGAAGCGCCGCCGCGTCTGAGGCAGGGCCTGGCTGAGGATTCGGGCGGTACGCTCCCGTTTCGGGTCGTGCCGCCCGTACCCTTGCAATACCCGCACCCCTCCGGGTGCGGTGTGGTCGGGCGTCATATAGCGGGCGCCCCCGACTGAAGGATCTGATCCACACATGCTGATCGCTCAGCGTCCCTCGCTGACCGAAGAGGTCGTCGACGAGTTCCGCTCCCGGTTCGTGATCGAGCCGCTGGAGCCGGGCTTCGGCTACACCCTCGGCAACTCCCTCCGCCGTACGCTCCTGTCGTCGATCCCCGGCGCTGCTGTCACCAGCATCCGCATCGACGGCGTCCTGCACGAGTTCACCACCGTGCCGGGCGTCAAGGAGGACGTCACCGACCTGATCCTCAACATCAAGCAGCTGGTCGTCTCCTCGGAGCACGACGAGCCTGTCGTGATGTACCTGCGCAAGCAGGGCCCGGGTCTGGTCACCGCCGCCGACATCGCGCCCCCGGCCGGTGTCGAGGTGCACAACCCCGATCTGGTCCTCGCCACGCTCAACGGCAAGGGCAAGCTGGAGATGGAGCTGACCGTCGAGCGCGGTCGCGGCTACGTCTCCGCCGTGCAGAACAAGCAGGTGGGCCAGGAGATCGGCCGTATCCCGGTCGACTCGATCTACAGCCCCGTGCTCAAGGTCACGTACAAGGTCGAGGCCACCCGTGTCGAGCAGCGCACCGACTTCGACAAGCTGATCGTCGACGTCGAGACCAAGCAGGCGATGCGTCCGCGTGACGCCATGGCCTCCGCCGGTAAGACGCTGGTCGAGCTGTTCGGTCTGGCCCGCGAGCTCAACATCGACGCCGAGGGCATCGACATGGGCCCGTCCCCGACGGACGCTGCGCTTGCCGCCGACCTGGCGCTGCCGATCGAGGAGCTGGAGCTCACCGTTCGGTCGTACAACTGCCTCAAGCGTGAGGGCATCCACTCCGTGGGTGAGCTTGTCGCGCGCTCCGAGGCGGACCTCCTCGACATTCGTAACTTCGGTGCGAAGTCGATCGACGAGGTCAAGGCGAAGCTGGCCGGCATGGGCCTGGCGCTCAAGGACAGCCCGCCTGGATTCGACCCGACCGCGGCTGCGGACGCCTTCGGTGCGGACGACGACGCGGACGCCGGGTTCGTCGAGACCGAGCAGTACTAGGCGCTCCGCGAGGACGCCGGATTTCGGCTGCGGGCCCGCTGTGGCTGGTCGCGCCCACGCGGCGGAGCCGCATATGAGTAGAGCCCCGCGCCCCTGACGGGGCGCGGCCCCTCCGGGCCCCTGCGGGGCCCGGATCTCCGACGGGCAACCGCCCGCTCGGATACTGACCCCGGTACCTGACACGGCCGGGGCAGACACCTAGGAGAAACACGATGCCGAAGCCCACCAAGGGTGCCCGCATGGGCGGCAGTGCCGCGCACGAGAAGCACCTCCTCGCGAACCTCGCGAAGTCGCTGTTCGAGCACGGTCGTATCACCACCACCGAGGCGAAGGCCCGCCGCCTGCGCCCGTACGCCGAGCGTCTGATCACCAAGGCGAAGAAGGGCGACCTTCACAACCGTCGTCAGGTGCTCCAGGTCATCACGGACAAGAGCATCGTCCACACGCTCTTCACCGAGATCGGCCCGCGCTACGAGAACCGTCCGGGTGGTTACACCCGCATCACCAAGATCGGTAACCGCCGTGGCGACAACGCGCCCATGGCCGTCATCGAGCTGGTCGAGGCGCTGACGGTCCGGCAGAAGGCGGTCGGCGAGGCCGAGGCGGCGACCAAGCGTGCCGTCAAGGAGTCCGAGGCCAAGGCCGACGAGACCAAGGCCGACGAGACCACCGAGGCGCCGGCCGAGGAGGCCGCTGCCGAGGAGTCGAAGGACGCCTGAGGTTCCACCTCGCGCTGAGCGGGTCCGCCCTAGCCGGGCGGGCCCGCTTTCGCGTACCTGAGAGGATTCCCACGTGAGTGACGAAGTACAGCCCGGTTACGTCCGCATCCGCCTCGACCTGTCCTACGACGGCACCGAGTTCCACGGATGGGCCAAGCAGGCCGGCGGCAGGCGGACCGTGCAGGGGGAGATCGAGGACGCCCTGCGCACCGTCACCCGCTCCCAGGAGACGTACGAGCTGACCGTCGCCGGACGGACCGACGCCGGGGTGCACGCCCGGGGGCAGGTCGCCCATGTCGATCTGCCGCTTCAGGTGTGGGGCGAACACCGCGGGAAGCTGCTCAAGAGGCTCGCCGGACGGCTGCCCAAGGACGTCAGGGTGTGGGCCCTGCGCGAGGCCCCAACCGGCTTCAACGCCCGCTTCTCCGCGATCTGGCGGCGCTACGCCTACCGGGTCACCGACAACCCCGGCGGGGTCGATCCGCTGCTGCGCCACCACGTCCTGTGGCACGACTGGCCCTTGGACGTCGACGCCATGAACGAGGCGGCCCGCGGGCTGCTCGGGGAGCACGACTTCGCCGCGTACTGCAAGCGGCGGGAGGGCGCGACGACCATCCGTACGCTGCAGGAGCTGAGCCTGGAGCGGGGCGCGGACGGCATCGTCACCGCCACCGTCCGGGCCGACGCGTTCTGCCACAACATGGTGCGCTCGCTCATCGGCGCCCTGCTCTTCGTCGGCGACGGCCACCGCCCGCCCGACTGGCCCGCCAAGGTGCTGGCCGCCGGCGTACGGGACTCAGCGGTGCATGTCGTACGCCCGCACGGGCTCACGCTGGAGGAGGTCGGCTACCCGGCCGACGAGTTGCTGGCGGCGCGGAACAGGGAGGCGCGAAACAAGCGGACGATGCCGGGGGCCGGGTGCTGAACCGACTGCTGGCGGAGGATCGGACGGTGGTCAGTTCACGGCCGTGTGGCCTGGCGGGATGCGCCCAAGCTTCGAGCCGGTGGGGGCGCCGTGGCCACCTGCTTCGTCAGGATGCGGGACAGGAACCGCCGTCAAGGGCGCCCTACGGGCGTCGCCATGCGATGGGGCTTCGCCCCCACCCTTGACCGCGGCCCCTGTCCCGGAGGCGGCTGGCTATCGGGTGGCCCCGGCGCTCTGGAGTACGGCGCATTGTGCACGTTCGCGTGTACCGGGTGGTGCACTCACAACTGAACGTCGACACCCGCTGCCCGGCCCAGGACCTTGTGGCCGCCGCCATCGGGGATGTTGCCGAGCTTCTTGATGTCCACGTGAACCAGGGTCGTGTCCCCCGTCGTGGTGTAGCCGATCACGGTCCGTCGCTTCCGCTTCGGAGCCGTCCGGTACGTACCGCTGCGGGCCGTCGTGCGATCACCGCTGGTCCCGGCCCGACGAGCCTCAACAGGGCCTCCGGCGAAGGCGATTCGGGCCGCGACCTGGGGATTCCGTCAGCTTGATCGGCTACACCACTCGGCGGGACGCCATCTGAACCAGTTCGCCGGGGCGGTCGCGTTCGTAGCGGCGTATGACACATCCCGTTGCCCGGTCCAGATGGGACAGGACGGGCCAGGCCGTAGCGGGTCAGGACACGGTGCACGGTCGAAGGCACCAGGTGCAGCAGGTGCGCGATGCGGGCCGGTCCCCAGCGGCGCAGGATGCGGACCTTGATGATCCGCCGTTCGGTGCGAGTCGGGGTGCGACGCGGGCTCGTGTGCGGTCGGCAGGACAGATCACTCATCCCGGCCTCCCCGTGCGCGCGGTAGCGGTCGGCCCACCGCTGGGCCGTGGTCGGCGAAACCTGGAAGCGCTCGGCGGCCCGGCGCAGACTCCAGCCGTCCTCGACGACGCAGCGGGCCAAGCGAAGGCGTCCGGTCTCGGTCAGGGGTGCATTACGGTGGGGCACGAGGGCCTTTCTGTTGGTGTAGACGCCGCAATCCACGCCGAACCGGAAGGCCCTCACCTGTTCAAGATCCCTCAGCCGAGACCTGGCTCACCCCGTCCACAACCTCCCCGGACAGAACATCTAGGGCGAGGGTGGCGAGGTAGGGTCGTGTCCCCCGTCGTGGTGTAGCCGATCACGGTCCGTCGCTTCCGCTTCGGAACGCCGTCGGCCTTCGTGACCGGGTCCGCCGACCTGGTGCGCGGCCATGTGTCCTCGCCCGCGCTCCCCGGCCCGACCGGGGACGCCCTGATCCTGCCGGGGGCGCGGGTCGACCCGCTGGCGGTGCTGACGGGAGGCACGGCGGTGTGCGACGGCGCCGTGGTGGAGGCGGGGGCCGTCGTGGAGGGCAGCGTCGTCCTGCCCGGGGCGCGCATCGGCCGGGGGGCGCTGGTCCAGCGGTCCGTGGTGGGGCGCGACGCGGTCGTCGGCGAGTGCACCAGCGTCGTCGAGGCGGTGGTCGGGGACCACGCGCAGCTGGGATCGCACAACGAGGTCCCGGCGGGCGTGCGCGTCGACTGCGGCGTTCACCTGCCCGAGCGGGCGGTCCGCGTCTCGGTGCCCACACACCTCGGCTGACACCCGGCCCGGCATAGCGCCCGCCGAGCCCACACCCGCACGGCCACGCCGACCTGGGCGGCCGTGCGGGTGTCCGGCATCATCCGGGCCCTCCCGGCCGGGCACCGCAGGTCACGGGGGCCGGGGTGCCGGGGTGCCGTGGTGCGGAGCAGCCGGTCAGCTCGGCGTGGGCCGCCGCCGGCCGGGCCGGACCGGTTCCCTGACCGGCCCGACGGCCTCGCCCCCGGCGGCGGTGCGGCAGGTCACTGGTTGGCCGCCGCCGACGCCTGGGCCTCGCCGCGGCGGCGGATCTGGCGGAACGCGAACTCGGCCAGGTCGTCGCCGGCCTGGAAGACCTTGGCGTCCTTGGTCGTCACGTCCTTGCCGCCCGTGAACCCGGCGAGCGTGAAGTACGCGTAGCGGCCGTAGGTGTTGGTCGTGGAGCGGCAGACGGCCGTACGGCAGAACGCGGGCACGCCCTGGCCGCTCAGCGACGCGATGATGCTCTTGTTGTCGGCCTCCTGCCTGGCCTTCGTCGCCTTGGCCGCGGTGTCGAACAGGGCCACGCCGACCGTGACCGCGACGCCGTCCTTCGTGTAGGTGGCGCGGATCAGGCGGGTGCAGCCGTTCCTGGTGAGCACCGCGGGCAAGGTGCGGAGGGCGGCCGACGCGCAGTTCGTGGTGGAGGCGGTGGCGCCCTTCTTGTAGACGTTCGTGCCCACGGTCAGCTGGGTGCCGGGGAACAGCGTGTCCGCGCTGATCGGGGCCGTGTCCTTCTTCGCGCTGGATATGAAGTCCATCGGATTCAGCGGCGGAGGGGCCGAGGTCGGCGCGAAGGACGGGGCGGCGTCGGCGCTCCCACTCGGGATGTGCGCGGTACTCGGCAGGGCGCCGGCCGGCCTGTTCGAGGCCTCGCTGCCGCCGTTCGCGGACACCACCGCCACGGCGACGGCAGCGCCGATCCCGACCGTGGCCAGGGCGCCGCCGACGATCATCAGCAGCCGGCGGCGCTTGTTGCGGGCCTCCGAGGCCTCGGCGAGCGCGGCCCAGTCCGGCGAACCGCTCTGACTGCCCCACTGGGGTTGCTGGGAACTCGGTTTCCAGGGATCCCACTGGGGCTCCCCCTGCCCATAACTCATGCGGCGCATCTTAGACGGGCCACGGGCACGCTTGTTCCCCTTCGGTAACCCGCACAGCAACCGCACAGCCACCGGCCCCGAGGCGCAACAGCGGCGAAGCCCTCGTTTTGACCCTTCTCATGGGCGCCGTTATCCTGGCTGTTCGTTGTGTGTATTGGCTTGCTCATTCTCACGTGAGGGGCCCTTACACCGGTCCACCGGGCCGATGACCAGCGACCAGCACGCGGCTTGCGTCACCGCTGTGCGGTCAGGGCTGTCGTGATCGTCTTCGGTGACCTTGTCAGGAACCTCACTGAAGAAGCGAAGGCTACGAACCGTGCGTACGTACAGCCCCAAGCCCGGCGATGTGACGCGTCAGTGGCACGTCATTGACGCGCAGGACGTCGTCCTGGGCCGTCTCGCCACCACCGCTGCCACTCTCCTGCGTGGCAAGCACAAGCCCATCTACGCGCCCCACGTGGACGCTGGTGACTTCGTCATCATCATCAACGCGGACAAGGTCCACCTGTCCGGCAACAAGCGGACCCAGAAGATGGCGTACCGCCACTCCGGCTACCCGGGTGGTCTGCGCTCGATCCGCTACGACGACCTGCTGGCGAACAACCCCGAGAAGGCCATCGAGAAGGCCGTCAAGGGCATGCTCCCCAAGAACTCCCTGGGCCGTCAGATGCTCACGAAGCTGAAGGTCTACAAGGGTGACCAGCACCCGCACGCCGCCCAGCAGCCGGTGCCGTTCGAGATCACCCAGGTCGCGCAGTAAGTCCGGCCACCCCCTAAGACTGAAGAGAATCTGAGGAGAATCGTGGCCGAGACCACTGCCGAGCAGCCGCTCGAAGAGCTTGACATCGACAGCTACACCACCGAGACCGAGGTCCCGCTGGAGGGTGAGTACACCTCCGAGTCCCTCGCCTCCCGCTTCGGTGAGCCCCAGCCGGCCGCCGGCCTGGGCCGCCGCAAGAACGCCATCGCCCGCGTCCGGATCGTCCCGGGTACCGGCAAGTGGAAGATCAACGGGCGCACGCTCGAGGACTACTTCCCGAACAAGGTGCACCAGCAGGAGGTCAACGAGCCCTTCAAGGTGCTCGAGCTCGAGGGCCGTTACGACGTCATCGCCCGTATCGCGGGTGGCGGTGTCTCCGGTCAGGCCGGTGCCCTGCGCCTCGGTGTCGCCCGTGCCCTGAACGAGGCCGACGTCGACAACAACCGCGGCCCGCTGAAGAAGGCCGGCTTCCTCAAGCGCGACGACCGTGCGGTCGAGCGCAAGAAGGCCGGTCTGAAGAAGGCCCGCAAGGCTCCGCAGTACAGCAAGCGCTAATCGCGTCCGCTGGTCACAGCGGGCGACCCCCTGCCTGCTGTGCGCATGCACGCGTCGCCCCGGCAGCACGTTCCGTGCCGCCGGGGCGGTTCGTTTACGGGGGACGGTGCTTATCCCCGGCTTTTTGGGGCTTATGGAGCAATCCCGACAGTCCCGGCGGGGGCTTCGGGGAAGCCATCACAGGACAGGGCCGCGGTACGTGGGCCAGTGGGGCGTAGCGGCCGCGGGACGTACGTCGGCGGGACATGCGTCGGCGAGACATGCGTCCTGTGGCACATACGTCCACAGGATGTACGTTCGCGGGACTACGGCATCCGGGTGACGTCGGCGGACGACGTCGGCGGGACGTACGTATTCCGCCCCTGTTCGGACACTCGGCAAGAGCCGCACATTCGCAGCAAGTTCGGAGGACACCACAGTGGGACGACTCTTCGGCACGGACGGCGTGCGCGGTGTCGCCAACGCGGATCTCACGGCCGAGATGGCGCTCGGCCTGTCCGCCGCGGCGGCGCACGTACTGGCCGAGGCGGGCACGTTCGAGGGCCACAAGCCGAAGGCGGTGGTCGGACGGGACCCGCGCGCGTCCGGGGAGTTCCTGGAGGCCGCCGTGGTCGCCGGTCTCGCCAGCGCCGGCGTGGACGTGCTGCGGGTCGGCGTGCTGCCCACCCCGGCCGTGGCGTATCTGACGGGCGCGCTCGGCGCGGACCTCGGCGTGATGCTCTCCGCCAGCCACAACGCCATGCCCGACAACGGCATCAAGTTCTTCGCCCGCGGCGGCCACAAGCTCGCCGACGAGCTCGAGGACAGGATCGAGGCCGTGTACGAGGAGCACCGCACCGGCGCCCCCTGGGACCGGCCCACCGGGGCCGGGGTCGGCCGGGCGACGCCGTACGACGACGGCTTCGACCAGTACGTCGCCCATCTCCTGGGCGTCCTGCCGAACCGTCTCGACGGGCTCAAGATCGTCCTCGACGAGGCGCACGGCGCCGCCTCCCGGGTCTCGCCCGAGGCGTTCACGCGCGCGGGCGCCGAGATCGTCACCATCGGCGCGGAGCCGAACGGCCTCAACATCAACGACGGCTGCGGCTCCACCCACCTGGACAAGCTGAAGGCCGCCGTCGTCGAGCACGGCGCCGACCTCGGCATCGCGCACGACGGTGACGCCGACCGCTGCCTCGCCGTGGACCACACCGGCGAGGAGGTGGACGGCGACCAGATCCTCGCCGTGCTCGCGCTGGCGATGCGGGAACGTTCCGCGCTGCGCTCCGACACCGTCGTCGCCACGGTCATGTCCAACCTGGGCTTCAAGCTGGCCATGGAGCGCGAGGGCATCCAGCTCGTGCAGACAGCGGTCGGCGACCGGTACGTGCTGGAGGAGATGAAGGAGAAGGACTACGCGCTCGGCGGCGAGCAGTCCGGCCACGTCATCATCCTCGACCACGCCACTACGGGCGACGGCACACTGACCGGCCTGCTGCTGGCCGCGCGGGTCGCCCAGACCGGCCGTACGCTGCGGGAGCTTGCCTCCGTGATGGAGCGGCTGCCGCAGGTGCTGGTCAACGTGCCGGACGTCGACAGGTCCCGGGTCGGCTCGTCCCCGGACCTGGCCGCCGCCGTGACCGAGGCGGAGCGGGAGCTGGGCGCGACCGGGCGGGTGCTGCTGCGGCCGTCGGGCACGGAGCCCCTCGTACGGGTCATGGTCGAGGCCGCGGACATCGACCAGGCGCGGTCGGTGGCGGGACGGCTGGCGGATGCGGTGAAGTCGGCGCTGGGGTAGTTGTCGTTTCCGGGCAGGGGCTGCCGGGTTCCGCCGTCAGCGGGCTGCGGGTTGTTCGTGGCTTGTCGCGCAGTTCCCCGCGCCCCTTTCGGGCGCGCCCCTTACCCGGCGCTGCGACGTTCCCTCTGCCTGCCCCACAACCACTTCTGGGCCAGCAGCGTGAGCGTCCCCGCCACCACGATGCCCAGCAGGTTGAGCAGGAGCTGTTTCGTGGAACCCCAGGTCTGCCCGGTGTCGCCGTAGCTCAGCGCGACGGCCGCGTTGGCGGCGGCCGGGACCGTCGTCACGGAGATGGCGACCCCGACGAGGGCGCCGGATTTGGCGGAGGTCAGGGAGAGCGTGCCGGCGGCTCCGGCGAGGACCGCCACGACGAAGGAGAACCAGTCGGGGGCGTAGACGAAGCCGGTGTTGGGCCGGGCGCTCTCCAGCTGCTCCTCGCTGAACAGGCCGACCGCGTCCATGAACAGGCTGAACCCCACCGTCACGGCCATCGCCACCGCGAACCCCACCAGCAGCGCGGTCAGCGAGCGCAGCGCGAGCCGGGGCGCCCGCTGCACCAACGCCGTACCGATCCCCGCCAGTGGGCCGAACTCCGGACCCACCGCCATCGCGCCCACGATCAGGATCGCGTTGTCGAGCACCACACCACACGCCGCGATCACGGTGGCCAGCGTGATGAACGCGAGGTAGGTGATCGACAGCGTCGACTCCTCGTGCGTGGCCTCCGTCAGGTGCTCCCACAGCACCGCGTCCGCGCCCTCGCCCGGGGCCTCCGCCTCGGCCTTGCCGGCCCGCTTGGACAGCGACAGGTCGATGGTCTCGACGGCGATCGAACCGGTGCTTTCCAGGCCCAGCTCCTGGAGCGCGCTGAGGAGTTCGTCCGCGGCCTCGCGCGCGACGTCGCACATCACGACGTCCCCGGCGGGGTTGCGGGCGGCACCCGGTATGACGACGAGGTGCGTGGTGCCGACCGTCCCCTCGATCAGACGTACCACCTCCGCCGTCCGCTCGGTGGGGGTGATCAGACGCAGATGCAGCATCCCCGCAGGGTAGCCGTCAGAGTTTCCGCAGGCTCAGCCGCTGCACCTTGTGGTCCGGGCCCTTGCGCAGCACCAGGGTGGCGCGGCCGCGGGTGGGAGCGATGTTCTCCACCACGTTGGGCTTGTTGACGGTGCGCCACATGGTGCGGGCGTAGTCGAGGGCCTCCTCCTCGGAGACCTGGGTGTACTTGCGGAAGTACGACGAGGGGTCCTGGAAGGCGGTCTCGCGCAGCTTGCGGAACCGGTTGAGGTACCACTGCTCGATGTCCTCGGTGCGCGCGTCGACGTACACGCTGAAGTCGAAGTAGTCCGCGAGACCGACCCGGGTGCGGCCGTCCTTGCCGGGCAGGGCGGGCTGGAGGACGTTGAGCCCCTCGACGATCAGGATGTGCGGGCGGCGCACGGTGAGCTTCCGGCCGGGGACGATGTCGTAGATCAGGTGGGAGTAGACGGGCGCGGTCACCTCGTCCTTGCCGGCCTTGATGTCGGCGACGAAACGGGTGAGCGCGCGGCGGTCGTACGACTCGGGGAACCCCTTGCGCGCCATCAGGCCCCGCGCCTGCAGTTCCCGCGTGGGCAGCAGGAACCCGTCCGTCGTCACCCGCTCGACCCGCGGGTGCTCCGGCCAGCGGGACAGCAGGGCCTGGAGAAGACGGGCCACGGTGGACTTCCCGACGGCGACGGAGCCGGCGACGCCTATCACGAACGGCGTCCCGGACTGGGATCCCTGCTCGCCGAGGAAGGTGTTGAGGGCGCCCCTGAGGCCGTCCGTGGCCTTCACGTACAGGTTGAGCAGCCGGGACAGCGGCAGATAGATGTCCCGCACCTCGTCGAGGTCGATGACGTCACCCAGACCGCGCAGCTTCTCGACCTCCTCGGCGGTCAGCGGCAGCGGCGTCTTGTCGCGCAGCGCACTCCACTCGGCACGGGTGAGGTCGACGTAGGGAGTCGCCTCCGGCCTGGGCCGGTGGGCGCTCCGGGGCATCGAGGAGACCGGAGAGATCACAGTCCATTGTTAACGGAGTTCGAACGGGGTGGGGGGTGGGCTGCGTCACGTGCCGCGCGGCCCACCGTCCGGGCCCGACCTGCCACAGGGGCGGGCGGATCTGGACTGCGCCCGCCCCTGTGCCTCGTGGTCAGTCCGTTCGCTCGTCGTTCTCGTCCGGCACGGCCACCCTTCCAGACAGGCGGTGCAGTGACCCACTCGGCGAAAATGGCCGATTGTCGACCCCGGCTGCGACCTGTGCACTTTGAGGCTGTCCGGCGTTCGTACCCCGGTGGGAATTTCCGATTTCGGGCACGCGAGGGCGGGTATCGGCGGGCGTCGGACCGTAGGCTGCGGATCATGTGCGGAATCGTGGGTTACGTGGGATCGCAGTCGGCGCTCGACGTCGTGATGGCCGGGCTGAAGCGCCTGGAGTACCGGGGCTACGACTCGGCGGGCGTCGCCGTGCTCGCGGACGGCGGGCTTGCCGCCGCGAAGAGGGCCGGGAAGCTGGTCAACCTGGAGAAGGAGCTGGTCGACCGGCCGCTGCCTACCGGCACCACCGGCATCGGGCACACCCGGTGGGCCACCCACGGCGCGCCGAACGACCCCAACGCGCACCCGCACCTCGACAACGCGGGCCGCGTCGCCGTCGTCCACAACGGGATCATCGAGAACTTCGCGCTGCTGCGCGCCGAGTTGGAGGAACGGGGCCACACCCTCGAATCCGAGACGGACACCGAGGTCGTCGTGCATCTGCTCGCCGAGGAGTTCTCCGCGACCGCGGACCTCGCGGAGTCGATGCGGCTGGTGTGCCGGCGCCTCGAGGGCGCGTTCACCCTGGTCGCCGTGCACGCCGACGAGCCCGACGTGGTCGTGGGCGCGCGGCGCAACTCGCCGCTGGTCGTCGGCGTCGGCGAGGGCGAGGCCTTCCTCGCCTCGGACGTCGCCGCGTTCATCGCCCACACCCGGTCCGCGATCGAGCTGGGCCAGGACCAGGTGGTGGAACTGCGCCGCGACGGCGTCACGGTCACCGGCTTCGACGGCCGGCCCGCCGACGTGCACTCCTACCACGTCGACTGGGACGCCTCGGCCGCCGAGAAGGGCGGCTACGACTACTTCATGCTCAAGGAGATCGCCGAGCAGCCCAAGGCGGTCGCCGACACGCTCCTCGGCCGTATCGACGCGGCTGGTTCGCTGTGCCTGGACGAGCTGCGGATCTCGCCCGCCGAACTGCGCGAGGTCGACAAGGTGGTGATCGTCGCCTGCGGGACCGCCTTCCACGCCGGGCTGATCGCCAAGTACGCCATCGAGCACTGGACGCGGATCCCCTGCGAGGTCGAACTGGCCAGCGAGTTCCGCTACCGGGACCCCATCCTCGACCCGCGCACCCTGGTCATCGCCATCTCCCAGTCCGGCGAGACCATGGACACCCTGATGGCCCTGCGACACGCCCGTGAGCAGGGCTCCAAGGTGCTGGCGATCTGCAACACCAACGGCTCGACGATCCCCAGGGAGTCGGACGCGGTCCTGTACACGCATGCGGGGCCGGAAGTCGCGGTGGCCTCCACGAAGGCGTTCCTGACGCAGCTCGTCGCCTGCTACCTGGTGGCCCTGTATCTCGGCCAGGTGCGCGGCACCAAGTGGGGCGACGAGATCCACGTCGTCATCCGCGATCTGTCGAGGATCTCCGACGAGGTCGAGCGGGTCCTGGAGACCATGGAGCCGGTGCGCCGGCTGGCGCGCTCCCTCGCCGACAAGAACACGGTGCTGTTCCTGGGACGGCACGTCGGCTACCCGGTCGCCCTGGAAGGCGCCCTCAAGCTCAAGGAACTGGCGTACATGCACGCCGAGGGCTTCGCCGCGGGCGAGCTGAAGCACGGGCCGATCGCGCTGATCGAGCAGGACCTGCCGGTGGTCGTGGTGGTGCCCTCGCCGCGCGGACGCTCGGTCCTGCACGACAAGATCGTCTCCAACATCCAGGAGATCCGGGCGCGGGGCGCGCGCACGATCGTGATCGCGGAGGAGGGCGACGAGGCGGTCGTCCCGTACGCCGACCACCTGATCAGCATCCCGGCGACCCCGACCCTGCTCCAGCCGCTGGTCGCGACGGTGCCGTTGCAGGTCTTCGCCTGCGAGCTGGCCACGGCTCGGGGCAACGAGGTGGATCAGCCGCGGAACCTGGCGAAGTCCGTCACGGTGGAGTAGGGGGCGTCCGGCACCTGGGCCCGGACGGTGCGGGCCCGGGCGGCACGGGGTCAGCCGCGGGCGGGCTTGGCGCGGCGGTACGCCCGGTGGGTATAGCGGATCAGGACCGCGGCCGGCAGGACCGCCCGGGCCAGGATGCTCCACGCCGGGTGGGTCTCGTCGGACAGGCGGACGACGGCGAACAGGAGCCCCAGCCCGAACACCACGTCCAGCGCCACCATGAGGACCAGGCCGACGGGCCATCTCCGCGGCGCCGCCTTCCCGCTGTCGCCGCCCTGGGCCGTCGGCACGGTGCTCTCCCGCTTGCGCGGCTGCGGGATCTGCTCCGGTTCACGGGTCGGCAGCGGGACGACCGCGGCGGCGGGGACGGCCGCGTCCAGCGCCGCGATCCGCTCGGCCGTGACGCCCTCGAACAAGGTCGGCTCGACGGCCACGCGGAAGCCGTCGAGGCCGGTCAGGACGCGGCCCCCGTCGGGGCGGGTGGTCATCGCGGCGCACGCGTCGTACCGCACGGTGACCGGGCCGCCCGGCAGCAGCAGGCTCACACCCTCGGCGCCGATGACCAGCGTGACGCCGTCGTCCTCCAGCGACGGGTGCCGGGTACCGGTGAGCGCGGACGACGAGTACTGCGGGGCGGGCTCGAAGCCCGCCCAGTCGGCGCCCCGGGTGGGCACCTGGAGCAGCCCGCCGTCCCACGCCTCACGGGCGACCTCGCGCAGGTCCGCGACCGTGACCGCCCGCAACTCGGCCATGTGCTGCTCGGGGGAGAGGATCCGGTGGCCGAGCAGCAGACTGATCGCGTACGACGGCAGCAGAGCGGCGCCGAGGTCGGGGGTGTCGTACCGCTTGAGCGTCTTGCCGCGCGCGGAGTCCAGTTCGGCCTGCTCGATACGGCCGGCGCGCAGGCGGGCGAGCGTGTCGACGAACCCGCCGACCACCGCGGCCTGCTTCTTGGGCAACGCGTCGGCGTACGCGGTGAGGGTGGCGAAGTCCGCGTCGCGCGGGCTGTAGTCGGCCTCCGCCGTGTACGAGTACCCGCCCTCGTGGCGCAGATCCTGGAAGAGGGCGCGGCCCAGGACGTCCGCGAAGACGGCGGCCGCGGTGGAGCGGCGCAGTACGGCGTTGAAGACGACGTGGCCGTCGTCGCCGCGGATGTAGGCGGGCGTGACGGGCAGCGCGCTGGAAGCGGCCGGTGCCGGGATGCGGCTGCCGGTGGGCAGGGTGAGGTCGAGGCCGTCCGGTATCCGGTCGCTGGTGATCCAGAGCACGGCGTTGTCCCGGGTGAAGCGGGTCTTTGCCCAGTCCCGTACCTGGTCGGCCGTCAGTCCCCAGGTGCCCAGTTCGTCGTAGCTGGACAGACCGTAGCCCTGCGCGCCGTAACGCCACAGGGGCATCTGGGAGTTGACGCCGTTCGCCCGGCTCGCGGCCTCCGTGCGGAGGATCTCCTTCTCCGTTTCCAGACGCTCCAGCGGCAGGTCGCGCAGGGCCGCGCAGACGTCGTTGAGGTAGGCGACGACCTCGTCCTCGCCGCCGGTGACGTGGAAGAGGGTGTACGTGTTCGCCGTGGCGCCGTTGTAGTGCCCGTCGGACATGCCCAGGCGGTGCAGCGCGAGGTGTTCGACGAGGTGGGTGACGCCGGACGTGGCCAGGGTCTCGTCGGCGCGACCCACGCGGAAGAAGAGGCCGGCGGTGATGTCGCCGGGACGCGGGGCGTGCAGGACGGGGATGCCCTGGACGGTGGTGTGGGCGACCAGGCCGTCGAGAGCGGTGAGGTCGGTGAGCTCGGCGAGGTCCGCGGCCTCAGGTCTCATGGTCGCGTCGTGCGTGGTCATCTTCCGTCTCCCCCTCAGAGCGTCGCCAGCGCGGCCGTGCGGTACTTCGTGAACCGGCTCTTCCAGTCGGCCAGGTACTGCCACGAGGACTTGGAGGCCGCGTTGCCCAGGGCGGCGAAGTGCGGGGCGGCGTCCTCCAGGTGGCCGCCGAGCGAGAAGGCCAGGGCGAAGGCGCTGTGCCCGGTGATCCAGTGCCAGCCGGGCCGGTAGTCCGGGTGCAGCACGGACACCTGGGCGGCGTGGCGCAGGTCGTCGCGGACCGGCAGGCCGCGCATGTAGGCCGTCGCCTCGCTCCCGTCCAGCTCCAGCCAGTGTTCGATATGGGCCTCGGCCACCAGGATCCCGGCGTGCGAGCCGTCCGGCGCCGCGCTCGCGCACCCCTGGGCGAAGCCGTGCGCGTCCTCCCAGGAACCGCCCCACTTCGGGCAGAGCTGTTGCAGCAACTGCGACTGGGCGCGGAAGTGGTGGGGGTGGTGGGCCGAGAGCCGGTCGTAGCGGCGCCGGGCCTCGGACTGCCCCAGCTCCAGACCGCGGGCGGTCAGCAGCCGGGCGGTCCAGGCGGGGGCGTACGCGGGCTGCTCCGCGCACACCTCGATGAGCATCTGCTCGGCCTTGCGCAACCAGGCGTGGAACCGGTCGAACTGGTCCCGCGAGACGTGCTTGGCCCGGGCACCGCTGCGGATGCCCCAGCCGATGCGGATGTACCGCTCGGCGAGCAGTGTGGCCGGCAGCGGGTTGCCGGGCAGGGCCGCCGCGGCCTTCTCCAGGTACTCCTCGGTCCCGTCGATGTCGGCGAGGGCACCGAGGGCGAAGGAGACCTTGTCGACGGAGTCGAGCCCGGCGAAGAAGGCCTGGGTGGCCGCCCAGTCACCGGCCCGCGCGGCGGAGCGCAGCGGGGCGAGTTCGGGCAGTGCGTCGAACGGGTCGGTCACCGGCTCGAAGGCCGTACTGGTACTGCTCATGCGTCCGCCCCCCTGGCGTTTTCGGATGCGCTTCGACTGCGCGGCGCGCCGGCTGTTCCCCCAGGGCGCGCGATCGAGCCTGCGCAGGCTAGCAGGGAGCTGTGACGTGAGGGGACTGGGTTTTGAGGGCCTCGAGGAAGGTGGTGAAGGTGTCGGTGGGGAAGGAGAGGGGGGCTCGGCCAGGGGTCTTGGAGTCGCGCACGGCTATGTGGGTTCGGCGAAGCGCGACCTCCACGCAGGCGTCGCCCTGACCACCGCCGGAGTAGGACGACTTCTGCCAGGTATCGGGGGTCATCATGGACTCAGAGCTCCTTCGCCATCCGGTGGATGAAGTCACGCGAGCGCTCGGGTTCGAGTGACGCCGCTTCTACCCTACGGAAGAGCGTTCTGTAGCGGCTGAGTTGGGCTTCGGCGTCGATGAACACAGGGCCGTTCGGCCCGTCGCGCACGACGGTGTCCAGCTTCGGAACTGAGCCGCCCGCGTACACCATGGCGCTTCCCGCTCCCGCGAAGCCATCCAGGTCGAAAGGGATGACGCGTACGGTGACGTGGTCGCCTTCAGAAAGTTCCAGGATGCGGGCGAGCTGAGCCCGTGCTGCGGCTCGGTCGCCAACCCTGATGCGTAGCGCTGCCTCGTGGATCACCGTTTCGTAGGGGATCGGATCGGGGCGTTGGATGATGACCCTGCGCTTCATCCGGTGTTCCACCCAGCGCTCCACATCGCTCTTCGGGATCTCCGGGTTCACGTACGAGAAAAGGGCTCGGGCGTAATCCTCGGTCTGCAAGAGACCCGGCACGTGCAGGAAGTCCACGTCCCACCGGTAGCTGGCGTGGTGCTCCAACTCGGCCAGGTCCAGGAACGGTGTGGGGAGCAGATTCCGGTACTCCTCCCACCAGCCGCGTGTCCGGTCGGTCGCCATGGCCAGCAGGGCATCGATCAACTCGTTGTCCGTACAGGTGTAGATGCCCGTAAGACGCCGTAGCCGCTCCTCGCTCACGCCGGTGAGCCCGGATTCGATATGGCTCATCTGGACGTGACTCACTCCGAGCAGCGCTGCGGCCTCACGGGCGGCCAGTCCGGCCGCGTCGCGGAGTCTGCGCAGTTCAGCCGCCAGGCGCATCTGACGTGCCGTGGGTTGGCGCCTCAGGACCATTGGCTGCTCCTAGGTTCAACGCGCCTGACGACGCGACTCGTTCGGGGCCTGGTTACGCGATCGGCTTGCTAGGGATGACATGTTAGCCCTACCGTCGGTGACACAACGCACACGCTGCGGAAGCGCACCGCTCCGTCCTGCCGTGACGGCTGCGGCAATGCCACCGCATGCCCCGCAAACGCCCCCCGTCCGAACGGAGCTGACGCATGCCCGAAAACCTGGCCGAACCCTGGGAGTACTGCCTCTATATCCCCAACGACCTGCGCGCCGTCACCGTCAGCCGCCGTACCCTCCGACTCATCCTCACCATGCACGGCCTGATCCGCCTGGTCGACACCGCCGAACTCCTCGCGACCGAGCTGGTCTCCAACGCCGTACGCCACACGAAGGGGCCCGCAGCCCTGAGGGTGCGCTGGTCTGCGGGCGTGTTGCGGATCGGGGCGTGGGACGCCGACCCCGAGCCGCCGGAGCCGCCCGTACCGCTCGAGCAGGTGGTCGACGTGGAGGAAGGGAGGGGGCTGGCGCTCGTCCGGGCGTGCGCCGATCTGTGGGGCTGGCAGCCGCTGGCGAGGGGCGGCAACCGAGGCAAGGTCGTGTGGTGCGAGCTCGCCGCCGCGTAGAGCGTCACCGCCCAGTGGACCACCAGCTGAACTCCGACACATCCGGGAAATGTGTCGCACCTGCGGATCAACTGCCTGCCCGCAGGCGCTTTCTCAGCCGATGGTGACGACACGCGCCCAGGGCGGCGGAGCATCCGGGGCGTAGTCGGGGTTCTCCTCGTCCACGGCGCGGGCGGGATGTCGGAAGAGGCCGACGACGGTGCGGCAGGGCGGCTGCGCGGAGGGCCACGGCGTCTGGCCGTCCGTCAGGGCGACGATCACGTCGGGGCGTGGCGGCGACGGCAGCACCGCCCCGGCAGGCAGGGGCAGACCGTCACCGTAGATGTCGTCGTTGATCTCGAAGTCGGCGGCGATGTTCCGCCGCAGCCTCCCCCCAGTCCTCGGCCGGGGGACCCCCGTCTCGCTTCGCTCGCCCGGCCCGTGCTGCTCGTGCTCCCGCGCATACCGCTCGCCACGCCCGTGGTGGTCGCGGAGCAGATGGAGACCTCGTGCACCCAGACGCCCGCCAGCTCCTCCACCGGGGTGCGCGCCACGAAGCCGGGGGAGACGTGGCAGCGCCGGTGCGCGTCCACCGCCATCGTCGGCACCGACCGGTCCTCCACCACGTGCAGCGCGAAGAGCGCGTCGGCCAGGTAGGGACGGACCTTCACCGCATGTAGCCGGGCGGCCGGCAACTTCTCCCTGCCGAGTGGGAGTCGGGGCGGGCTGGTCGGCTCGCCGGAGCCGGTCGCCGGCCCCGGTACGGTGGCCCGCACCGGGCGCGGCGGCGCGGGCCGGGGCATCGGGCGCGGCAGCGGGCGCCCCTCCGGGTGCTTCGCGGCCCCCCTCATCGGCGCGCCCCCGTCGCCCGCCCGCCGTCGGCCGGTGCCGTGGCCCGCTCCACCGACCGGTCCGCCCGTCGGGCGAGACCGACCACCCCGGCCAGCCGCTCCACCGCCTCCGGCACCTCCCAGTCGTCGCGCCGCGGCGCGGCCGGCGCCGTCGCCGGGGCGACCAGCAGGTCCGGGGCGCCGGTCTCCAGCGCCCGGACCGCTTTCAGGCCTCCGGTGTGGTCAGCCACGCGCTGACGCGGGCCAGCGCGGAGGGGCCTGAGTCCGAGGCGACGTCCTGGACCAGATCGGCGATCGAGACCGCGCGCAGGGCTTCCCGCCAGGCCGTGTCCGCCGCGGTCATCGCGCGGGCGATCGGGCAGGGCGCGGTGCACGACTCGGCCGGAGTGGCGAGCGGGCCGCGCTGGCGGATCTCCGTGCAGGTGAACGCCTGGGCGGGGCCGTCGACCGCCTCGACCACATCGAGCACCGTGATCGAGGCGGGTTCCCGGGTGAGTGCATAGCCGCCCGCCTTGCCCTGGACCGAGCGCACGAGCCCGGCCCGGGAGAGCGCCTGCAGCTGTTTGGCCAGATAGCTCGCCGAGACGTCGTGCAGTTCCGCCAGCCTGGTCGCGGGCACGGGCTCCTCGACCGACGTGAGCACGACGCAGCAGTGCAGGGCCCACTCGACTCCGCCGGACATCTTCACCAGCCCACTCTAATCAGACCGCTTGACTCGGACAATTTGTGTCCGTGTATAGTCTCGGACAGATCGTGTCCGAGTTTGGCGCATGGCACACCCGCGCAAGGGTTCATATGCCATATTGCGGACATATTCCCGACGAAAGGCGTGTCATGAAGTTCGCAGTCATCGGGGGCACCGGGCTGATCGGGTCACAGGTCGTCAACGACTTGAACGCCGCCGGGCACGAGGCGGTACCGCACTCGCAGTCCACCGGAGTCGACGTCATCAGCGGCCAGGGACTGGACGCGGCGGTGGCGGGAGCCGACGTCGTCGTCAACCTGACGAACTCCCCGACCTTCGACGAAGCCTCCCCGGCCTTCTTCCAGACCTCGATGGACAACCTTCTGGCCGCGGCCCGCAAGGGCGGCGTCGGCCACTTCGTCATCCTCTCGATCGTCGGTGTGGACCAGGTGCCGGAGCTGGACTACTACCGGGCCAAGACGCTCCAGGAGAACATCCTCGCGGCCGGGTCGATCCCCTACTCGATCGTCCGGGCGACGCAGTTCATGGAGTTCATGGACGCCGTCATGTCCTGGACCGCGGAGGGCGACACCGTCCGGCTGCCCGCCACGCCGATCCAGCCGATCGCCTCGAAGGACGTGGCCGCAGCGGTGGCGGAGGTGGCCGCGGGCGCCCCGCTGAACGGCATTCGCAACATCGTCGGCCCCGAGATCTTCAGCCTGGACGAGCTGGGCCGGATCACCCTGTCCCACAAGGGCGACAACCGCACCGTCGTCACCGACCCCACCGCCGGCATGTTCGCCGTCGTCAAGGGCGACGTCCTCACCGACAGGGACGCCCACCCCGCCCCCACCCGCTACACCGACTGGCTCTCCTGACCCCCGCGCGGCAATCGGGGCGCCATTTGACGGCCATTCAGTGAGAGTCCGTAAGAGTGAAAATGCAAAAGAAAGGCAGGTCCGGGCACCCCATTCCGGGTGAGTGCCCGAACCTGCCCCGAGCGAGGCTCAGTGCCGGAAGACGTCCTTGGTCTTCTCCTTGGCCTCGCGGGCGTCACCGCGCGCCTGCTCCATGCGGCCCTCGGCCTCCATGCGCTCGTTGCCGACGGTGCGGCCGACGGTCTCCTTGACCTTGCCCTTGGCCTGCTCTGTCTTGGCCTGCGCCTTCTGGTTCTCAGCCATGGGTGTCACATCCCTACGTCGTCACGGCGTTCGGTGACGTTCGGATTGCCCCCGTCGTAACGCCCAAACGTCACAGTAATGCGCTGTGCCGTGCACGAGGATTCGCGGCGAACCAATCAGAATTCCACTGAAAGCTCCGAAGAAAACCCGAGTTCTTCGATGCGTGCCGAGCCGTCGACGGGGAACCCGTTCGACCGGAGGTTGATGAAACATGGTTCCCTTGCTTCTGGTTCTTCTTCTGGCCCTGATCCTTTTCGGTGCGGGCTTCGCCTTGAAGGCGCTGTGGTGGATTGCGGTCATCGTGCTGGTGGTGTGGCTGCTGGGCTTCGTCGTCCGCCCGGCGAGTGGCGGTCGACGGGGTCGCTGGTACCGCTGGTAGCGGCGCGCGTCGACATGCGTCACGTAGGGCCCCGGCCGTGTCCGGGGCCCTACGCGTGTCCGCCGACGGACCCTGTCGTCCGCTCGGTCGCCACATACGAGTGGAGAGGGTGAAAAGGTGCGTACCTCCCTGCTGTCAGGGCATCCGTGGCCCGTCGGGCGCCGGTTCGCCAACCGGAACCAGCGGCCTCCAACCCGGCGCCCGGCCATCGGGCCGCCGCGCGGCGAAGGGGCGGCCAGGGCCGCATAGGGTGCCCCGCATGAGCATCATCGGAGTCGGCATCGACGTGGCCGAGATCGATCGCTTCCGGGCCGCGTTGGAGCGTACCCCCGGGCTGGCCCAACGGCTGTTCCTCGAGCGCGAGTTGCTGCTGCCGGGCGGTGAGCGGCGCGGGATCGCCTCGCTGGCCGCGCGGTTCGCGGCGAAGGAGGCGGTGGCCAAGGCGCTGGGCGCGCCCGGCGGGCTGCACTGGACCGACGCCGAGGTGTACGTCGAGGACAGCGGTCAGCCCCGGCTGCGCGTGACGGGCACGGTCGCGGCCCGCGCCGCCGAACTCGGCGTGCAGTTCTGGCATGTGTCGCTCAGCCATGACGCGGGTGTCGCCTCGGCGGTGGTCGTCGCCGAGGGATAGCGCGCCATCCCGGCGCTCGGAGCGGGGCCGGGCAAGTCCCGCGCCCTTCGTCATGGTGTGAGCGCGGTGGGGGAGACTCGGCGGTATGCGTACTGCGTACAGCGTGGAGACGGTGAGGACGGCCGAGCGTGCGCTCATGGCCCGGCTTCCGGAGGGGGCGCTCATGCAGCGCGCCGCCGCCGGACTGGCCGCGGCCTGCGCCCAGTTGCTGGGGCGGGTGTACGGCAGCCGGGTGGTGCTGCTGGTCGGCAGCGGGGACAACGGCGGCGACGCCCTGTACGCCGGGGCACGGCTCGCCCGGCGCGGGGCCGGGGTGACGGCGGTACTGCTGTCGCCCGAGAGGACCCACCAGGGCGGGCTCGCGGCCCTTCGCAGGGCGGGCGGCACGGTCGCGGACCCCTCCGACGCCGCCGAGGAGGTGATCCGGGCCGCCGACCTCGTCGTCGACGGGATCGTGGGCATCGGCGGCAAGGGCGGGCTCCGGCCCGACGCGGCACGGCTCGCCGCGCTCGCCGGCGCCTCGCCCGCGGTCGTCGTCGCCGTCGACCTGCCGAGCGGTGTCGAGGCCGACAGCGGAGAGGTGCGGGGGGACGCCGTACGGGCGGACCTCACCGTGACCTTCGGTACGCACAAGCCGGCGCTGCTCATCGATCCGGCGCGGGAGTACGCCGGTTCCGTACGGCTCGTCGACATCGGGCTCGAACTGCACGAGGAGGCCGACCTGGAGGCGTTGCAGCACACGGACGTGGCCGCGCTGCTCCCGGTGCCGCGCGCCGAGAGCGACAAGTACCGGCGGGGCGTCGTCGGCATCGCCGCCGGGTCCGCGCGCTATCCCGGAGCGGCCGTGCTCGCCGTCTCGGGGGCGCTGCGTGGCGGGGCGGGGGCCGTGCGGTACGTGGGACCCGCCGGGAGCGCGGTGATCGCCCGCTTCCCGGAGACGCTGATCTCCGACCGGGGGCCGGCCAAGGCCGGACGGGTGCAGGCCTGGGTGGTCGGTCCCGGCGCGGGCGACGACGCGGCGACCGTGGCCGAGGTGCTGGAGGCGGACGTACCCGTCCTCGTCGACGCGGACGGGCTCAGGCTGGCCGACCGGGACACCGTACGCGCCCGTACGGCACCGACGCTGATGACCCCGCACGCGGGCGAGGCCGCCGCGCTGCTCGGCGTGGCACGCGAGGAGGTCGAGGGCGCGCGGCTCGCGGCGGTACGGGAGCTGGCGTCCCGCTACCGTGCGACCGTCCTCCTCAAGGGCTCGACCACGCTGGTGGCGGGCCCCGACGGAGGCCCGGTACGCGTGAACGCCACCGGCACGCCGTGGCTGGCGACCGCCGGCAGCGGAGACGTGCTGTCCGGCCTGTCGGGGTCCCTCCTCGCGGCCGGCCTCTCGGCCCGGGACGCGGCGAGCGTGGCGGCGTACCTGCACGGCCTGGCGGGCCGCTAC
Source organism: Streptomyces sp. NPDC051104 (assembly GCF_040682835.1). Classification (NCBI taxonomy): domain Bacteria; kingdom Bacillati; phylum Actinomycetota; class Actinomycetes; order Kitasatosporales; family Streptomycetaceae; genus Streptomyces; species Streptomyces sp. NPDC051104. The sequence continues at coordinate 752,295 of NZ_JBFBBS010000001.1, read as the reverse complement.
GCGGCGGACGGCGCTCCGGCGGGGGCGCACGATGTGGCCAACGCGATCCCAGAGGCCTGGCGGGACGTGCGGGGATGAGCGGGTCGGCCTGGATGAGGCACGGGCGGGGCCCGGATGG
>NZ_JBFBBS010000001.1:672131-752079 GCF_040682835.1 Streptomyces sp. NPDC051104 | reverse complement strand
CGGCTGGGTGAGGCACGGGCGGGGCCCGGATGGGCTGGGTGAGGCACGGGCGGGGCCCGGATGGGCTGGGTGAGGCACGGGCGGGGCCCGGATGGGCTGGGTGAGGCACGGGCGGGGCCCGGATGGGCCTGGGCCTCGGGTCCGTATGAGGCTCGATGGGGCCTGAGCGGCTCGGATGCGAGCCTGGACGGGCCCGGAGGGGCTCGGACGTCGCCTGGACGGCTCGGGAGGTGACCTGGTCACCGGTCCTGAACGGGCCCGGATGAGGAAACGGAGGGGACCCGGCTGAGGCAGCGGCTGCCGGAACGCTACCCGCCGGTACCGTCACCCGTGCCGTTCGGCCCCTCTGAGACACTGGGGCGCGATGGAACGTATCGAGACAGCATCCTTGCGTGCCCGCGCCGAGATCGATCTGGCGGCCCTGCGGGCGAACGTGCGTGCCCTGCGCGCCGTCGCGCCCGGCGCGGCCCTGATGGCCGTCGTGAAGTCGGACGCGTACGGCCACGGGGCCCTGCCGTGCGCCCGCGCGGCCCTCGAAGCCGGCGCCGAGTGGCTCGGCACGGCCACCCCCGAGGAGGCCCTCGCCCTGCGCGAGGCAGGAGTGCCGGGCCGCGTCCTGTGCTGGCTCTGGACCCCCGGCGGCCCCTGGCAGCGTGCCGTCGAGGCCGACATCGACGTGTCCGTCAGCGGCCTGTGGGCCCTCGACGAGGTGCGCGAGGCGGCCGCCGCCGCGGGCGTGCCCGCCCGGGTCCACCTCAAGGCCGACACCGGCCTGGGCAGGAACGGCTGCCAGCCCGGCGACTGGCCGGAACTCGTCGCCGAGGCCCTGCGCGCGCAGGCCGACGGCCTGGTCACCGTCGTCGGCCTGTGGTCCCACTTCGCCTGCGCCGACGAACCCGGCCACCCCTCCGTCCAGGCCCAACTGGCCCGCTTCCGCGAGATGGTGGCGTACGCCGAGCAGCAGGGCGTGCGCCCCGAGGTGCGGCACATCGCCAACTCGCCCGCCACGCTGACCCTGCCCGAGGCCCACTTCGACCTCGTGCGCACCGGCATCGCGATGTACGGCATCTCACCGAGCCCCGAACTCGGCACCCCCGCCGACTTCGGACTGCGCCCGGTCATGACCCTCAAGGCGTCGCTCGCCCTGGTCAAGCAGGTCCCCAGCGGCCACGGCGTCAGCTACGGCCATCTGTACACCACCCCCGGCGCCACCACCCTCGGCCTGGTCCCGGTCGGCTACGCGGACGGCATCCCGCGCCACGCCTCCGGTACGGGACCGGTCCTGGTCGACGGCAAGCTGCGCACCGTCGCGGGCCGGATCGCCATGGACCAGTTCGTCGTGGACCTGGGCGGCGACGAGCCCCCGCCCGGCACCGAGGCGGTCCTCTTCGGCCCCGGCGACCGGGGCGAACCCACCGCCGAGGACTGGGCGCAGGCGGCCGGAACCATCGCTTACGAAATCGTGACCCGGATCGGAACCCGCGTCCCGCGCGTCTACGTAAAGGTGAACGCGGAACAAGATGGGTAATCCACACGGGTGAGCCGGGGCAGACGTACGGCTGAACGGGCGGGGGCCCCGGCAAGAAGGAGCGGGACGTGAGCGAGAGCAGCGCGGAGACGGCGGAAGCCGTCATGGGCGCGACCGCCGCTGCCGCCGGCAACTGGCGTCTCGCCGGTCTCGCCGGCGCCGCGCTAGGCGTGGTCGCGGCGGGTGCCGCGGCCGGCGTCGCGATCGAGCGGACAACGGTCGGCCGCGGCATGCGCAGGAAGGCCCGGCTGGCCCTCGACTCGGCGGGGCCGTACGGCACCCTCCGCGGCATCCCCGGCAAGGCGTACGCGGACGACGGCACCGAGTTGTACTACGAGGTCGACGACGTCGAGCGGGCGGAGAGGATCCCCGCACAGCGGCGCCGCCGGCTCTTCGGACGCAAGGCCCCCGCCCCGGTCACCGTCGTCTTCAGCCACGGCTACTGCCTCAACCAGGACTCCTGGCACTTCCAGCGGGCCGCGCTGCGCGGCGTCGTCCGTACCGTGCACTGGGACCAGCGAAGCCACGGCCGCTCCGGGCGGGGCATGGCGCAGGCCGACGGCACGCCGGTCTCCATAGACCAGCTCGGACGCGACCTGAAGGCCGTGATCGACGCGGCCGTGCCCGAGGGGCCGATCGTGCTCGTCGGCCACTCCATGGGCGGCATGACGGTCATGGCGCTCGCCGACCAGTACCCCGAACTGGTCCGCGACCGGGTCGTCGGCGTCGCCCTCGTGGGTACGTCGTCCGGGCGGCTCGGTGAGGTCAACTTCGGTCTGCCCGTCGCGGGCGTCAACGCGATACGCCGCATCCTTCCCGGAGTGCTGAGGGCACTCGGGCAGCAGGCCGAGCTGGTGGAGAAGGGACGCAGGGCCACCGCCGACCTGTTCGCGGGGATCATCAAGCGGTACTCGTTCGCGTCCCGGGACATCGATCCGGCCGTCGCCCGGTTCGCCGAGCGGATGATCGAGAGCACGCCGATCGACGTGGTCGCCGAGTTCTACCCGGCCTTCAGCGACCACGACAAGACCAAGGCGCTCGCCCGCTTCGCCGACCTTCCGGTGCTCGTCCTGGCCGGCGTGCAGGACCTGGTCACCCCCAGCGAGCACAGCGAGGCGATCGCCGACCTGCTGCCGGACGCCGAACTGGTGCTCGTGCCGGACGCCGGGCACCTTGTCATGCTGGAACACCCGGAGGTCGTCATAGACCGCCTCGCCGATCTGCTCGCCCGCACCGGAGCGGTGCCCGCCACGGCTACCGTGGGGGGCTGTGACTCCGCCCTCTCCTGATGGAGGTGGCTTCCAGCCTTTCGGCTGCGGTCCAGCCCGAACCGGCCCCTTGCGGGGCGTGACAAGCGTACTACTGCAAGTGAGTGACCATGGAAGAACTCGCAACATCGCAGACCCCGGCGCCTGAGGGCGTCACCGCCGAGCTCACCGTCACCTCCCCCGAACAGATGCAGGAACTGGGGCGCCGGCTGGCCAAGCTGCTGCGCGCCGGCGACCTCGTGCTGCTGAACGGCGAGCTGGGCGCGGGCAAGACCACGCTGACCCGCGGGCTCGGCGAGGGCATGGGGGTGCGGGGAGCGGTCACCTCGCCGACCTTCGTGATCGCCCGCGTGCATCCCTCCCTCGGGGACGGCCCGCCGCTGGTCCACGTGGACGCGTACCGGCTGGGCGGCGGCCTGGAGGAGATGGAGGACCTCGACCTCGACGTCTCGCTGCCGGAGTCGGTGGTCGTCGTGGAGTGGGGCGAGGGCAAGGTCGAGGAGCTGACGGAGGACCGCCTGCACGTGACGATCCACCGGGCGGTGGGCGACACGACGGACGAGGTCCGGCATGTGACGCTCGCGGGGTTCGGGGAGCGCTGGGCGCAGGTGGACCTGGGGGCGCCCCTTTAGCGGCGGCCCCCCGCATCATGCGGGTAACGTCCCGACAAGGCGTCGGCAAGATATTGCGCCGTGGGCATCCGCCGTGGTCACATGGTCGGAAAGGACCGTGGTCAGGTCTGCCTAACCCTGTCGCCCCCGCGACACCAGGAGGCGTCCATGCCGGCTTCAGAACGCGACGAGGCGCAGCCGCGCGTGGTGCCCGGGCCGGGCAACGTGTCGATGAAGGATCTGCTCGCGTCGTGCGCCGCGGCCAAGGCGGTCTCGACCCCGCCGAGGGACCCGGCGCCCGACAAGCCACAGCCGGCTCCCGTGACCGAGGACGGGCGCAGGGCCGCGTAGGGCGCGGCGTCCGCTACGTGACGGCGTCCGCTACGTGACGGCGTCCGCTACGTGACGACGACCACTACTTGACGACGACCACCTTCTGGTTGATCGTCGCGAACTCCCACATCGCCGTGCCGTCCGTACGCGCCTCGCGGATCCCGCCCAGCTTCTTAGACCCGTCCGGCCTCGGTGTCGAGCCGTCCACGGCCGCGCTGAAGCCGAACACCACGCCGTCGCTCAGCGCGAACCGCACGATGTGCTCCACCTGCTTGCCGTCCGAACCGGTCCCGGCCGCGGTCCGGGACGTCACCGCGTACGTGCCCGGGGCCGGGTCGACCGTCCCCGGCATCACGGTGAAGGTGCGCTCCACCTTGTTGTCCGTGCCGACCAGCCACACCCGGTCGTCGTCGAGCGAGTACACCACCCGCTCCCCGGTGCCGGAGTCCCCGGGCAGCGCCGCCGGGTTCGCCTTGTCCCGCGGGGCCTTGGACGCGCCGGCTCCCGGCGACTTCTTCACCTGCGGCTTGCCCAGCGTGTCGGGCACGTGTGCCGACGCCTGGTAGGCGAGGAAACCGACCGCGGCGACGGCCGCCACGGTGAGCCCGGCCACGAATCCCGAGCTGCTCCTAGCCACCCTTGCCCACCTCTCGACACCGTGCACGCGCTTGCGTCGCACACCTTTGCTGTGACGGTAGCAGCAGCCGCGGTGGGGACCGGCCCGGCCGTGCGAGGGGCGCGGGCGCCGTACGCTGTTTGCGTGCTCTTGCTCGCTCTGGATACCGCCACCCCCGCCGTGACCGTCGCGCTGCACGACGGCACGTCCGTCGTCGCCTCGACGAGCCAGGTCGACGCCCGGCGGCACGGGGAACTCCTGCTGCCCGCCGTCGACCGGATCCTCGCCGAGGCGGGCACCCGGCTCGACGCCGTCACCGGCGTCGTCGTCGGCGTGGGCCCCGGCCCGTACACCGGGCTGCGGGTCGGCCTGATGACCGCCGACACGTTCGGACTCGCGCTCGGCGTGCCCGTGTACGGCCTGTGCACCCTCGACGGCCTCGCATACGCCTCCGACCTGACCGTGCCCTTCGTGGTCGCCACGGACGCACGCCGCAAGGAGGTCTACTGGGCGCGTTACGACGATGCCCGCACCCGTGTCACCGAGCCCGCCGTCGACCGTCCCGCCGAGATCACCGAGAAGGTCGCGGGCCTGCCCGCGATCGGCGCCGGCGCGCTGCTGTACCCGGACACCTTCCCGGACGTCCACGAGCCCGAGCACGTCTCGGCGGCGGCCCTCGCCTCCCTGGCCGCCGAGAAGCTCGCCCGGGGCGAGGAACTGCCCGCGCCGCGTCCGCTGTACCTGCGCCGCCCCGACGCACAGGTACCCAAGAGCTACAAGGTGGTCACGCCGAAGTGACCGAGCCCGTGACCCCGCCCGAGACGCCCCGGCTGCGCGAGATGCGCTGGTGGGACATCGACCCCGTGCTGGAGCTGGAGAAGGACCTCTTCCCGGAGGACGCCTGGTCGCGGGGCATGTTCTGGTCCGAGCTCGCGCACTCCCGCGGCCCGGAGGCCACCCGCCGCTATGTCGTGGCCGTCGAGGGCGAGCGCATCGTCGGCTACGCGGGGCTGGCCGCCCAGGGCGACCTCGGCGACATCCAGACCATCGCCGTGGCCCGCGACCGCTGGGGCACGGGACTCGGCGGACGGCTGCTGACCGAGCTGCTGCGCGCCGCAACCGCGTTCGAGTGCGCCGAGGTGATGCTCGAGTGCCGGGTCGACAACGTACGCGCGCAGAAGCTGTACGAGCGCTTCGGCTTCGAGGCCATCGGTTTCAGGCGCGGCTACTACCAGCCGGGGAACGTGGACGCCCTGGTGATGCGCCTGACCACCACACCCGACGGCGACTTCGCCGCGGGCTCCCCATCAGCACGAGGAACCGAGATCAATGGCTGACCAACCCCTGGTCCTGGGGATCGAGACGTCCTGTGACGAGACCGGTGTCGGCATCGTCCACGGGACCACCCTCCTCGCGGACGCCGTCGCGTCCAGCGTCGACGAGCACGCGCGCTACGGCGGGGTCGTCCCGGAGGTCGCGTCGCGCGCCCACCTGGAAGCGATGGTCCCGACCATCGAGCGCGCGCTGAAGGACGCGGGAGTCTCCGCGAAGGACCTCGACGGCATCGCGGTCACCGCCGGGCCTGGCCTGGCCGGCGCCCTGCTGGTCGGCGTGTCCGCGGCGAAGGCGTACGCGTACGCGCTGGGCAAGCCGCTGTACGGCGTCAACCATCTGGCCTCGCACATCTGCGTGGACCAGCTCGAGCACGGCGCGCTGCCGGAGCCGACGATGGCGCTGCTGGTGAGCGGCGGCCATTCGTCGCTGCTGCTGTCCACGGACATCACCTCGGACGTACGGCCGATGGGTTCGACGATCGATGACGCGGCCGGCGAGGCCTTCGACAAGATCGCGCGCGTGCTGAACCTCGGCTTCCCGGGCGGCCCGGTCATCGACCGGTACGCCAAGGAGGGCGACCCGGAGGCGATCGCGTTCCCGCGTGGTCTGACCGGCCCGCGTGACCCCGCGTACGACTTCTCCTTCTCCGGTCTGAAGACGGCCGTGGCCCGCTGGATCGAGGCCAGGCGCGCGGCGGGGGAGGAGGTGCCGGTCCGTGATGTGGCGGCGTCCTTCCAGGAGGCGGTGGTGGACGTGCTGACCCGCAAGGCGGTGCGCGCCTGCAAGGACCAGGGCGTCGACCACCTGATGATCGGCGGCGGCGTGGCGGCGAACTCCCGGCTGCGCGTCCTGGCCCAGGAGCGGTGCGAGGCGGCCGGCGTCCGCCTGCGCGTGCCGCGGCCGAAGCTGTGCACGGACAACGGCGCGATGGTCGCCGCGCTGGGCGCGGAGATGGTCGCCCGGGGCCGTGCGGCGTCGTCCTGGGACCTGTCGGCGGACTCGTCGCTGCCGGTGACGGACCCGCATGTGCCGGGCAACTCGCACGACCACGACCACGTGCACGAGGTGAGCAAGGAGAACCTCTACTCGTGACGGTCGCGCTGATGTGGGAGGCCCGGGCGGTCGCCGGCCGGGGTGAGGACCTGCTGGCCTGGGCCCGCGCCCGGGAGCTGACGCCCCCGCCCCTGCGCCGCGAGACCTTCCGGGCCCCGCAGGACCGCGTCCTCGTCATCACCTGGTGGGACGCGGAGTTCACCGCCGACCTCCCCGAACTTCCCGAGCCGGACGGGGAGTTGGTCATCCGGGCGGTGCACCGGTGGCGGTTCGAGTCGGTGACGGCGGACCGACGGGACTGACGCGACTCAACTCCCGTTCCTTTCCGAATCTTTCGGATGGTGCGTCGAATCTTCCGGGCATACGATCCCGCCCATGACTCCCGCGCAATCCGCCGGCGCGAACGGAGCGTGGCGCTCCGCACGGACCGCCACGCTCGCCGAGATAGCCCGTGCGGCCGGGGTGTCGGCGCCCACGGTGTCCAAGGTGCTCAACGGCCGGGCCGACGTCGCCCCGGCGACCCGGGCCCGCGTCGAGGAACTGCTGCGCGCCTACGGCTACCGCCGGCGCCGGGCCGAAGCGAGCCGTGCGCCGCTGATCGACCTCGTCTTCCACGAGCTGGAGAGCTCCTGGGCGATGGAGGTCATCCGTGGGGTGGAGAACGTGGCGCGCGACGCGGGGCTGAGCGTGGTGCTGTCCGAGAGCCCGGGGCGGCTCACCCCCGGCCGTACCTGGGCCGACCAGGTCGCCGCCCGCCGCCCGCACGGTGTGATCCTCGTGCTGTCCGGCCTGGACGCCTCCCAGCGCGCGCTGCTGACCAGCCGTTCCATCCCGTTCGTGGTCATGGACCCGGGGGCGATCCGGGGGACGACGTGCCGTCCATCGGCGCCACCAACTGGCACGGCGGTCTGGCCGCGACCCGGCATCTGATCGAGCTGGGGCACACCCGGATCGGCGCGATCAGCGGGCCCACGCGCATGATGTGCAGCCGCGCGCGGGTCGACGGCTACCGGGCGGCCCTGGAGACCGCCGGGCTGCCCGTGGCTCCGGACCTGGTCCGGACGGGGGACTTCCACCACGAGGCGGGCTACCGGCTCGGCGGCGAACTGCTGCGCCGCCCGGACCGGCCGACGGCTCTCTTCGCGGGCAACGACCTCCAGGCGCTGGGGGTCTACGAGGCGGCGCGCGAGCTGGGGTTGCGCGTTCCGGAGGACCTCGGCGTGGTCGGGTTCGACGACCTGCCGGTGGCTCGCTGGGTGGGGCCGCCGTTGACGACCGTACGGCAGCCGCTCATGGAGATGGCGGAGGCGGCGGCACGGCTGGTACTGGACCTCGGCCGTGCGGACGCGCCCACGGTGGCGACCCGCATCGAGCTGGCGACCAGCCTGGTGGTGCGCAGCAGCACCGGGGCGCCGCCCGCGTGACCACCAGGGCCATGCCGACCGGAAGTTGACGTTCCGGCCTCCGAAATTTTCGCGCCCTCCCGCAGTGACGCCGGGCTGAGGGCGGGCGAGAACGTGAGATTTTCCGAAGAATGACGCTCCGCTGTCTCTGCTCGCAATAATTCGGACTTATGTTCCTCCGTGTGGCTTCAGTTGATGCACACGGGGGCGGGGACGGGGATGGTGACGGGGGCGTGGGAAGACGCGGCGGCCGGCGGACACGGCTGATCAGATTCGTCGGCGCGGTGATCGCGTGCGGCGTCGTCCTCACGGCCGCCGGGGCGGCGTGGGCGTACTGGCGTCTCAACCACAACATCAAGAGCGTCGACATCGACGGCGCGCTGGGCACCGACCGCCCGGCGCGCCCGACACCCTCGGCCCCCGCGTCCGCATCGCCCCTGCCGAGCGGCGCCCTGAACATCCTGGTCCTGGGCTCCGATTCGCGCAGCGGCAAGCAGAACGCCGCCCTCGGCGGGGGTGACGTCTCAGGGGCCCGTTCGGACACGGCGATGGTGGTGCACATCGACGCGGGCCGCACGAAGGCCACCGTGGTCAGCATCCCGCGCGACACCCTCGTCACCCGGCCGTCGTGCCCGTCGGCGTCGGGCGGCAGGACGGCGGTGGCGTACGGGGTGATGTTCAACACCGCCTACGAGCTGGGCGGTCCGGTCTGCGCGGTCAAGACGGTCGAGTCGATCACACGGATCCGCATGGACCACTTTCTGGAGATCGACTTCTCGGGGTTCGCCGAACTGGTGGACGCGCTCGGCGGCGTGACGGTGACGACGGACCAGGACATCTACGACGACAAGAGCCATCTGGACCTGAAGGCGGGCGCCCACCACCTGAACGGCAACCAGGCCCTGGCCCTGGCCCGCACCCGGTACGGCATAGGCGACGGCAGCGACCTCGGCCGCATAGTTCTCCAGCAGAAACTGGTGAAGGCGCTGCTGGACCAGCTCGGCTCCACGGATCTGCTCACCGATCCCGCGAAGCTGTACCGGGTCGCCGACGCGACCACCGGCAGCCTGACCACGGACACGGGCCTGGACTCGCTGCCGGAGCTGACGCGTCTGGGCGAGAGCCTGAAGGGCCTGACGTCGAAGAACGTGACGACGGTGATGATGCCGGTGGTGCCCGCCCCCTCGGACGCCAACCGGGTGGTGGCGAAGGAACCGGCGGCCGGCGAGCTGTGGGCCTCGCTGCGGTGAGAACACCCCCGGAAAACCCCTCGAAGAAAATTCCGTCGCCGTGTCGATCCAGGACGCGCTCGTTCGACGCAAGGCATAGAGGCCGGGAGCAGCCCGGCCGCCGTACCCGAGGAGTCACCATGCCGCGTTTCCTGTCGATCGTGCGCGTCGACGAGACCACCGCGCCCGCGGAGGGTCCCAGCCCCGAGCTCATGCAGCGCATGGGCGAGCTGATCGAGGAGATCACCAAGGCCGGGGTCATGCTCGACACCGCCGGGCTCACGCCGGCCGCCCAGGGGGCCCGCGTGCGCTGGGAGGACGGGAAGCTCTCCGTCACGGACGGCCCGTTCACCGAGTCCAAGGAGGTCATCGGCGGCTACGCGCTCATGCAGTGCAAGGACAGGGCCGAGGCGATCGAGTGGGCCAAGCGGTTCGTGAAGGTGCATGAGGAGTACTGGACGATCACCTGTGAGGTCCGGGAGATCGCCGAGGCGTGAGCGCCGCTTTGCGTCCGCCCGCCGGGGGTGTTGCATGGTGGGCTGTGGAACAGCAGCCCACCGCCGCCCCTGCCTCCGACGGCCCGGCCGGCGCCATCGAGACCGTCTTCCGGATGGAGTCCCCCCGCGTCATCGCCGGTGTCGCCCGGATCGTCCGGGACGTCGGGACAGCCGAGGAGCTGGCGCAGGACGCCCTGGTAGCCGCGCTGGACCAGTGGCCGCGGGACGGCGTGCCCGACAACCCGGGCGCCTGGCTCATGACCACCGCCAGGCATCGCGCGATCGACCTCGTACGCCGCCGGGAACGGTACTCGCGCAAGCTCGAGGAGGTCGGGCGGGACCTCCAGGCGGCGCCGTACCACGTGGACGTGCCGTCCGACCCGGACGACATGGACGACGACCTGCTGCGGCTCGTGTTCACCGCCTGCCACCCGGTGTTGTCCGCCGAGTCCCGCATCGCGCTCACCCTGCGGCTGCTCGGCGGACTGACCACGGCCGAGATCGCACGCGCGTTCCTCGTGCCGGAAGCCACCGTCGCACAGCGCATCGTCCGCGCGAAACGGACGCTCGCGACGAAGGGCGTCGCCTTCGAGGTGCCGTACGGTCCCGAGCGCGAGGCCCGGCTCGGGTCCGTGCTCGAGGTCGTCTACCTCGTCTTCAACGAGGGGTACGCGGCCACGGCAGGCGACGACCTGCTGCGCCCCGCCCTGTGCGAGGACGCCCTGCGGCTGGCCCGGGTTCTGGCCGAGCTGATGCCCAAGGAGCCCGAGGTGCACGGGCTGGCCGCACTGCTGGAGTTCCAGGCCTCCCGAACCGCGGCCCGCACCGGGCCGGACGGCGGGGCCGTGCTGCTGAAGGACCAGAACCGGGCGCGCTGGAACCGCCTGCTCATCGCCCGCGGCATCGCTGCCCTGGGCCGCGCCGACGCGGTGTCCCCCAAGCTCTCGCCTTCGCTCGAGCAGGGGGGACCCCCATCAGGGGCCCCTGGCCCGTACGTCCTGCAGGCCGCGATCGCCGCGTGCCACGCGCTCGCGTACACGTACGAGGAGACGGACTGGGCGCGTATCGCCACCCTGTACGGTCTGCTGGCCGACCGCTCCCCCTCACCGGTCGTCGAGCTGAACCGCGCGGTCGCCGTCTCGATGGCGGAGGGACCGGGCCCGGCCCTGGAGATCGTCGACCGGCTGGCCGCTGAACCGGCCCTGCGCGACTACCACTTGCTGCCGAGCGTCCGTGGAGACCTGCTGGCCCGGCTCGGGCGCAGGGCCGAGGCCCGTGAGGAGTTCGTCCGGGCCGCCGCCCTCGCCCGCAACGAAAGGGAACGTCAGCTGCTCACGGCGCGCGCGGAGGACTGTCGTTAGACGGGGTGCCCCAGGAGCATCGTCGGCGCCCCGGCGACCCGGGTCAGGAACACGGTCACCGCGTGCGGGCCGTGCGGCTTGGGCAGGACCTTGCGGCGCAGTTCCTCCGGTTCGACGGCCGAGCCGCGCTTCTTCACGGTCAGGATCCCGACCTCCCGCTCCCGCAGCAGCGCCTTCAGCTTCTTCACGTTGAAGGGGAGCCGGTCGGTGATCTCGTACGCGGTGGCGTACGGGGAGTCGCGACGCCCGTCCGCCGTCACATAGGCGATCGTCTCGTCGATCAGGCCGCCGTCCACCTCCTCGGCCACCTCCGCCACCAGGTGGGCGCGGATCACGGCGCCGTCGGGTTCGTAGAGGTAGCGGCCGAGGGGACGCACCGGCGGGTCGGGCAGGCCGCGACCGCGCAGCACGCGCGGTCCGGGCAGGAGCGTGGCCCGTACCTCGCCCGGCCGCGTGCCGAACCACAGCACCGCCTCCTTCACGTCACCGCCGTCCGAGATCCACTCGGCCTCCGCCTCGTCGGGCACCGCCTCGTGCGGGATGCCCGGCGCCACCTTCAGGGCGGCGCGCGGGGCCTGCAGAGCCGTGGCCACCGCCCAGGACAGTGGGGGCGAGTACGCCTCCGGGTCGAAGATGCGGCCGCGTCCTCCGCGCCGCGCGGGATCGACGAAGACGGCGTCGTACGAGGAGACGTCCACCTCGGTGACGTCGGCCTCGCGGACCTCGATCAGGCCGGCGAGGCCCAGCGCGTCGGCGTTCGCGCGCGCCACGGCCGCCGTCAGCGGGTCGCGGTCCACGGCCAGGACGCGGATGCCGGCCCGGGCGAGCGCGATGGCGTCGCCGCCCACGCCGCAGCACAGGTCGGCGACGGAGGTCACCCCGAGGGCCCGGAAGCGCTCGGCGCGGTGGGTGGCGACCGTGGCCCTGGTGGACTGCTCGACGCCGTTCGGGGTGAAGAACATCCGCTGTGCGTCGCCCACGCCGAACTTCGCCGCCGCCCGCTCCCGCAGCCGTGCCTGCGTGAGGGCCGCGGAGACCAGCTCGGCGGGGTGCTCGCGGCGCAGCCGGGTGGCGACGGCCAACTCCCGCGCCGGGTCGGTGCCGCGCACCTCGTCCAGGAGGGCGCGGCCCTCGGGGGTGAGCAGGGAGGCGAAGGAGAGGTCGTTCACCCGGTCATTGTCGGCCAGTCGGTGGATGGCGTGCGCCGGGTCGCGGTGTCGGCCCGCCGTGGCCGCCGGTGGCTGGAAGGATCCGACACCATGCGACTCGTAGGACAAGACGACAAAAAGTGCGCAAAATGCACTGATGTGCGTGTGCCGCGCTTGACGGGTCCTGGGCCGACGGTCGTGGCCCGCGCGGGCCTCGCTGTCCTGGCCGCCACCGCCCTCGCCACCGGATGCACCGGCAGTGAAGGGGTGCACGGCGCGCACGGCCCGCAGGAGCCCTTCAGGCCCCCGGCAGCGCGCGCTCTCGACGAGTACGCCACCAAGTTGCGCGCCGCGTACGCCCAGCGCGTGGCCGCCGCCAAGCGCTGGGGACTGAAGAAGGTGCCGTTGGTCGCGCCCCCCGCGCCGGAGAACAAGCCGGTGATCACCTTCCGCAAGGGGTTCGAGGTGCAGGACGGCGACGACCTGCCGCCGATCTTCACGACCATCCCCACCAAGGACAGGGTCGTCTTCCTCACCATCGACGACGGTGACGAGAAGGACCCGGCGTTCCTGCGGATGATGAGCGACCTGAAGATCCCGTACACGGCGTTCCTCAGCGACTACCTGATCAAGGACGACTACGGGTACTTCCGGAAGATGCGCGACCGTGGCGTCACGCTCGACAACCACACGCTGCACCACCCCTACCTGCCGGGGCTGTCGTACGAGGAGCAGCGGCAGGAGATCTGCGGCATGCAGGACGTGATGGAGGAGCAGTTCGGCAGGCGCCCGACCGTCTTCCGGCCGCCGTTCGGGAACTACAACAGGGACACCCTGCGCGCCGCGAAGTCCTGCGGCATCGGATACGCGCCGATCTGGGACGAGGAGGTCTACGTCGACCACTGGGAGTACCGCGAGTGGGACCGGAGCCTGCACCCCGGGGACATCGTGCTGACCCACTTCCGCGGCCGGTCGGACTGGAACGGCACGATGCCCGACGTGATCCGCAGGTTCCTGAAGAAGGTGACCGACGAGGGGTACGCGGTGGCCCGCCTGGAGGACTACCTGTGAGGGCACGGCGGCTGCGCGCACTGCTGGCGGGGCTCCTGGCCGCCGCGGTCCTGGCCGGGACGGCGGGCTGCGCCCAGTCGGTCGACCCCATCGAACGGCTGGGCAAGAAGGCGGCGCAGAGGGTGCGCAGGTCGTACGGTCCGCACGAGGGGGCCTACCGCCACTGGGGGCTCACCGCCCCGCTCGCGCCCGCGCCCCGGCCGGCCCGCCCCCTGTCCCGGCACGTCGGCCCGAAGCAGGGACTGCCGGAGGTCCTCGACCGCGTCCCCACCCGCGACAAGGTCGTCTTCCTCACCTACGACGAGGGCGCGGAGCGGGACCCCCGGTTCGTCGAGATGGTCCGGGACCTGCGGCTGCCCATCAGCGTCTTCCTCACGGACACGGCCGCCGGACAGGCGTATGCGCGGGTCGCGCGGCTACGGGCGGCAGGGGCGACCATCCAGAACCGCACCCTGGACCACGCCGGACTGCGCGGCCGGCCCTACGCGGAGCAGCGCGCCCAGATCTGCGCCGGGCGGGACCGTCTGCGCTCCCGCCCGGGCCGGCGCCCCGTTCTGCTGCGCCCGCCCTACGGCCGGTACGACCGCACGACCCTCCGGGCCGCGGCGGACTGCGGCATCAAGGCCCTGATCCTGTGGCGCCCGACACACGCCTACGGAAGGTCCACGGCCCTCCATCCGGGCGACATCCTCCGCCCCCACGAACCGGGCCGCCCCCTGACCTCCCTGACCACGGAAACGACCCGCGTCCTGCGCCGCCTGCAGGCGAGGGGGTTCACGGTGGCCCGTTTGGAGGACTACCTCTGACCGGGGGCGCCGGGCGGTGAGATCAGCCTGTCCGGGGATCCCCCCTGCTCGAAGAGCTTGGGGGAGCTCGAGGGCGAGGCCGTCAGGCCGACAGGGGGTCTGGGGGCGGAGCCCCCAGGGCGGTCACCCCACCCCCGGGTGAAACCAGCCCCCGGGCAACCCAACTCACCACGGCGCGCGCCGCAACGCATTGGCACTCCGCTTGACCGAGTGCTAATCGCGGTCATAGTCTCGGCTCTGGCACTCACCACCGGAGAGTGCCAACAAAGCGACGGGCAGGTCCGGCACCCGCGACGACGGATCGACCTGGTCGCCACCTCAGACAGTTAACCCCGTGAGATCTCCGAAGGGGGAGGTCGGATCGTGACGACCGCCAGCTCCAAGGTTGCCATCAAGCCGCTCGAGGACCGCATCGTGGTCCAGCCGCTGGACGCCGAGCAGACCACGGCCTCTGGCCTGGTCATTCCGGACACCGCCAAGGAGAAGCCCCAGGAGGGCGTCGTCCTGGCCGTGGGCCCGGGCCGCTTCGAGGACGGCAACCGCCTTCCGCTCGACGTCAAGGTCGGCGACGTCGTGCTCTACAGCAAGTACGGCGGCACCGAGGTGAAGTACAACAACGAGGAGTACCTCGTTCTCTCGGCCCGCGACGTGCTCGCGATCATCGAGAAGTAGTTCACCCCGAAGCACTCCTTGCTCTGAGCTGCGCCCCTGGCCCCCGCGACCGATAAGAGAAGCCGGGCGCCCGGGGCGCAGTTTCGTTCATCCAGATTTCCGAGAGGGCTCCCGCTGCCATGGCGAAGATCCTGAAGTTCGACGAGGACGCCCGTCGCGCCCTCGAGCGCGGCGTCAACAAGCTGGCCGACACGGTCAAGGTGACCATCGGCCCCAAGGGCCGCAACGTCGTCATCGACAAGAAGTTCGGTGCCCCGACCATCACCAACGACGGCGTCACCATCGCCCGCGAGGTGGAGATCGAGGACCCGTACGAGAACCTCGGTGCCCAGCTGGTCAAGGAGGTGGCGACCAAGACCAACGACATCGCGGGTGACGGCACCACCACCGCCACCGTGCTCGCCCAGGCGCTGGTGCGCGAGGGCCTGAGGAACGTCGCCGCGGGCGCCTCCCCGGCCGCCCTGAAGAAGGGCATCGACGCCGCCGTCAAGGCCGTCTCCGACGACCTGCTGGCCACCGCGCGCCCGATCGACGAGAAGTCCGACATCGCCGCCGTCGCCGCGCTGTCCGCTCAGGACCAGCAGGTCGGCGAGCTGATCGCCGAGGCGATGGACAAGGTCGGCAAGGACGGTGTCATCACCGTCGAGGAATCCAACACCTTCGGTCTGGAGCTGGACTTCACCGAGGGCATGGCCTTCGACAAGGGCTACCTGTCGCCGTACTTCGTGACGGACCAGGAGCGCATGGAGGCCGTCCTCGACGACCCGTACATCCTCATCAACCAGGGCAAGATCTCCGCCATCGCGGACCTGCTGCCGCTGCTGGAGAAGATCATCCAGGCCGGCTCCTCCAAGCCGCTGCTGATCATCGCCGAGGACGTCGAGGGCGAGGCCCTGTCCACCCTGGTCGTCAACAAGATCCGCGGCACCTTCAACGCGGTCGCCGTCAAGGCCCCCGGCTTCGGTGACCGCCGCAAGGCGATGCTGCAGGACATGGCGGTACTCACCGGCGCCACGGTCGTCTCCGAGGAGGTCGGCCTCAAGCTCGACCAGGTTGGCCTGGACGTGCTGGGCTCCGCCCGCCGCGTCACCGTCACCAAGGACGACACCACGATCGTCGACGGCGCCGGCAAGTCCGAGGACGTCGCGGGCCGCATCGCCCAGATCAAGGCCGAGATCGAGACCACGGACTCCGACTGGGACCGCGAGAAGCTCCAGGAGCGCCTCGCGAAGCTGGCCGGCGGCGTGTGCGTGATCAAGGTCGGTGCCGCCACCGAGGTGGAGCTGAAGGAGAAGAAGCACCGCCTGGAGGACGCCATCTCCGCGACCCGCGCCGCGGTCGAGGAGGGCATCGTCTCCGGCGGTGGCTCCGCCCTCGTCCACGCCTCCAAGGTGCTGGCCGACGGCCTCGGCAAGGAGGGCGACGAGGCCACCGGTGTCGCCATCGTGCGCCGCGCGGTCGTCGAGCCGCTGCGCTGGATCGCGGAGAACGCGGGCCTGGAGGGCTACGTCATCGCCTCCAAGGTCGCCGAGCTCGAGAAGGGCCAGGGCTACAACGCCGCCACCGGCGAGTACGGCGACCTGATCAAGGCCGGCGTCATCGACCCGGTCAAGGTCACCCGCTCCGCCCTGGAGAACGCCGCCTCCATCGCCTCCCTGCTTCTGACCACCGAGACCCTGGTCGTCGAGAAGAAGGAAGAGGAGGAGCCCGCCGCGGCCGGCCACGGCCACGGTCACTCCCACTGACGTACGTCCCACGTCGCAGAAGGCCCGGCGCCCCTACGGGGGGTGCCGGGCCTTCCCGCTGTTACCCCCGTTGTTCCACCGCCCTACCGTTCCAACTCGTCCAGCGCCCCCAGCTGCTCCATCAGCCCCAGCTGGTCGTGCTGCCACCAGGTCTCGGCGATCTTCGCGTCCTCACCGAAGCGGAAGAGGGTCATACCGGACATGCTGACCTTCCTGCCGGTGGACGGGATGCCCAGGAACTCGCCCTTGTGCGTGGCGTCCCAGGTCCACCGCGTGCACACCCGGTCGCCCTGCTCGATCAGGTCCTCGATCGTGAAGGTGAAGTCGAAGGCGTCCCGCCACATCCGGTACTCGCGCCGGATGGCGTCCAGGCCGATGGTGTCCTGCGGGTTGACGGGGTCGTGGCTGTGGCAGCCCTCCGCGATCAGGTCGTTGAGCGGTGGCAGTTCGCCCGCCGTCGCCAGCGTGTCGAACAGGCGCCGCACCGCGTCCGAGTACAACTGCTCGTCCCGCACCACCTCCAGATCGACGAAGGTGGGCATCTCGTCGCACAGGGCGACCATGTCGCGGAAGACCTGGTCGGTCTCCGGGAGGTTGGAGTTCCGCATCGCCTCCTCGTAGGAGGGGAACTCCACGATCTCGATGAAGTGCGAGGCGTCGGACCGGTCCCTGCCGATCACGTCGTGGGTCGCCGTCCGCCTGCCCCTGGTCTTCTCGACCCATCTGTCCATGATCCGGTTCATCTCGTCGAACCGGCTGGTCTTGCAGTCGATGAGCTGCACGAATGTCATGACGCCGCCTCCGGCCCCCCTGGGTCCTCCGGCAGATATGCCCCATTTTCCCACCCGAGGGGCGGCGTCACCCGTGCTACTGCGGCCCGTACTTGCGTCCCGTCCGTGAGCTGATCCCGCCCAGCAGCGCGCGCGGCGTCACCTTCACCATGCCCATCAGCACCTTGTACCGCGGGTCCGGGATCGACAGCGTCCTGCCGCGGGCCAGGTCGGCGAGCGCGGTGGCGACCAGCTTGTCCGCGTCCAGCCACATCCAGTTCGGGATGTTGTCCGTGCCCATCCCGGCCCGCTGGTGGAACTCGGTGCGGACGAAGCCCGGGCACAGCGCCATCAGCCGTACGCCCGACCCGGCCAGGTCCTTCGCCGCGCCCTGCGTGAACTGCACGACCCACGCCTTCGACGCCCCGTACGTGCCGCGCGGCACGAACGCCGCGACCGAGGCCACGTTGACGATCCCGCCGCGACCGCGCTTGCGCATCGCCTCCGCCGCCGCGCTCGTCAGCCGCAGCACCGCCTCGCAGTGCACCTTGAGCATCCGCAGCTCGTCGGCCATCGACACGTCGAGGTAACGGCCCTTGTTTCCGAAGCCCGCGTTGTTCACGAGCAGGTCGACCGGGTTCTTCAGGTCGGACAGGCGCCTGGCCACCGCCTCGATGCCCTCGTCGGTCGCCAGATCCGCCATCAGCACCTCGGCCTCGACGCCGTGCCGGTCGTGCAGCTCGGTCGCCTGTTCCCGCAGCCGCTTGGTGTCGCGCGCCACCAGGACCAGGTCATGGCCGTCGGCGGCCAGCCGCCGTGCGAACGCGGCGCCGATGCCCGCGGTCGATCCCGTAATCAGAGCCGTTGTCATGACCCAACGATAGTGACCCGGAGTCGGCGAGTCCGCCTGGTGGACCGGGCATTTCACCGGTCGCGCCGCCAACGTTCATACGCCTGGGGCTAGTTCCTTCCCGCATACTTGCCCGCGTACTCCCGTGCCGCCGTCACGCTCTCCGGGTGCAGCGCGTCACCCGCCGCCAACAGGCGCGGCAGCAGGTGCCGTTCCGTGGTCACCGCCCGGAACTGCAGGGCGACGGTGACGTCGTGGTCGGGCCGGTGCACGACGGCGATGGGGTCGCCTGCCCGTATCTCGCCCGGCTCGATCACGCGCAGATAGGCGCCCGGCGCGCCCTTGTGCGTGAACCGCTTCACCCAGCCGCGCTCGCCCAGGTGCTCCTGGAAGGTACGGCACGGAATCCGCCCGCAGGTCACCTCCAGGACCAGCTCGGCCCCGATCCGCCAGCGCTCGCCGATCCGCGCGCCGGCCACGTCGAGCCCCTCGGTGGTGAGGTTCTCGCCGAACGAGCCGCTCGGCAGCGACCGGCCCAGCTCACGCTCCCAGCCGTCGAGGTCCTCCCGGGCGAACGCGTACACCGCCTGGTCGTCACCACCGTGGTGCCGCAGGTCGCACACCGCGTCCCCGGCCAGCCCGCTCGCGCCGGTCCCCTTCGGTCCCGGCGCGGTCACCCGCACGGGCCCGTCCACCGGCCGCTTGTCGATGCCGGTCAGACCCTGCGGCTGGTCGGTGTAGTCGACGGCCACGGGCCGGCCCGCGTTCAGAGACAGAAGCTTCATGCCCGCACGGTAAGGGACCTGCGGTCAAAGAGGCGACGCATTATTCGCGGCCATACCCAAGGCTGACTTATGCTCACGGCGTGATCGAGGCTCGACATCTCCGTGTGCTGCGCGCCGTGGCCGCCACCGGCTCCTTCTCGGCGGCGGGGCGCGAGCTGGGCTGCACCCAGCCCGCCGTCAGCCAGCAGATGAAGGCCCTGGAGGCGTCCGTCGGCACGCCGCTGCTGGTGCGCAGCGGCCGCGAGATGCGCCTGACGGAGGCCGGCGAGGCGCTGGTACGGCACGCGGCGGGCATCCTGGCCGGGCTGACCGCCGCCGAGGAGGAGGTCGCCGCCATCGCGGGCCTGAGAGCCGGCCGTGTCCGTCTCGTCTCCTTCCCGAGCGGCAGCTCCACACTGGTCCCGACCGCGCTCGCCGCCCTGCGCGCCGCGCACCCGGGCACCCGCGTCTCCCTGGAGGAGGCCGAGCCGCCTCAGTCCGTGGAGAAGCTGCGCGCCGGTGACTGCGACATCGCGCTGGCCTTCCGCTACGAGGGCGCGGAGGCGGGCGTCGAGGAGTGGGACGACCTGGTCGTACGGCCGCTGCTGACCGACCGGCTCGTCGGGCTCGTCCCCGAGGGGCACCGGTTGGCGCGCGCGGAGTCCGTCGCCATCGGCGAACTCGCGGGGGAACCGTGGATCGCGGGCTGTCCGCGCTGCCGGGGGCAGCTGGTGCAGGTCTGCGAGAGTGCCGGATTCACGCCGCGCATCGACTTCGCGACGGACGACTATCCGGCGGTGGTCGGCCTGGTCGGCGCCGGCCTCGGCGTGGCCGTCCTGCCCGGGCTCGCGGTCGAGTCCGTACGTCCGAGGGGGGTGCGCCCGGTCGCGCTGGAACCGGCGGTGCGTCGGGAGATCGTCGCCCTCACTCTGCCGGACCTGGCCCAGGTGCCGGCGGTGGCGGCGACACTGGGGGAGCTGGCGCGGGCGGCCGTGCGATAAGGGATCCGTGGCAGAGACCCTCGCTCGGCGGCGGGTTCTCGGGGCGCGGCGGCGGGTTCTCGAAGAGCGGTGATGGCGCCCTGGGGCGTGTGCGGAACGGCCCCCACATATCCCCCTGAACGCCCCCTGACATCCCCCTCAACGGCCCGACCCGTGAAATGACCCCCTGACGGGCGGTGCCTGCCCCCTGAAACAGCCCCCTCGGGGCGGTGGAACCCCCCAAAGCCGGGCACATGCGCGTGCCCGTGTCCGAAGAAACGTTCCTTCAGTTGTTCGAGGCGGCGTGGTGGCCGTGGCCTCCACCGGTCGTCGTCGAGGCCGGTACCAGCCGGTTCCGCGCCCGCCCCATGAGCTCCTCGCGCTCGTCCTCGGTCAGCCCTCCCCAGACCCCGTACGGCTCGCGCACCGCCAGGGCGTGGGCCGCGCACTCGGCGCGGACGGGGCACCTCATGCAGACCTCCTTGGCCGAGTTCTCGCGAGCGCTCCGGGCCGCCCCGCGTTCACCCTCGGGATGGAAGAAGAGCGAGCTGTCGACCCCACGGCAGGCCGCATGGAGCTGCCAGTCCCACAGATCCGCGTTCGGACCGGGAAGGCGGGAGAAATCTGCCATTGCATGTCCCCTTGATGCCGTTCTGGGCGGATATGTGTTGTCGACCGTACATCCTCGATCTTATGAGATGAAAATATGACTCATTGCGAATCTAGCCCCAGACACCAGCTAACGGGAAGAAAAGCGGCTAAATGGGGCATAGGTTGTGATGAAAGTTGGGGGTTACGCTGCGCGTGTCTGCACCGTGTCCGCGCCCTCACGTACAGTGCCGAAGATGGCTTGCTGCACCGTAACTCTTTCGAGTGACCATCGTTGAGAGTGCGGAGGCGGTTGAAAAAACAAGCGCTCGGGCAGGCGTCCGAGGGCGTCGACCGCACAGGTGACGATTCGTACCAGCCTGGAGGCTCAAGGTGACGCGCATCAGCTGCGGAGGGCGGTCATGACATCCGTCCTCGTCTGCGACGACTCCCCGCTTGCCCGAGAGGCGCTCCGCCGCGCGGTGGCGACCGTGCCCGGTGTCGAGCGCGTGACGACGGCGGCCAACGGCGAGGAAGTCCTCCGCCGCTGGGGGGCCGACCGTTCGGACCTGATTCTGATGGACGTACGCATGCCCGGTCTGGGCGGCGTCGAGACCGTGCGGCGACTGCTGTCCGCCGACCCCGGTGCGCGCATCATCATGCTCACCGTCGCGGAGGACCTCGACGGGGTGGCGCTCGCGGTCGCCGCCGGCGCGCGCGGCTATCTCCACAAGGACGCCTCGCGTGCGGAGCTGCGCGCGACCGTCACGCAGGCGCTCGCCGACCCGACCTGGCGGCTCGCGCCCAGGCGGCTGCGCTCGGCCGAGATGGGTGCCGCGCCCACGCTCACCGCACGGGAGATCCAGGTGCTGGAGGGCATGAGCCACGGCCGTTCCAACGCGGAGATCGGCCGCGAGCTGTTCCTCTCCGAGGACACCGTGAAGACGCACGCCCGGCGTCTGTTCAAGAAGCTCGGCGCGTCCGACCGCGCACACGCGGTGGCGCTCGGCTTCCGGTGGGGCCTGGTCCGCTAAGTGGATCACCGCGGGGGTGCGCAGATCCCCGCCTGCCGCAGGGCGGGCGGGGCACGGCGACCTCAGGGAAGCTCCTCCCTGGAACCGCCTGGCGAAGGGGCCCGCCGGATGCCCGCTGCTCGTTTCGTCGCCGATGCCGCATCCTTGAGGGTGTGGAGTTCCTCGGGGACGAGTCGATCGAGCGGGAGGGGAGGGCGCAGGAGATGAGTTCCGGCGCACCTGCTCATAACGCTTCGGTGCACAACTACGGACGCGGTGCCACGGACCGCGCGACGCCGAGGCACCATGGACCGATGCGCGACGACGAGACAACGCTGATCGGTGCACTCGTCCATCGCGCCGTCGACGGCGACGAGCAGGCGACCCACGATCTGCTCGCCCGCGTCCACCCTCTGGCGCTGCGCTACTGCCGTACGCGACTGTCCCGGCTGCCCGGCGACGCCCGGCACTTCGTCGAGGACCTGGCCCAGGAGGTCTGCGTCGCGGTGCTGCTCGCCCTGCCGCGCTACAAGGACACCGGGCGCCCCTTCGAGGCGTTCGTCTTCGCGATCGCCGCGCACAAGGTCGCGGACCTGCAGCGTGCCGCGATGCGTCACCCCGGCTCGACGGCGGTCCCCTCGGACGAGATGCCCGAACGACCGGACGACTCCCTGGGCCCCGAGGAGCGCGCCCTGCTCAGCAGCGACGCCGAGTGGGCCAAGAAACTCCTCGCCAACCTCCCGGAGAACCAGCGCGAGCTGCTCCTGCTCCGCATCGCCGTGGGCTTGACGGCGGAAGAAACGGGTCAGATGTTGGGAATGTCACCGGGAGCGGTGAGGGTGGCGCAACACCGGGCGCTGAGCAGGTTGCGGGCGCTCGCTGAACAGTAGCGGCACTCCTCCCCGCCGCGACGGCGACCAGCCACGACGGCGTAATCCGGCGGTGCCAGCCCAGTTCAGCCCATGGGGACGGAGGCCTCCGAGGGCTGCGTGAACAGGCGACTCAGGGACTCCGTACGAACATACGGAGCCGAGCAGCACCCTCAACCGTGGAATGAGAGCCCCATGCTTCCCGTTAGCATGGACATCCGCACCGATCAAGGCCATTTGGGGAAGGTGTCATGACTGCAAACGTCGACGGAGTGCCCGAGAAATTCGCGACACTCGGGCTGACCTACGACGACGTGCTGCTGCTGCCGGGAGCGTCCGAGGTGCTCCCGAGCGCGGTCGACACCTCGTCCCGCATCTCCCGCAACGTCCGGGTGAACATCCCGCTGCTGTCGGCGGCGATGGACAAGGTGACCGAGTCCCGCATGGCGATCGCGATGGCCCGCCTGGGCGGCGTCGGCGTGCTGCACCGCAACCTCTCCATCGAGGACCAGGTCAACCAGGTCGACCTGGTCAAGCGGTCCGAGTCCGGCATGGTCACCGACCCCATCACCGTGCACCCCGAGGCGACGCTCGCCGAGGCGGACGCCCTTTGCGCCAAGTTCCGCATCAGCGGCGTCCCGGTCACCGACCCGGCGGGCAAGCTGCTCGGTATCGTCACCAACCGCGACATGGCCTTCGAGACCGACCGTTCCCGGCAGGTGCGCGAGGTCATGACGCCGATGCCGCTGGTCACCGGCAAGGTCGGCATCTCCGGCGCCGACGCCATGGAACTGCTGCGCCGGCACAAGATCGAGAAGCTTCCCCTGGTCGACGACGCCGGTCTCCTCAAGGGCCTCATCACGGTCAAGGACTTCGTCAAGGCCGAGAAGTACCCCAACGCCGCCAAGGACGCCGAGGGCCGCCTGCTCGTCGGTGCAGCCGTGGGCGCCAGCCCCGAGGCGCTCGAGCGCGCCCAGGCCCTCGCCGAGGCCGGGGTGGACTTCCTGGTCGTCGACACCTCGCACGGCCACAACAGCAACGCCCTCAGCTGGATGTCGAAGATCAAGTCGAGCGTGCACGTCGACGTGATCGGCGGCAACGTCGCCACCCGTGACGGCGCCCAGGCCCTGATCGACGCCGGCGTCGACGGCATCAAGGTGGGCGTGGGCCCCGGCTCGATCTGTACGACCCGCGTGGTCGCCGGCATCGGTGTCCCGCAGGTCACCGCCATCTACGAGGCCTCCCTCGCCGCCCGCCCGGCGGGCATCCCGCTGATCGGCGACGGCGGCCTGCAGTACTCCGGCGACATCGGCAAGGCGCTCGCCGCCGGCGCCGACACCGTGATGCTCGGCAGCCTTCTGGCGGGCTGCGAGGAGTCGCCGGGCGAGCTGCTGTTCATCAACGGCAAGCAGTTCAAGTCGTACCGCGGCATGGGCTCGCTCGGTGCCATGCAGTCCCGCGGTCAGGGCAGGTCGTACTCCAAGGACCGCTACTTCCAGGCCGAGGTCTCCTCCGACGACAAGCTCGTGCCCGAGGGCGTCGAGGGCCAGGTGCCCTACCGCGGCCCGCTGTCCAACGTGCTGCACCAGCTCGTGGGCGGTCTGCGCCAGACCATGGGGTACGTGGGCGCCGCCACCATCGAGGAGATGGAGTCCAAGGGCCGCTTCGTGCGCATCACCTCGGCGGGCCTGAAGGAGAGCCACCCGCACGACATCCAGATGACGGTCGAGGCGCCGAACTACAGCGCCCAGAAGTGACGCACGCGCACGCGTGAAGGTCGTACAGAGGGCGGCCCCGGACTCCGGGGCCGCCCTCGCCGTACCTGCGGAGGGCCGCCGTCGCAGCCGTCGGCGATACTGGAAGACGCTGAAACGCATCAGGGAAAGGCCACAGACGTGACTGAGATCGAGATCGGGCGCGGCAAGCGCGGCCGCCGGGCGTACGCCTTCGACGACATCGCCGTCGTCCCCAGCCGCCGTACGCGGGACCCGAAGGAGGTCTCGATCGCCTGGCAGATCGACGCCTACCGCTTCGAGCTGCCGTTCCTGGCCGCCCCCATGGACTCCGTCGTCTCCCCGGCCACCGCGATCCGCATCGGCGAGCTCGGCGGTCTCGGCGTGCTGAACCTCGAGGGCCTGTGGACGCGGTACGAGGACCCGCAGCCGCTCCTCGACGAGATCGCCGAGCTGCCGGCCGAGACCGCGACCCGGCGCCTTCAGGAGATCTACGCGGCCCCGATCAAGGAGGAGCTGATCGGCGCGCGCATCAAGGAGGTGCGCGACTCGGGCGTGGTCACCGCGGCCGCGCTCTCGCCGCAGCGCACGGCGCAGTTCTCCAAGGCTGTCGTCGACGCGGGCGTGGACATCTTCGTCATCCGCGGTACGACGGTCTCGGCGGAGCACGTCTCCGGCTCGCACGAGCCGCTGAACCTGAAGCAGTTCATCTACGAGCTCGACGTCCCCGTGATCGTCGGCGGCTGCGCCACGTACACCGCGGCCCTGCACCTGATGCGCACCGGCGCGGCGGGCGTTCTGGTCGGCTTCGGCGGCGGCGCCGCGCACACCACGCGCAACGTGCTCGGCATCCAGGTGCCCATGGCTACGGCGGTCGCGGACGTGGCGGCGGCCCGCCGCGACTACATGGACGAGTCCGGCGGCCGGTACGTGCACGTGATCGCGGACGGCGGCGTCGGCTGGTCCGGCGACCTGCCCAAGGCGATCGCCTGCGGTGCGGACGCGGTGATGATGGGTTCGCCGCTCGCGCGTGCGACGGATGCCCCGGGCAGGGGCCACCACTGGGGCATGGAGGCCGTGAACGAGGAGCTGCCGCGCGGCAAGAAGGTCGACCTCGGCACGGTCGGCACCATCGAGGAGGTCCTCACGGGCCCGTCGCACACGCCGGACGGCTCGATGAACTTCTTCGGGGCGCTGCGGCGGGCGATGGCCACGACCGGGTACAGCGAGCTGAAGGAGTTCCAGCGGGTCGAGGTGACGGTGGCGGACTCGCAGCACCGGCGGTAGTCGCACGGCGTTCAGGGGCCCGGTTCACCCTTCGGGGTGGGCCGGGCCCCTTCGTGTGCGCTGGACGTCTTCGCAGGTGGGGGCGCGTGCTGTGGGGCGGGGGTGCGCGGTTGCCTTCGGGGCGAATACGCCGGGGGAGGGTGGTGTCGAGGCGGTAACGTCCGTGATCGGCGACCCGGTTCTCTGGGGCGCCCCCTTCCGAGGACAAGGTTCCGGACCCCGGCCGTCGGGGCCCGGCCCGAGTTCCAACGGACCGTCCACCGGGCCAATGGGCGGCATCGTGGAAGGGGGCGCGCCCATGGGCCGTCATCGCAAGCCCACTCGCTGGGACCGCATCTGGCTCCGGCTGGAGACACGCTGGCCTCGACTGGCGGCCTTCCGGCTCTGGCTGGTGAAGTTCCGGAGGAGGTGGATCTTGCGAATTTACGGAAAGTGAGCGGCCACCCCTATGTGAACTAGGGGTGGACACTCCGATCACTTTCAGGAGCCTGCCGCAGTGGCCTCTGCGGTGGGCTCCACCTTTTTGCACGGTACCGGATCCACTCGTCGACCGGTACGGCACCAGAAGAGCGGCCGCGCCGCCGGGTCGACGAGCCCCGTGTTCGTACGCTATTCGATGCCGAGAACCCCGCACCACCAGCCCCAGGGGCTCAAGCACCCACGCGCCCCCCTTCACAACCGATGCGCCGCCCCCGTAGGCGTAGCCCCCCGCGTGTCCAGCAACAACTGTGCCTTCACCGACAGCCCCTGCAGGTCATACGTCCGGTGCTGCTGCAACAGCACCGTCAGATCCGCCCCGGCCGCCGCCTCGTACAGGGAATCCACGCGCGGGATCGGCCGGTCGAGGACGCTCCACGCGGGGACGTACGGGTCGTGGTAGCTGACGGACGCGCCCAGTTCCATCAGCCGTAGCGCCACCTCCTGCGCGGGGGAGCCGTGCAGGTCGGCGACGTCCGGCTTGTACGTCACGCCGAGCAGCAGGACGCGGGCGCCGCGGGCCGACTTGCCGTGCTCGTTCAGGAGGGTGGCGGCGCGCTGGACGACGTACTGGGGCATGCGGCCGTTGACCTGCTGGGCCAGTTCCACCATCCGCAGGGTGCGCCCGGCCGTGCCCGACAGGTCCTGGGCGACGGAGTGGCCGCCGACGCCGGGGCCGGGGCGGAAGGCCTGGAAGCCGAACGGCTTGGTCTCCGCGCAGCGGATGACGTCCCACAGGTCGACGCCCAGGTCGTGGCAGAGCACTGCCATCTCGTTGACCAGGGCGATGTTGACCTGCCGGTAGTTCGTCTCCAGCACCTGCACGGTCTCCGCCTCGCGGGGTCCACGCGCGCGTACCACCTTGTCGGTGAGGCGCCCGTAGAAGGTGGCGGCCGACTCGGTGCAGGCCGGGGTGAGGCCGCCGATGACCTTGGGGGTGTTGGCGGCGTGGAAGTCGCGGTTGCCGGGGTCGACGCGGCTCGGTGAGTACGCGAGGTGGAAGTCGCGTCCGGCGCGCAGTCCGGAGGTCTTTTCGAGGAGCGGGCGCAGGAACCCCTCCGTGGTGCCCGGCGGCACCGGCGACTCCAGGATCACGGTGGTGTGCGGGCGCAGCCGCGCGGCGAGGGTGCGGGCGGCCGTCTCCACCTGGGCGAGGTCGAGCCCACCGTCGGCGCCGCGCGGGACGGGGGCGCAGATGACGGCGGTGCGGACGCGGCCGAGCTCGGCGGGGTTGGCGGTCGGGCGGAAGCCCCGCGCGAGCATCCGGCGCAGTTCGGCGGCGGTGAGGGAACCGGCCTCGGGGCCGGTCCGGTAGCCGAGCGTGGAGATGCCGGCGGCGACGGCGGCCTGGGCCAGGGGCAGGCCGAGATGACCGAGTCCGATGACGGCGAGATCTGCGGGCATGGCGTGGGCCGTCCTTCCCAATAGCCGAGGTGGGAGAGGCGCGCAAGCGCTGTGGACAGAACGAGCGAGCGCAATGTCAGACTAGGAGTAAATATGACCGATTTGCGGTATTGACTGATGGCGTTTCCGTGAGTGTTGTCCACAGGCCGCGGGCGCGTGGTGGCCGAAGTCGGGCATCACGGTCAGACTTTGGGCATGGGGGAAAGGAGCAGGGCTTCGCCTGATTGACGGGCGCGGCCGGCGCGACCGAGCGGGAGGCAGCGGTGAGGACAGCGGCACTGGGGCCGGCGCAGCGCGCCGAGTCACTGGCGGGAATGGCCGAGCGCGAACTGGACGTACTGGTCGTGGGCGGCGGTGTGGTCGGTGCGGGCGTCGCGCTGGACTCCGTCACCCGTGGTCTGTCCACCGGGCTCGTCGAGGCGCGTGACTGGGCGTCGGGCACCTCGAGCAGGTCCAGCAAGCTGATACACGGCGGCCTGCGCTATCTGGAGATGCTGGACTTCGCCCTCGTACGCGAGGCACTGAAGGAGCGCGGGCTGCTGCTGGAGCGCCTGGCGCCCCATCTCGTGAAGCCGGTGCCGTTCCTGTATCCGCTCCAGCACAAGGGCTGGGAGCGGCTGTACGCGGGCTCGGGCGTCGCCCTCTACGACGCCATGTCGATGGCCCGCGGCCACGGCCGGGGCCTGCCGCTGCACCGTCACCTGAGCCGTCGTCACGCCCTGCGCGTGGCTCCCTGCTTGAAGAAGGACGCGCTGGTCGGGGCGTTGCAGTACTACGACGCACAGATGGACGACGCCCGCTTCGTCGCGACGCTGGTGCGCACGGCCGCGTGGTACGGCGCGAAAGTCGCCAACCGCGCGCGTGTGACCGGCTTCCTGCGCGAGGGCGAGCGGGTCGTCGGCGCCAGGGTGCAGGACGTGGAGGCCGGCGGGGAGTACGAGATCCGCGCCCAGCAGGTCGTCAACGCGACGGGGGTGTGGACCGACGACACCCAGGCGATGGTGGGCGAGCGGGGCCAGTTCCACGTGCGGGCGTCCAAGGGCATCCACCTGGTCGTGCCGAAGGACCGGGTCAACTCCACGACGGGCCTGATCCTGCGGACGGAGAAGTCGGTCCTCTTCGTCATCCCCTGGGGCCGGCACTGGATCATCGGGACGACCGACACCGACTGGAGCCTCGACAAGGCGCACCCGGCGGCCTCCAGCGCGGACATCGACTACCTGCTGGAGCACGTGAACTCCGTGCTGGCGGTGCCGCTCAGCCGCGACGACGTGGAGGGCGTGTACGCGGGCCTGCGGCCCCTGCTCGCCGGGGAGTCGGACGCGACCAGCAAGCTCTCCCGCGAGCACGTCGTGGCGCACCCGGTGCCCGGCCTGGTGGTCGTGGCGGGCGGCAAGTACACGACGTACCGGGTGATGGCCAAGGACGCCGTCGACGAGGCGGTGCACGCACTGGACCGGCGCGTCGCCGAGTGCGTCACCGAGGACGTCCCGCTGCTGGGCGCCGAGGGCTACCGGGCGCTGTGGAACGCGCGGGCCCGCACAGCGGCGCGCACGGGGCTGCACGTGGTGCGGGTGGAACACCTGCTGAACCGCTACGGCTCGCTGGCGGAGGAAGTGCTCGACCTGATCGCCGACGACCCGTCACTGGGCGAACCGCTGCACGCGGCCGACGACTACCTGCGCGCGGAGGTCGTCTACGCGGCGTCGCACGAGGGAGCGCGCCACCTGGACGACGTGCTGACCCGGCGGACCCGCATCTCGATCGAGACGTTCGACCGCGGCGCGCGCAGCGCCCGGGAGGCGGCCGAACTGATGGCGCCGGTGCTCGGCTGGGACGGCGACCAGATCGAGCGCGAGGTGGAACACTACGAGAAACGGGTCCAGGCGGAGAGGGAGTCCCAGCGCCAGCCCGACGACCTGACGGCGGACGCGGCGAGGCTGGGAGCGCCGGACATAGTGCCCTTGTAGGAAGGGCTGGGAAAGGCGCGGGCAGGACCGAGAGTGGCCCTGCGGCCTGAAGGCGTGTCAAAGCACTGTGCGGGGACCGCCGGCGGGCAGGCGAGGCGGCGCGGTGGGGCGCGGCAGGGTGCGACGTCGGCGCGATCCGGGTGCCCGGCGTACGCCCGGGCCGCCGCACCGCCCCGGTCGCCGCCTCCGCGCGTCCTCCGACCGGGGGGAGCCGTCGAATCAGGGGCACCCTGGGCGTGGGGCGGTCCGTGCGTGGGGGACAATGGAGGCTCTGTCAGGGCGGGTTGCATGAGGGGACGCATGTCGGAGGCGGAGCGGGCGGGGACAACCCGTCAGGACAAGAGCGAACGTCTCCTCGCCGGGCGGTACCGGCTGGGGGACGTACTCGGCCGCGGCGGCATGGGCACGGTGTGGCGGGCCGAGGACGAGACCCTGGGGCGTACGGTCGCCGTCAAGGAGCTGAGGTTCCCGTCGAACATCGACGAGGACGAGAAGCGCCGGCTCATCACGCGCACGCTGCGGGAGGCCAAGGCGATCGCCCGGATCCGCGACAACGGCGCGGTGACCGTCTACGACGTGGTCCACGAGGACGACCGGCCCTGGATCGTCATGGAGCTGATCGAGGGCAAGTCGCTCGCCGAGGTCATCCGCGAGGACGGTCTGCTCGAACCGAAGCGCGCCGCCGAGGTCGGCCTCGCGATCCTCGACGTGCTGCGCGCCGCGCACCGCGAGGGCATCCTGCACCGCGACGTGAAGCCGTCGAACGTGCTGATCGACGAGGACGGCCGGGTCGTGCTCACCGACTTCGGCATCGCTCAGGTCGAGGGCGACCCGTCCATCACCTCCACCGGCATGCTCGTCGGCGCCCCCTCCTACATCTCGCCGGAGCGGGCCCGCGGCCACAAGCCCGGCCCGGCGGCGGACCTGTGGTCGCTCGGCGGACTGCTGTACGCGGCCGTCGAGGGCGTGCCGCCGTACGACAAGGGGTCGGCCATCGCCACCCTGACCGCGGTGATGACCGAGCCGCTCGAGGAGCCGAAGAACGCCGGCCCGCTGAAGAACGTCATCTACGGGCTGCTCACCAAGGACCCGGGGCAGCGGCTCGACGACGCGGGCGCGCGGGCGATGCTCAGCGAGGTCATCCACGCGCCCGATAAGGAGGAGGAGGTGCCGGCGGACGCGACGCGGGTCGTGGCGTTGCCGCCGGTGCCGGAGGAGTCCAAGGAGAAGGAGAAGGGCGCGTCGGGCTCCGGGGCCAAGCGGGGCGAGGAGGCCGCGGATCGGCTGCGCGGGGCCCTGCGGTCGGTGCGCAAGGCGGCGGCGTCGGCGGGCGCGGCGACGGCCGGTGCCGCGACGGCCGCGCGGACCAAGGGCTCCACACCCGCCAAGGTGGCCGAGGGCGCGGCGGCCGAGCGTGTGGACGCTCCCACGACCGGGGCCTCCGACGCCGGACGCTCGGGGGCGGCCTCGGCAGGCGTGCGGTCGCACACGGCTGCCGTCGGATCGAACTCCGGTCCGGCGAAGCCGAGTTCGGGGTGGCCCATCGTGCCGGACCCGGACCGGCCGCCGCGGCCGGTGACTCCGCCCCGGGCGCCGCTCACCGACGTGGTGCCCAAGCGGACGCTGGTGATCGTCGCCGTCGTCGTGGTGCTCGCGGTGCTCGGGACCGTGCTCGCGCTCACCCTGCCGGGCGGGGACGACGGCTCGCGGAACGGCTCGAAGGGCACCACCAAGCCCGCCGCGACCGCCGGCGGCAAGGGCGGCGGCGGCAAGGGCGGCGGCGGGACCCGCTCGGACAGCGGCAGCACCGGCACGACCACGACGGACGGATCGGACCAGCAGAACGCGGTGGACGGCACGCCCGCTGCGAGCGCCAGTGCGGCGGGCGGCGGCGCCGCGGTGCCGACGCACAAGGGCGGTCAGGGCTACTCGATCGGGTTGCCGGCCGGCTGGAAGTACGCGTCGTCGGACTCCGCGGGCGACCGTTTCACCGGGCCGAACGGGCAGAAGCTGCTGGTCGCCTGGACGGCCACGCCCAAGGACGACCCGGTGGCGGACTGGAACAGCCAGGAGCGCTCCATGGTGCGCCCCCAGTACCACCGGATCGGCATCGAGAAGGTGGACTACCGCGACTGGAACACCGCCGATTGGGAGTTCACCTACGTGGACTCGGGCACCACCTACCGGGTGATCGACCGCGGATTCGTCGTCAACCCGCACCTGGGGTACGGGCTGATGTACACGGCGAAGGCGGACGACTGGGACGGGGACCTGCGCAAGAACACCTGGAAGACGCTGACCGAGACGTTCCAGCCGAAGTCGTGACGTACCGAGCGTCCGTCTGACGTTCCGTCCGATCGGGTCGTGGGCAGATATGACATCCCCGGGTTGCGGGTTGCCTCCGGCACGTATCGTGAAGGACGGATCGCGAACCGTACGCATCCGGAACGGGACGCGGGACGAACGGACTTGACCGACCGGGCGGCCGGGGGAGGCATCGTGGACGACTATGCGGGACGGGTACTCGCCGACCGCTACCGCCTGCCGCCGCCCCCCGCCGACGAGTACGAGTTCGCCGAGACCCGGGCCTTCGACACCTACAGCGGGCAGGAGGTCCTGATACGGCAGGTGCCGTTGCCCGAGGTCGTCGAGGCGGAGGTGCTCGACGCGGACGGGCTGCCCGCCGGGTTCGTGGCGCGCGACGGCCGCGGCGGTGGTCCGGGCCGGACGACGGCCACGCGCCGGCCCACCGACCCGGCCGTGCGGCGCGCCGTCGAGGCCGCGCAGGCCGCCGCGCAGATACCCGACCACCCTCGCCTCGACCAGGTCTTCGACGTGTTCTCCGAGGGCGGCTCGCTGTGGATCGTGAGCGAACTCGTGGCCGCGACCCCGCTCGCCGCCCTGCTCGCGGAGCAGCCGCTGACGCCGTACCGTGCGGCCGAGGTCGCCTCCGACGTCCTCATGGCGTTGCGCGTCCTGCACGCCCACGGCTGGGTGCACCGCAACCTCACCGCCCGCACGGTACTCGTCTGCGAGGACGGCCGCGTGATACTGACCGGCCTGGCGGCCGGGGCGGCCGAGGAGGCGCTGTGCGGGTACGACCCGGTGCCGGCACGGGAGCCGGAGCCGGAGCCGGGGCCCGGTACGACGGATCAGGACCCCACGGCCCCCGTGCCCGCCCCCCGGCCCGGTGGATCCGGCGGCGGCCCGTTCGGGCCCGGCGGGTCGCTGCGCGGTGTGGACGCCGAGGCCGCGCGGCGGGCAGCGATCGAGGCGCGGGCGAACGGCGCCGCTCCGGGCGCGGGCCCGGCCGGTGCCGGTGTGCCCGCCGTGGCCCCCCGCACGCTGGAGTCCGCGGAGGACGTGCGAGCGGCGCGGGCCGGGGCGATCGCGGCCTACCGCGCCGGGGCCCGGGCCGCGGCACGGGTGCAGGAGGAACAGCGCGGCACCCACACGGCGTTGCCCGCGCCCCGCCCGGCCGACACCGGCCCCCACACCCCGTCGCAGTCGCCGTCCGGCCAGGGCGGCGGCCCCGGTACCCCGCCCCCGGGCCGGATCGCCGACCCCTACGGGACGGGCGGTGCGGCTTCCTGGCACGGTGCCGTACCCCGCCCCACGGCCCCCACCCCCGACGCCGCACCCGGGCCTCACGGCAACGGCAGCGGCCCGTACGACAAGGCCGCGCTCCCCCCTTCCGCCACCCCCTGGCCCCACCGCGGCCCCGCCACCCCCCTGGCCGCCGAGCGGGCGCGGCAGGCCCGGATGGCCGTGGTCGGGCCGGTCACCGAGCGGTGGGCGCCCGAACAGGCCGGGCCCGTGCATGAGAACTGGCAGCTGGCACCGCCGATCGGGCCCGCGACCGACCTGTGGGCGCTGGGCGCGCTGCTGTTCCGGGCCGTCCAGGGGTACGCGCCCTACCCCGAGGAGAGCACCGCCGAGCTGGTGCAGATCGTCTGCTCCGAGCCGCCCGCCTTCGCCGAGGAGTGCGGCCCGCTGCGTCCGGTCGTGGAGTCGTTGCTGCGCCAGGACCCGACCGAGCGGCCCGACTTCGAGGAGCTGCGCGGCTGGCTGCGCTCCCTCGTGCGGTCCGCACCCGAACCGGAGGCGGGGGCGCACGTCATAGCGGCACCGCCCGTCGACCCCACCCGGCTGCCGATCGTGCGACGCCGGGGCGAACTTGTCCGCAGGCGGCGCGCAGGGCTGCCCGCCACCACCCACGCCCGCCACAAACGGGCCAAGGACGGCCGCCCCCGGCCCCGCCGCCTCGGCCGCACCCTTCTTCTGCTGATCCTGCTCGCGCTGGCCGCGGCGATCGCGTACGCGATGGCGTTCATGCCGAAGGCCGGGACCAGCAGCGGCAGCGGCACGGCGGGGGACCGCACCGGCGCCGCCGGGGAGGCGAACCCCGCCCCGCGGCAGTCGGACACGGGCGGCGCGAGGCAGCCGCAGCAGGGCGGCTCCAGCAGCCCCTCGAAACCGGCCGACTCACCGCAGACGCAGGCCACCGGCACCCAAGTCGCCCAGGGGTTCACCCTGCGCAAGGACCCCGAAGGCTTCAGCGTCGCCGTGGCCGACGGCTGGGACCGGACGCCGAAGAACGCGCAGGGCCAGGTCGTCTACTCCCGGGGCGACTTCCAGCTGATCGTCGTGCCCGGACGCGACACCACCGGCAGGTACGGCAGCGACCCGCTGACGTACCAGCGGGAGTCGGAGCCCGAACTGCAGCCGTTCCGCGACTCGACCTGGGCCACCTCCAGCGGGATGCGGCGCATCGACGTCGGCGGACGGACCATGGCCGAGGGGCAGTTCACCTGGACGAACGGCAACGGGCAGGAGCTGTTCGTGCGCAACGTCGCCGTCCTCGTCGGCGGCCACTACCACGTGGTGCAGGTGCGCGGCCCCGACGCCGAACGCGACGAGGTCACCCGGCTGTTCGAACAGGCGGAGGGGACCTACAGGGTGACGAACTGACCGATCCCGGCACCCACAGTGGTCCGATTGCGCTGAGTGTGCGGTGGTTCCGTCCCGTACGGGGAAGGGAGAACCGTCACAGTGCGGTCTCCGTTACGGCCCCGCCGGTTCCCTGCACGGGGACCGCTCTTTAATGTGACCTCGTCAAGAACATTGCGGGGAAACGTGAATCAGATGCAGGGCCTGCTCCTCGCGGGCCGCTACCGGCTCGTCGACTCGATCGGCAGCGGCGGCATGGGCCGGGTGTGGCGCGCCCACGACGAGGTGCTGCACCGGGCGGTCGCCATCAAGGAACTGACGGCCGCACTGTACGTCACGGAAAGTGACCGAGCCGTACTCCTCGCCCGTACCCACGCCGAGGCACGGGCCGCCGCGCGCATCAACCACTCGGCCGTCGTCACGGTGCACGACGTCCTGGAGCACGACAACCGGCCGTGGATCGTCATGGAGCTCGTCGAGGGCGGCTCGCTGGCCGACGCGGTCAAGGAACGCGGCCGGGTCGAGCCCACCGAGGCCGCGCGGATCGGGGTGTGGGTGCTGCGCGCACTGCGCGCCGCGCACTCCGCGGGCGTATTGCACCGCGACGTGAAGCCCGGCAACGTCCTGCTCGCCGCCGACGGGCGGGTGCTGCTCACCGACTTCGGGATCGCGCAGGTCGAGGGCGACACCACCATCACCCGCACGGGAGAGATCGTCGGATCGGTCGACTACCTCGCGCCCGAGCGCGTCCGCGGCCACGACCCGGGCCCGGCCTCCGACCTGTGGGCGCTCGGCGCCACGCTGTACACGGCGGTGGAGGGCAGGTCGCCGTTCCGGCGGACCTCGCCGCTGACCACCATGCAGGCCGTCGTCGACGAGGAGCCGGAGGCGCCGCGGTTCGCGGGCGCCCTGGAGCCGGTGATCTCGGGCCTGCTGCGCAAGGATCCGGCCGAGCGGCCCGATGCGTCGCGGCTGGAGCAGATGCTGGCCGAGGCGGTCGAGGGACGGCGGCCGAGGGCGGCACAGGAGTACGTGGCGACGCAGCACGTCGACCTGAGCGGGTTCGGGGACACGACCGCGAACGTGCCGGACCCCCGGCAGGCGCGCGAGGCGGAGACGGCCCGCGGCACGGTGCCCCAAGCGGCCGTGCCGCCCGCGCCCCGGCCCCGCAGGCGGCACCGCGCCCGTACGGCCGCGCTCGTGCTCGCGCTGGCCGCGGTCGTCGGCGCGGGGGGCGCGGTGGCGTGGCAGAAGTGGGACGGGGGCGACCGGCAGGCCGGTGCGTCCGTTTCCTCCTCCGCTTCGCCGTCCCTGGTGCCCAGCGCCAATGGGACGCAGGAGGCCGACGCGACGGGCGACCTCCCCGCCGGCTGGGTGCGCCACCGCGACCCCTACGGATTCAGCCTCGCCGTGCCCTCCAAGGACTGGAAGCGGAAGGTGTTCGACGAGGCCACCCACCAGGTCGACTACACCCCCGACGGCGGTGAGCACTTCATCCGCATCGCCGTCGACAGCTCACCCGACTTCGAAACCGCGTACGACCACCAGATCGATCTGGAGCAGCAGCTCCACCGGCTGATCGACTACAAGCGGGTGGTCCTGCGGAAGAACATCTACCGCGACCGCCCGGGCTCCCTGTGGGAGTACACCTGGACCGCGCTGGCGAAGGACTCGACGACCGCCCCCGGGCCGCGCCACGCCGTCGAGGAGACGTACTTCTCCCGCGGCGGCGTCGAGTACGCCATCTACATGTCCGGCCCGGAGGCGGACTGGACGACGACGCGGCAGCAGTTCCAGGCGGTGCTGCGGGGGTGGCGTCCGCCCACGGACTGACGGCCACCGCACCCGGGCGGGCCGTCGTACACGGCTCGTGAGCCCCCGGTGGGTCGGTTGTCGGCCACCGTCGCGGCGTCGTCCCGGAGGGCCCCGTCCGGTGCGGCATGATGGGGCGCATGGGGACCGAGGGGGAGAACGGCTGGGTCGTAGCGGGGCGTTACCGGCTTCAGGAGCGGATCGGCCGCGGCGGCATGGGCGTCGTCTGGCGGGCGTGCGACGAACTCCTCGACCGGCAGGTGGCCGTCAAGGAGCTCGTCCTCGACCTCTCCCTGTCCGCCGAGGAGGCCCGGCTGCACCGTGAGCGCACCCTGCGCGAGGCGCGCGCGGTGGCGCGATTGCGGCACCCGCACATCATCGTCGTCCACGACGTCGTCGAGCACGACGAACGCCCGTACATCGTGATGGAGCTGATCGACGGCGGCTCGCTCGCCCAGCGCATCGCCACCCACGGCCCGGTCGACGCCCGGGAGGCCGCCCGCATCGGCATCGCCCTGCTCGGCGCGCTGCGCCGGGCGCACGACGCGGGCGTGCTGCACCGCGATCTGAAACCCGCGAACGTCCTGATGGAGGCGGGCACCGGCCGCGTCGTCCTCACCGACTTCGGCATCGCCCAGGTCACGGGTGCCACCACGCTCACCGAGACCGGCGCCTTCGTCGGGTCCCCCGAGTACACCGCGCCCGAACGGATGTCGGGTGAACGGACCGGGCCCCAGTCCGACCTGTGGTCCCTCGGAGCCCTGCTGTGCACGGCGCTGAGCGGCGAGTCGCCGTTCCGCCGCGACTCGTTGGGCGGCATCCTGCACGCGGTGGTCGCGGGCGAGATCCGCCCGCCCGAGCAGGCCGGGCCGATCCTGCCCGTCATCCGTGGGCTGCTGGAACGCGACCCCGACCGGCGTCTGGACGCGGCGGAGGCGGAGCGGCTGCTGCGGGAGTTTCTGGAGACCGGGCGTACACCGGTGGCGTCCGTGCCGTACACGCCGACGCAGCGGGACGTGCCTCGCGGCGCCCCGCCGTCCCCGCAGGAGGCGCACGTGGCGCCGGCCTCCGGCAGGCAGTCCGTGCGGGGCGTGTTCGTGGCGGCCGCCCTGGTCGCGGCCATGGCGGGCGCGGGTGTCTCGGCGGCGGCGCTGCTGCTGCGCGACGGCGGTGACGGCGGGGGAGCGCCGGCGAGCCCGGGGCCGGCGCGCACGTCGGCGAGCCGGGGGCCGACGCTCCCGTCCACTGCCCGGCCCGCGCCCACGGTGACGGTGACCCGTACGCCGGCCTCGGCGACGTCGGAGGTCACCCGCAGGGCGCCCTCCGGGTACCGGCTGGTGCGGGACCCGAACGGTTTCTCGCTGGCCGTACCGGACGGGTTCACCCGCAGTCCGCAGGGCGAGCGGATCTTCTACGTGTCGCCGGGAGGGACCTTCCGCCTCGGCATCAAGGTGGCGGACCCCGCGGCGGGCGGCCCCCTCGCGGTCATGCGGAGCTCGGACGCGGACGGGCCGTCCACCAACCCGGGTTACCACGACGGCCGGGTCACCGGGACCTCGCACCGCGGAAACCCGGCGGCGCTGTGGGAGTTCACCTGGGACGGCTTCACCGCGGCCGAGGGCCCGCGGCACACCTACGACCTGTGCTGGGACGAGGGCGGCCGGATGTACGACGTATGGGTGTCGGCGCCGGTCGGGAAGGTCCGGGAGGCGAAGGAGCACTTCGACGTGGCGGTGGACACGTTCGCTCCAGGGTGACCCCGTACGAAGCCCCCGCGTCACGGGTCTGTGACTGCAAGGGGACAAGGGTGGCTGAGGGGGCCGCCGACGCGATAAGCATGAGCGCATGAGTGACCACGGGGGAGGACCTCAGCAGGCGGGCGAACCGACGAGTTTCGGACTGCAACCGCCGCGGCCGGCCGTGCCGTACCCGGGAAACCCCTACGCCCGGCCACAGCCGGAGGCCCACGCCGTCCCCACCCAGGCCGCCTCCGAGGCGCCGCGGGACCCGGGCGCCGGGCGGCTCGTCGCCGGGCGCTACCGGCTGCTCGCCAAGCTCGGGCACGGCGGCATGGGCACGGTGTGGCGGGCCGAGGACGAGACGGTGGACCGGGAGGTCGCCGTCAAGGAACCCAGGGTGCCCGACCACCTTCCCGAACGTGAACAGGCCAACGCCTACGAGCGGATGCGCCGTGAGGCACGGGCCGCCGCCCGCCTCGACCACCCCGCGGTCGTCGACGTGCACGACGTCGCCGTCGTGGAAGGCAGGCCGTGGATCGTGATGGAGCTGGTGCGGGGCCGCTCCCTGGGCGATGTGCTCCAGGAGGGCACGCTCGGCGTGCGCGAGGCGGCACGGATCGGCCTGGAGGTGCTCGGCGCACTGGAGGCCGCGCACGCGGCGGGCGTCCTGCACCGCGACGTGAAGCCCGACAACATCCTGCTCGGCCGGTACGACCGCGTGGTGCTCACCGACTTCGGCATCGCACAGATCGAGGGCGAGACGAAGCTGACGGAGACGGGCGGCTTCGTCGGCTCCCCCGAGTACATCGCGCCGGAGCGGGTGCTGGGCCGGCGCCCGGGCCCCGAGTCGGACCTGTGGTCGCTGGGGGTGGTGCTGTACGCGGCGACGGAGGGTGTCTCGCCGTTCCGGCGCACCAACACGCCCGCCACCCTGCAGTCGGTCCTCCACTTCACACCGGCGCCCCCGGCCTCCGCCCGGGGCCCGCTCGCCGACGCCATCGGCGGCCTGCTGAACAAGGACCCGGCGCGCCGCCCGAACGCGGCCGAGGTACGCCGGCTGCTTCAGGGGGCGGCGAGAGAACCGGCGCCCGTGCAGATCACCGTGCCCGGTCGCAAGGGCGTCCGCCTGGGCCGCGGCACCCTGCTCGGGGCCGGGGCGTCCGTCGTCGCGGCCGCGGTGGCGGCGTACCTCGTGGTCGCGGACCCGTTCGCCGGCCCGCTGCCGGGTGGCTGGCGGCAGCACCCGGAGAAGGCACTGGGCGCCACGCT
Organism: Streptomyces sp. NPDC051104; assembly: GCF_040682835.1. Classification (NCBI taxonomy): domain Bacteria; kingdom Bacillati; phylum Actinomycetota; class Actinomycetes; order Kitasatosporales; family Streptomycetaceae; genus Streptomyces; species Streptomyces sp. NPDC051104. Next base: position 712,928 of record NZ_JBFBBS010000001.1, on the reverse strand, counting down.
CGCCGTGCCCGCCGACTACCAGCCGAGCCGGCCGAAGAAGGACGACACCGACAAGAACTGGGTGACGTACACCGACTGGAGCGGCAGCATCTCGATCGGCCTGCACCTGGCGAGGAAGTCCCAGGACACCTCCCACCAGATCAAGGACTCGTCGGCGGCCGAGATGTACGCCGACAACGACGCCTTCAAGAACAGCGGCGCCTACCAGTTCGACATGCCCAAGGGCCCGAGGACGGCCCCGAAGGACGGCATCACGTACCACGACAGGAAAGCCGCCGAGAACACCGTCGCCTACACGACCGACGACAGCCTGAATCCGCGCCCGCGCGAGCTGGCGATCTTCTATTACAAGAACTCGGCGGGCGACATGTACAAACTGACGGTCAGTTACCCGGGAAAGGGCGATTTCACGGAACGCGGCCGCGAAGTGGCGCGGACGGCGATGGCGAACCTGGAGATCGACACGCTCTGACCCTCATGAGCCTCGCCATAGGACGGTGTGCGTCCGGCGACCGGGACCCGCTTCGACAACTCCTGACCCCGCACGGTACTCATGGGACATGCGTACTGACGCGGGACGTCTGATCGACGGTCGCTACCGGCTGACCGAACGCCTCGGCTCCGGCGGCATGGGCACCGTATGGCGTGCCGTGGACGAGCTCATGGAGCGCGACGTCGCCGTCAAGCAGCCCCATCTGCCCGGCGATCCGGAGGACGAGGCACACCGGCGCGCCGCCCACCGGCTCTACCGCGAGGCACGAGCCGCGGCCCGCGTGGACCATCCCGCGGCCGTGTCGATCCACGACGTGATCGTCGAGGACGGGTGCCCCTGGATCGTCATGGAGCTGGTCCGAGGGGAGTCCCTGGCGGACGCGCTGCGCCGTGGGCCGCTGCCGGCCGAGGAGGCGGCGCGCATCGGGCGCGCCGTCGTCGGCGCGCTGGACGCGGCGCACCGCGTCGGCATCGTGCACCGCGACGTGAAGCCGGCGAACGTCCTGCTCGGTCCACGCGGCCGGGTGGTCCTCACCGACTTCGGCATCGCGCACGTCCAGGGCGAGGAATCCCTCACCGTCACCGGGGAGTTCGTCGGCTCGCTGGAGTTCGTCGCACCGGAACGGATGTCCGGCCGGAGCGCCGGTCCGGCCTCCGACCTGTGGTCGCTGGGCGTGCTGCTGTACGCCGCCGTCGAAGGATCGTCCCCCTTCCGCCGTACGACGGTGGAGTCCACGCTCGCCGCGATCCTCGCCACCGATCCTCCCGAACCCCGGCAGGCCGGGAGGCTCGGGCCGCTCATCGCACGGCTGCTGGTCAAGGAACCAGAGCGGCGGCCCGGCGCGGAGGAGGTCGGTGCGGTGCTGGAGACGGTGGTGGGATGGCCGGCGCCGGGTGCGGAGCGGGCGGAGTCGACGGGTGCTCAGGACTCCTCGGGCCTGGGGGAGTTCGCCGAGGAGGTCGGGACGGTACGGTTCGGGGCCGCGCCGTCGCGGCCTGCGGAGGACGACGGTCCCGGCACCGTAGAGGACGGTGGCCCCGACACGTCACCGGAAGCCGCGCCGCAGGCGGAGGCCGCCGCGCCGTCCGAGCCGGACGCCGTCAAGCCGTCCGCGCAGGGGGCCGCCAAGCCGTACGAGTCGGAGGCCCCCGCGCCGTCCGAGTCTGAGGCCGCCAAGCCGTACGAGTCGGAGGCCCCCGCGCCGTCCGCCCCGGAGACCGTCGCCGTGGCGGCGCCGGTGGCGAAGCCGAAGCGCCCCGCCCTCCTCCGCCCGGCCCCCGTCGCCGCGCTCGGCGTCCTCCTCGTCGGCGGCACCTGGTTCGGCACCTCCTGCTTCGACACCCCCGAGAGCGAGGGGGGCACCGAACACACCGCCACCTACAGCTCGGCCCCGGCCATCGCCTCCCCCAGCTCCTGGATCGCCCACCGCGAGGCGAAGCTCGACGCGATCGTCTCCGTACCGTCGGACATCGCCCGGGGCACCGCCACGGACCGCACGGTGACCTATGGCGACGACTCCGTCCGGCTCCGCCTGACCCGGGAGACATCGGTCCCCGCCCCCCTGAAGGCCTGGGCGCGGCAGGCCACCGCCTCCTGGCCCGCCGACGACCCCGGCACGCTCTACACCCCCACGAGCTTCCACGGCGACGACGCCATGCTCACCGACACCACCTACACGGTGGGGAAGAAGCGGTACCGCGTCCTGCAGCTGCTGATCGTCACAACCGCCCGCGAGTACTACGTGCTGCGCGTGGACATGCCGAAGGGCACCCCGGACGAGAAGCGCGGCACCTCCCTGTTCAAGGGTGCCCGGGACCGCCTGAAAGTGGGCAGGGACATGCTGGGGTCCTGACGACGCCCTGATCAGCGCATTCGCTGCCAGCGGTCACTGGCGGGGTGTGGACGCCCCGTGAAAGCGCGTTACCGACGGGTACCCAAACGCTCGGCCCCGGCATACCCTGCGCCTCATGACGGACTCGCAGGCCCCGGAGAAGGCCACCGCACAGACCGGTACGGGCACGGTCGGCACCAACCCCCTCGCTCCCGCCCCCACGGGCGCCCGCACCGCCGTCGACGTGGTGACGCCGGAGCTGGTCGCCCAGCTCACCAAGGGCGTGGCCGGCTCGGGCCGCACCGCCAACCACACGCCGTTCACCGGCGAGAAGCTGGCCGACCTGCCCGAGTCCACCCCCGAGGACGTCGCCCTCGCCTTCGAACGGGCCCGCGTCGCCCAGGCCGCCTGGGCGGGGACCCCCGTACGGCAGCGCGCCGCGGTGCTCCTCCGCTTCCACGACCTGGTGCTGGAGCGGCAGGCCGAGGTCCTCGACCTGATCCAGCTGGAGACCGGGAAGGCCCGTCTGCACGCCCACGAGGAGGTGCAGGCCGTCGCCGTCGCGGCCCGGCACTACGGCCGCAAGGCGCCCTCGTACCTGAGGCCGAAGCGGCACACCGGCGCCGTACCGACGCTGACCAAGGTCACCGAACTGCGCCACCCGCGCGGCGTGGTCGGCCAGATCGCCCCCTGGAACTACCCGCTGGAGCTGTCGGTCGGCGACGCGCTCCCCGCCTTCGCCGCGGGCAACGCCGTCGTGATGAAGCCCGACACGGAGACCTGCCTGACCGCGCTGTGGGCGCGCGACCTGCTGATCGAGGCCGGACTGCCCGCCGAGGTCTTCCAGGTCGTCATCGGCGACGGCCCGGTCGTCGGCCCGGAGGTCGTCAAGCACGCCGACTACGTCTCCTTCACCGGCTCCACCCGCACCGGCCGCGAGGTCGCCCAGGGCGCCGCCGCCAGGCTCGTCGGCGTCTCCCTCGAACTCGGGGGCAAGAACGCCATGCTGGTCCTTGAGGACGCCGACATCGAGAAGGCCGCCGCGGGCGCGGTGCGGGCCTGCTTCTCCTCCGCCGGGCAACTGTGCATCTCCATCGAGCGGTTGTACGTCCACGAGTCGATCGCGGACGCCTTCCTGGAGCGGTTCGTCGCCCGCACCAAGGCCCTGCGGCTCGGCACGTCCCTCGCCTACGGCGCCGACATGGGCTCGCTGGTCGGCGAGCGGCAGCTCGAGACGGTCACCCGGCACGTCGAGGAGGCCGTGGCCAAGGGGGCGAAGGTGCTGGCCGGCGGGGTGGCCCGCCCGGACGTCGGCCCGTACTTCTACGAGCCGACCATCCTCGACGGTGTCGAGGCCCCGATGGCGGTGTGCGCGGAGGAGACCTTCGGCCCCGTCGTGTCGATCTACCGCTTCAAGAGCGAGGACGAGGCGATCGAGCGCGCCAACGCCACTCCGTACGGCCTGAATTCGTCGGTCTGGACGAAGGACGGACGGCGGGGGCGCGCGGTCGCGGCCCGGCTGCGCACGGGCACGGTCAACGTCAACGAGGGCTACGCGCCGGCGTACGGCAGCGTCCAGTCCCCGATGGGCGGCATGAAGGACTCCGGCCTCGGCCGCCGCCACGGCTCGGAGGGCATCCTCAAGTACACCGAGGCCCAGACGGTCGCCCAGCAGCGACTGCTGCCGATGGCCCCGTCGCTGGGGATGGACGACGAGAAGTACGCGGCGTTCATGAGCCGGAGCCTGAAGGTGATGAAGGCGCTCCGCCTCCGCTAGTGCCCCAACAGGCAACCCCCGTTCTCAACGAGGAGAGCACGTGTCGCAGGAGAAGTCCGTCCAGACCCGGGACGAGGACGGGTACGACTACGACGTCATCGTCGTGGGCTCGGGGTTCGGCGGATCCGTCTCCGCGCTCCGGCTGACGGAGAAGGGCTACCGCGTCGGTGTCCTCGAGGCGGGCCGCCGCTTCACCCGCGAGACGCTGCCGAAGAACTCCTGGGACCTGAAGAACTACCTCTGGGCGCCCGCCCTGGGCATGTACGGCATTCAGCGCATCCACCTGCTGGGCAACGTCATGGTCCTCGCGGGCGCCGGCGTCGGCGGTGGCTCCCTCAACTACGCCAACACCCTCTACGTACCGCCGAAGGCCTTCTTCGACGACCCGCAGTGGCGGGGGATCACCGACTGGCAGGAGGAGCTGAACCCGTACTACGACCAGGCCCGGCGCATGCTCGGCGTACGGCTCAACCCGACCATGACCCCCTCCGACGTGCACCTCAAGGCGGCCGCCGAGCGGATGGGAGTCGGGGACACCTTCCACCTGGCACCGGTGGGCGTGTTCTTCGGTGACGGCGAGGACGCCGACGGAACGGTGAAGGCCCGGCCCGGCGAGGAGGTCCCGGACCCGTACTTCGGCGGCGCCGGCCCGGCCCGCCGGGCGTGCACCGAGTGCGGCGAGTGCATGACGGGCTGCCGGCACGGTGCGAAGAACACCCTCAACGAGAACTACCTCCACCTCGCCGAGAAGGCGGGCGCGGTCGTGCACCCGATGACGACGGTCGTGTCGGTCACGGACGACTCGCAGGGCGGGTACGCCGTGGCGACCCTGCCGACGGACGACCGGCGCAAGGGCAGGGGACGCACCTTCAAGGCACGGCGGGTGGTGCTCGCGGCGGGCACGTACGGAACCCAGACCCTGCTGCACCGCATGAAGGCGAACGGCCAACTGCCGTACCTCTCCGACCGGCTGGGCGAGCTGACCCGCACCAACTCCGAGGCGCTGGTGGGCGCGCAGACCGACAACCGGCGCTACCGCACGGCGCACGGCGCGCCGAGGGTCGACTTCACGCGGGGCGTGGCGATCACGTCCTCGATCCACCCGGACGAGAACACGCACATCGAGCCCGTCCGCTACGGCAAGGGCTCGAACGCGATGGGCGGCCTGTCGATCCTCCAGGTCCCCTACGCGGAGGGCCGCTCCCGCGCCCTGGCCTGGCTCGCGAACGCGGCACGTCACCCGTGGCTGATGGTCCGCTCCCTGTCCAACCGACGCTGGTCGCAGCGGACCATCATCGGCCTGGTGATGCAATCGCTGGACAACTCCCTGACGACGTATCTGAAGCCGGACGGCCTCGGCAAGGGCCTGCTGACGGCCCGGCAGGGTCATGGCCGACCCAACCCGAAGCAGATCAGGGCGGCCTCGGAGGCGGCGTCCGTGCTCGCCGCCGAGATCAACGGTTTCGCGGGCAGCAACGTCGGCGAACTGATGGGCACCCCGCTGACCGCCCACTTCCTCGGCGGCTGCCCGATCGGCGACTCCCGCGAGACCGGCGTCATCGACCCCTACCACCGGCTCTACGGCCACCCCGGCATCTCGGTGGTCGACGGCGCGGCGGTGTCGGCGAACCTGGGCGTCAACCCCTCGCTGACGATCACCGCGCAGGCCGAGCGGGCGATGTCGTACTGGCCGAACAAGGGCGAGGCGGATCCGCGCCCGGCGCAGGGTGCGCGGTACGAACGGCTCAAGCCGGTGGAACCCCGTCACCCGGCGGTGCCGGCCAAGGCGTTCGGGGCGCTGCGGCTGCCGTTCCTGGGGATGCCCGCGGTGCCGCCGAAGCAGTAGCGGGGGAGAAGTGGAGAAGGACCTGGGCCCCCCTCCGAGCCCAGGTCCTTCTCCTTGCTACGGGGGGCGGACGGCTTACACGGTCCGTCCACGCCCGCGACGGTTACGCGGCGGCGTGGCCCCCGGCCTTGCGGCGCCGCACCGCGAACATGACGCCACCACCGGCGACGACGGCGACACCGCCGACGAGCGCGATGGTCGGCAGCGCGGAGGAGGAACCGGTGGAGGCGAGGGTGCCGGTCACCTTCGGCGTGGTGCTGCTCGGCTTGGTGCTCGTGACCGGGGCCTTGCCGCCCTCCTGAGGCTTGGTGCCGTCGGTGTCGGTGCCGGGGGAGACGATCTGGAACTTGTAGGAGACCTCACCGGCGCCGGTGCAGTTGGCGTCGCTGTCCGCGTAGATCGTCGCGCCCAGCGAGAAGCCGGCGCCGACCGGGGCGGACTTCGCCACGTTGATGCGGAGCGGGACGTTGACCTCGTAGTCGGACTTCAGCTCGTCGGTGTAGCCGACGTAACCGACCGCGTAACCGCCGTCGTTCAGGTTCTCCCAGACGTTGTCCTCCGGGTTCCAGGCCTGGAGCTGGACCTGCTTGCTCGTGAACAGGTTCTCGCCGGCCTTGTCGGCGGAGGCCCCGGCGAAGAAGTCGAGGTCCTGGAGCGTGTGACCGGAGTTGTTCGCCACGTTCAGCGAGAACTTGTGCCAGCCGCTGCCTGCCGCGATCTTGCCCGGCAGACCGGTGATGGTGACGTCGACCTTGGTGTCCTCACAGAGGGACGGCTCGGGCTCCGGGGACTCCGTGCCCTCGGGCGCGGAGGTGCTGGGTGCCGGGCTGGAGGCGCTGCTGCTCGGCGAGGACGACTGGCTCGCGGACGCCGACGTGGACGCGGAAGCGCTCGAGGACGCCGACTGGCTCGCGGACGCGGACGTGGACGCGGACGTGGACGCGCCGGCGGACGACGTGTCGGTGGGGGAAACGCTGGTCGACGGAGACGACGTGCTGTCCGACGCGAACGCGGCCGGTGCCGACAGCAGCGCGAGCGGGGCTATGGCAGCCGTCGCCGCCGCGGCGGCCAGGGCACGGCGAAGCTTCATGAAGACCTCGAAGAGTCCGGTGCGCCGCTACGACGCGGCGCATCTTGGGGGGAGCCCGCCGCGTGGCGGCGCAGGTGTGGCCCCTGATTCGCCAGGTGTGACCTGTGTGCGAGGTGAATGGTTGCGCTCGCATTCACAGAATTCTTATGTGCGGTGGGTCACATAGGCCTGGACCGTCGGCAGATCCGGGGGACGGTCACCCGTACTGAGACCAAGCAGGGACGGCGAAAGGCCCCGCGGCGGGGGGACCCCGGCTCGGCGTGGCCGAGGGCTCGGGGAATCCGCGGGGCCCTTCTCCGTCAGCACCGACGTCAGGGCAGCGCCGGTGCCCGGGGAGCGGCGCCGGGGGGTTGCGCCGCTCGCCGGTGCCCGGGGAGCGGCGCCGGGGGGTTGCGCCGCTTGCCTGCGTGACCGCCGGTGGTGCGCTCCGGCGCGTGCCAGGAGCGCGCGTGGTGTCGACCATTGGCAGTCGGTGGGAGGAGCGATGCTGTTGTCTGCCAGGGACCGTGTGGGGGTGCGGTCGACTCTCTGTTCCTCGCATCGTGCTGGATGGGTCACGGCCTCCGCAACCGTTTCGACCACCTCTGAACAGATTCCGCCGGTCGGCTCCGGGCGTCCCCGGAGCCGACCGTTTACTGGGTGACCGGGCTGCTGTCCCCTGCCGTCCGGTCACATCCCCGGAGCGAGGTCCCACGACGCACGGCACGATCCGTACGTCTCATCGCTCCAGCGGAGCCACGCGTGGTTCTTTCGGGCCGCCCCTGGCTGGCACGGACGCCCGGCTCAACGAAGTCGCCGCGGGCCCGGTCACGCGCCGTACGGGTGAGGGGGTATGCGTACGTACGTCCGCGGAACGCGGATCCGGTCCGGGCCCGGCCTCAGATCCGGCCCCGGCACAGCTCGAGCAGGGTCATCGCGAGGGCAGTGCCGGGCTTGCCCAGCGCGTCCCGGTAGTGGCCGAGGACCTCCATCTCGCGGGAGAGGTTCACGCGTCGGCCGCCGGAGGTGATACGGGCCTCCTGGATGACGGCGGAGACGGCCATCCGTTCCTGGATGAGACCGATGATGCGGTCGTCGAGCGAGTCGATGCGTTCACGGGCGTCGCTGATCAGGTTCGCGGCGTCGTCGGTGCGGGCGCCGGTCTTCTCGGTGGCTGCGGTGGCGGTCATGCGGGGGCTCCTCGTGGACGGGTACGCGGTGCCCCGGAGCGACAGGACCCGGGAAACGCCAGGCGCCCCGGACCTTGTCGGCCCGGGGCGCCTGGGAAGTCGCTTGTCAGTAGCTCAAGCAGCACGACCATGGCAGCCGGCGGGCCGGTTGCCATAGGTAAAGACGAAGATCGTCGCGAGCGTGAGCATGGGGCCAGTATGCCGTGGCGGAGGACGGCGTCCAAAGCGGCCCGCATGGTGAGACGGGGTCCACAGGCGGGGGCCCTGGCAGCGGCGGGACGGCACTCACGGCCACCTCGGTAGAATCGGGTGGCACAAGGACCCGCCCAACCGCCGGAAGGCACCCCGTGTCATCAGCGACCCCCGCTGCCGCCGCTCCCGACACCGTCCTGGTCGTCGACTTCGGTGCGCAGTACGCCCAGCTCATCGCCCGTCGCGTCCGCGAGGCCCGGGTCTACAGCGAGATCGTGCCGAGCACCATGCCGGTGAAGGAGATGCTCGCCAAGAACCCGGCGGCGATCATCCTCTCCGGCGGCCCCTCGTCGGTCTACGAGGAGGGCGCCCCCCGTCTCGACCGCGAGATCTTCGAGTCCGGCGTGCCCGTCTTCGGCATGTGCTACGGCTTCCAGCTGATGGCGCAGACCCTCGGCGGCACCGTCGACAACACCGGAGCGCGCGAGTACGGCCGTACGGCGCTCGCCGTCTCCAAGCCGTCGTCCACCCTCTTCGAGGGCACCCCGGCCGAGCAGTCCGTCTGGATGTCCCACGGCGACGCCTGCTCCGCCGCCCCCGAGGGCTTCACCGTCACGGCCTCCACGGACGTCGTCCCGGTCGCCGCCTTCGAGGACGACGAGAAGAAGCTGTACGGCGTGCAGTACCACCCGGAGGTCATGCACTCCACGCACGGCCAGCAGGTACTGGAGCACTTCCTCTACCGCGGCGCCGGCCTGAAGCCCACGTGGACCACCGGCAACGTGATCGAGGAGCAGGTCGAGGCGATCCGCGAGCAGGTCGGCGACAAGCGCGCGATCTGCGGGCTGTCCGGCGGCGTGGACTCCGCCGTCGCCGCCGCCCTCGTCCAGAAGGCCATCGGCTCCCAGCTGACCTGCGTGTACGTCGACCACGGCCTGATGCGCAAGGGCGAGACCGAGCAGGTCGAGAAGGACTTCGTCGCGGCCACCGGCGTCCAGCTGAAGGTCGTCGACGCGGAGGAGCGTTTCCTCACCGCGCTCAAGGGCGTCTCGGACCCCGAGGAGAAGCGGAAGATCATCGGCCGCGAGTTCATCCGGGTCTTCGAGCAGGCCCAGGCCGAGATCATCGCGGACGAGGGTCCGGCGGTCGAGTTCCTCGTCCAGGGCACCCTCTACCCCGACGTGGTCGAGTCCGGTGGCGGCACCGGCACCGCCAACATCAAGTCGCACCACAACGTCGGCGGCCTCCCCGAGGACCTCGAGTTCAAGCTGATCGAGCCGCTGCGCAAGCTCTTCAAGGACGAGGTCCGCATGGTCGGCCAGGAGCTCGGCCTGCCGGACGAGATCGTCCAGCGCCAGCCGTTCCCCGGCCCCGGCCTCGGTATCCGTATCGTCGGCGAGGTCACCAAGGAGCGCCTGGACCTGCTGCGCGATGCCGACGCCATCGCCCGCGAGGAGCTGACGGCGGCCGGCCTCGACCGTGAGATCTGGCAGTGCCCGGTGGTCCTGCTCGCGGACGTCCGCAGCGTCGGCGTCCAGGGCGACGGCCGCACGTACGGCCACCCGATCGTGCTGCGCCCGGTCTCCTCCGAGGACGCCATGACCGCCGACTGGTCCCGGCTCCCGTACGACGTCCTCGCGAAGATCTCCACCCGGATCACCAACGAGGTCCGCGACGTCAACCGCGTGGTCCTGGACGTCACGTCCAAGCCGCCGGGCACCATCGAGTGGGAGTGAGCCCCCAGGTCACGTCCGTTTGAGAGTGCGCGCCGGCTCTCCGGGCCTCCAGACCTGGACGACGAGGTACGTGTCGTCCTCGACGCAGGTCCTTGCGACCTCCGTCAGCTCGGTGCGGAAGAGGTGGAACGGCTCCGGCGGTTCCACCTCTTTCACGTACGCGCCCTTGGTCCGGTCGTCCTCGACCTCCACGGCGCGTCCGCTGATCCGCACATCACCGCCGCCCATCCCGGTGCCCGGCCCCGGGTTCGCCTGGAGCGCGAAGCGGGGGTCGCGGCGCAGGTCGAGTGCCTTGAGCGAGCCGGGCATCATGCCGAGCCACAGCTCGCCGTTCAGGAAGCGGACCTCCAGACCGGTGGTGCGGGGTGAGCCGTCCCTGCGCAGCGTCGCCAGGACGTGGTGGGTGAAGGATCCGAAGCGTTGCTCGACGGTCCGGGCGAGGGCCGGTTCCGCTTCGGCGAAAGCCGCCCAGTTCGCTGACATGCTCGTTGCCATACGGCGAGTCTGACGCCGATACCCGACATCTTCTGTCGGGTGTCGGATCCGCGGCTCGGGTGTCGGATCCGCAGGGCTCGGGTGTCGGCCGCACCGGGCTCGGGTGCAAGCCGCCGCCTCCCGGCACCACCTGCGCCGCATCTTTACCAACCAGCGCTGTCATCCTCGCCCGACCGGCGGTACCTTCCGGCCCGTTGACGAAGTCAAGTGCCGGAGGACCCATGCACGGCCCCACTCCGCCCCCGCCCCTGCCCACCGACCAGCTGCGGTTCGCCATGCCGCCGATGCACGAGTCGGTCGAGGACGAGCGACAGCACCGCAAGGAACGGCTCGCGGGCGCCCTGCGGATCTTCGGGCGGCTCGGTTTCGAGGACGGGGTGTCCGGACACATCACCGCACGCGACCCGGAGTTCACGGACTGCTTCTGGGTCAACCCCTTCGGAATGTCGTTCCGGCACGTCACCGTGAGCGACCTGGTGCTCGCCAACCAGGACGGGCAGGTGATCGACGGCCGCTACCACGTGAACCAGGCCGCCTTCACCGTGCACGCCCAGGTCCACGCCGCCCGTCCCGATGTCGTCGCCGTCGCCCACTGCCACTCGGTGCACGGACGGGCCCTCGCCGCACTCGGTGATCTGCTGGATCCCATCACCCAGGAGTCCTGCGCGTTCTACGAAGATCACGCGGTGTACGACGCCTACACCGGCGTCGCCGTCGACGCCGAGGAGGGCCGCCGGATCGCGACCGCGCTCGGCAGCCGCAAGGCGCTCGTCCTGCGCAACCACGGGCTGCTGACCGTCGGCGACTCGGTGGACGCGGCGGCCTGGTGGTTCCTGTCGATGGAACGCTCCTGCCAGGTGCAGCTGACCGCGAAGGCCGCGGGACGCCCCGTCCTGATCGACCACCGACAGGCGGTGGCCACCCGGGAGCAGCTCGGCGGTGACCTGGTGGCCTGGATCAACTACCAGCCGCTGTGGCAGGACATCACCCGCAGCGAACCGGATCTGCTCGGCTGACCCGCCGACGCCGCAACCCTCAGAAGCCGCGCAGTACAAGCACGACCGCCTTCGGGGCCGCGAACTCCTCATCCGTTCTCGCAACCGGGTCACCAGGGGCATTTCGACGGCGGTCGGTCAGGGGCGTGTCGACGGCGGTCGGTCAGGGGTGTGTCGACGGCGGTCGGCGAGGTCAACCGGGGGTTCGCGCTTTCACCCGCCCTGACCGGACCCGACGGACGCGGGAGGTGTTCCGTACGGCACAATTCGCTGTCGTCACACGGCAGTTGTACGGCGGGGCCGGGTGGCTCCGGTGAGCGTACGTCCGGCCCGATCGGCGGCCGGGCGCGGTGTGTTGTTCGGGCGTGGGGAAGGCGGCAGCGGGCGTGGCGGTGCAGGAGGCGAGGCAGGGCGAACGGCGCGGGAGCGGCCCAGGTGCGCATGAGGGTGGCTTCACCTGCGGGGACTGCCCGCACGGCGCACGCGAGGGGCACCGGCGCGCGGTCGCCGAGTTCCTGGCGAAGCGGGAGGAGTTCGCCTCCGGGCGGGGGCTGCCCGCCGCGGTCGCGCACTCCGCGTCCGCGTCCCGCCAGTGGGTGTCCGACGAGCTGACCCAGTCCGCCGCGGTCGTCGCCGAGCGCGGTCGCGCGGACGCCGAGGCCTGGCTGGGCCGGCTGTGGCGGCGCACGGCGATCGCGGTGTGGGGTGCCGTCGGCGTCCTGCTGCTGGCGCAGGCGCTCACCGCGATCGGGGCCGGGTGGACCGTGGCGCGCACTGCCGGGCTGGTCGCGGCGGTGCTGGTGGGAGCGGCGCTGACCGCCGCCGGGTATCTGCACCGGGCGCGCGGCGGGGCGTTCGCGCCCGTCATCGGGGAGGACAACCGGCTGTCGACCTCCCGTGCGGTGGGGGCGGGCTGGGTGCTGTTCGTCCTGTACGCGGTGCTGGTGCTGGTCGTTGAACTGACGGCGGCCTCGGCCGAAGGCCGGCGCGACGAGCTGATCGCCGGGCTCGGCCTCGCGCGCGGCGTGGGTGTGGTGACCGTGGTCGCCGTGGTGTGCGGGATCGCGGTGCTGGTGCGGCGGGTGGTGGGGCTGCGGGTGCTCGGCCAGCGGCTGCAGAAGGTGCGCGCCGACCGGCCGCGGGCGGCGGACCTGCTCACGGACGACTCGGGGCGGGGCAGCTTCCCGGACACGCAGTATGTGATCGTCAGCGCGGTCGCCCTGGTCTTCGCGGTGGTACGGCTGGCCCGCCGCCCCGACCAACTGCCCGATCTGCCGTGGGGGCTCGCGCTGCTGGTCCTGGTCTCGGCGGCCACCTACCTCGCCGGAAAGTACGCGGAAGGCGGACGTCCGGTGATCCTCTCGGTGGTCCGGGCGCGGGAGGCGGGGGACCTGGACGCGCCGATCCGCACGGGCGACGACATCGAGATCCGAGGCGCCGGTTTCGTACCGCCCGGCGCCCAGAACGCGGACCGGCTGTCCCGGATGGTGGTCCGCATCGGCGCCGTGCACGTCCATGTCCCGCTGGTCCCGGTCACCGGCGGCTTCAGCAACCCGACGGACACCCTGCTGACGGTGCCGGTGCCGGCGGATGTGGAACCGGGCAGGGTCGAGGTGCAGGTGGTGACGGCTGCCGGGGTGGAGACCAATCGGGTGGCCATCGACGTGACGGAGTGACCGGGCACGGGCTGGGCGAGCAGGCTCCGGAGTCTCGTGACCGCCGGGTGCGGTGCCCCGTTCGGCCCAGCCGGGGCGCCCCTGGGTCCGCCCTGCCGGGCGGGGGCGTCCTGTCGTCGGTCCGGGGCCGATGCTGAACTCCCGGGCCAAGGAGCGGGAAAACTGTGTGCGCAGCGGTTGAGCGGTTGCCCCCTTTCGTACGTATGGTCTGTTGAGGGGCAAGGGCTGGGCACGGCGGGCGAGAGGCGGCGGCACGATGGTTCATGGCATTCGCACGGACTCCCACACCTCCTACGTCGACGAGGGCAGAACCTGGCGGGACACCGCCGTGCGGTACGCACTGCTTCCACTGCGTGTCTTCCTCGGCATCACCTTCATCTACGCGGGCCTGGACAAGCTCACCAACAGCGCCTTCATGCATGCCTCCGGCTCCGGGTCCATCGGCGAGCTGATGCACTCCGTGCGCGGCTCGTCGGCGATCCCGGCCCTGGTCGACCTGGCGCTGAAGCACCCCGTCGGCTTCGGCTACGCCATCGCCCTCGGTGAACTCGCCGTCGGAATCGGCACGCTCCTCGGCCTGCTGGGCCGCCTCGCCGCGCTCGGTGGCGCGCTGATCTCGCTGAGCCTGTGGCTGACCGTCAGTTGGGCCTCGACCCCCTACTACTACGGCAACGACCTCGCCTATCTGATGGCCTGGATCCCGCTGGTCCTCGCCGGCACCCCGGTCCTGTCCCTCGACGCCGCCTTGCGCGCCCGACGACGGCAACGCACGGGCGGCTACCGCTGAGCCGGCGGCACCGCGGCCGACCTGGCCTCCGCCGGTTCGGCCTGCCGGCCGGCGCGGGGCGCCCGATGCCTGCGTATCGCGCGGGCCAGCAGGCCGGTCACGGCCGCGAGGCAGAGGCCGCCGATCACGATCGGGATGATCGCGAACCACGGTGTCTCCCACGCCCCGCCGGCATCACCCACGTAAGCGACGCCCGCACCGGCCAGGAAGACCCCGGCCACGAGCCGGCCCGGCTGGAACTCATGACGCAGCACGGTCCACCTCCACCTGGCCCACGCCGACCTCGAGGTCGAGGCGGAGCGTGGCCGCCTTCTTCGTCCCCGCCGCGGGGGTGAGCGTCACCTGCCGGTGCTTGCCCGGCTCCACGTCCACGTCCTTGTGGGTCTCGCCCGGCAACCGGATGTCGCCGACCCCTGTGTCGATGTTCAGCTCCACCGTCGTCTCCCTGGGAACCACCACCTTCAGCAGGCCCACCCCCACCTCGGCCCGGGTCGTCACGGTCTGGTTCCCGGCGAGCCGGAGACGGCTGAGGTCCAGAGTGCCGACGCCGGTGCCCAGGTCGTACTTCTCCCGCACGGCGGTCACCGAGGCCGGCGCCCAGGTGGCACGCCTCCACTGGGTGCCGATGTCCTTCGGCAGGGCCGCCGAGGCGGCGAGCAGGACCGCCGTGAGCACCGCGAGGAAAACCGAGCCCGCCCCCGTACGGCCCAGGAACGAGCTGAGCGCTATGCCGACGCCGAACACCACCAGCGCGCACGCCAGGCCCGTCTGCAGACTCGTGCCGAGCGCCCGGTCGTCCCAGGTCAGCAGGGTGCCGAGGCCACCCGCGAGCAGGGCCAGGAGAAACACCCAGCCGCCCGTCCAGCGCGGCCCCCGCGGTCTGTGCCGCTGCTCGGTCCGTATCCGCTCCGCGTACGAGGAACCGCGGGCGATGGCGACCGCCGCCGCGACGTCTCGGCCGGCGGTGTCGGTCGGGCCCCACAGATAGCCCGTGCCGCCCACGTGGGTGCCGTCCTTGACGATGGGGTCGCGCCACCAGGAGGGGTAGGAGGCGGGGACGGGCGGTGCCGTGGCCTCCGGTGGGGCGTCGGCCACCGCCTGCGCGGCAATGGGGCCTCCCCTGCTCGAGCGCAGCCGAGAGCTTGGGGAAGGGTCGGGGTCCGGAGCGCCGCGCTGCCGCGACCAGTACGCCGCGCCGGCGAGGAGCAGGGACAGGACGGCGGCGAAGGTCAGCACGCTGCCGTTCCTGAGCATCGACAGGAAGATTCCGCAGCCCACCAGGGCGAAGAGCACCGCGGCCAGGGCCTGACCGTCGACGCGGCCCGTCAGCAGCTTGCGGATCTCGTTCTCCTCCTCGTCCTCGTAGGGCACGAGGAGCCAGACGAAGCCGTAGAAGATGAGGCCGAGGCCGCCCGCTGCCGAGAGCACCGCCAGCACGATCCGGAAGATCACCGGGTCCATGTCGCACCGGCGGGCCAGGCCCGAACAGACCCCCGCCAGCATCTTGTGCCGCCGGTCACGCCGGAACCGGCCGGGCTCCTCGGCCACCGCCGCGTCGTCGGGCGTGGCGGTTCCGTCGCGTCCGGGCGTGGCCTTCCCGGCCCCGGACCGCTCGCTTGCCGCCGCACCCGTGCGGGCGCCCGGCTCCCGGTGTCCGCCCGCGGCCCGGCCCATGCCGGCGTCCTCGCCTCCGTTCTCGCGCACGGCCGCATCCTGCCGCACGTCCGCGCCCGCCTGCGCGCGCGGCTCCTCATCCGCAGCGGGCGCGGCAGGGCCGGACGCGGGCACGGCGTGCTGCGCGCCGTCCTCCGGCGGCCGGCCACCTTGCTCCCCGGGGCCGCGCCCCGCGGTGGAGGCGTGCCCGGCACCAGGGCCGTGCCCCGCTGCCGCGCGCTGCTGATCTGTCATGCATCCATGGTCGCCGCCGCGGGCGCCGGGCGGCAGTCGGGACGACCCTGGCCCAACCCTGAAATCTGCCCTGACAGGCCGCCAGGGGAAGTGTTCGATCACCCTTCGAAGGTCAGGGGTGTCTAAGGGGCCGACCCTGATGCCCGGCCGGTCCGGTCGTGTGACCATCGTTGGCATGCCGGACGCCGCAATGCTGCCCCTCGCCGATCCGCGGCCGCCGCGCAAGCTCTACCGCAGCAGCGACGGACGCTGGCTCGGGGGCGTGACGCGGGGGCTCGCCGGGCATCTCGGGCTGCCCGTGATCTGGGTGCGCCTCGTCTTCGTCGGCCTGTTCCTGGCACACGGCTTCGGCGCGCTGCTGTACGCGGCGTTCTGGTTCTTCGTCCCGCTCGGGGTCGGCGGCGTGGACGAACGGCGCTCCCCGTCGCTTGTCGGCACCGAGACCTCACCCCATGGCCGCCGGAGACTGGTCGCCCGCAGGCCCGACCGGGGGCAGATCGTCGCTCTGCTCCTGATGGTCGTCGTCGCGCTGACCTTCGTGGGCAGCATGAAGCTCGACGGCGTCGCCAAGGTCTACCTCATACCGGCCGTTCTCGTCGCCGCGGGCGTCGCCCTGGTCTGGCGCCAGGCGGACAACGCGCGGCGGGCCCGCTGGATGGAGGTCGGCAGCCGCCGTCGCACGCTCACACTGCTGCGTGCCGCGGCCGGTGTCCTGCTGGTCACCGCGGGCGTCTCCGGCATGTTCGTCCTGCAGGGCTCCGCCGCCCACCTCGGCTCGGTCCTGCAGGCCGCGCTGGCGGTCCTCGTCGGCATCACGCTGCTCGCCGGACCGTACCTGGTGCGGATCACCCAGGACCTGTCCGAGGAGCGCCTGATGCGCATCCGGGCCCAGGAGCGCGCCGAGGTCGCCGCCCACGTCCACGACTCGGTGCTGCACACCCTGACCCTGATCCAGCGCAACGCGGAGAACGCGAACGAGGTGCGCCGCCTCGCCCGCGCCCAGGAGCGCGACCTGCGCGCCTGGCTGTACAAACCCGAGGGCACCGGCAAGGACGAGGCCGAGGAGCCGGACACCCTGGCGGAGGCGGTCCGGCGCAACGCGGCGGAGGTGGAGGACAAGCACGGCGTCCCCATAGAGGTCGTCATCGTCGGCGACTGCCCCCTCGACGAACGGATCGGCGCACAGATGCAGGCCGCGCGCGAAGCGATGGTGAACGCCGCCAAGTACGGTGGCGAGGGCGGTGCCGTCCAGGTCTACGCCGAGGTCGAGGGCAAGACGGTGTTCGTGTCCGTCCGCGACCGCGGCCCCGGCTTCGACCTCGACGCGATACCCGCCGACCGCATGGGTGTCAGAGAATCGATCATCGGCCGTATGGAGCGCAACGGCGGCACGGCACGGCTGCGCGCGGTACCGGACGGCGGCACGGAGGTCGAGCTGGAGATGGAGAGGGCGGAGACGACGTCATGAGCGACGCGAACGGGGAGGCCTCGGTGTCCGGCGGAAACGCGGACCGGCGGGTACGGGTCGTACTCGTCGACGACCACCGCATGTTCCGTACGGGAGTCCAGGCTGAGATCGGGCAGACGGAGCTGACCGGCGTCGAGGTCGTCGGTGAGGCGGCCGATGTCGACCAGGCGGTCGCCGTCATCACCGCCACCCGCCCGGAGGTCGTCCTTCTCGACGTCCACCTGCCAGGTGGCGGCGGGGTGGAAGTGCTGCGCCGCTGCGCCTCGCTGATGGCCGA
This sequence comes from Streptomyces sp. NPDC051104, assembly GCF_040682835.1. NCBI lineage: Bacteria > Bacillati > Actinomycetota > Actinomycetes > Kitasatosporales > Streptomycetaceae > Streptomyces > Streptomyces sp. NPDC051104. The sequence goes on along the minus strand of NZ_JBFBBS010000001.1, from coordinate 695,188 downwards.
CCCCGAGCAGCCGGTGCGGTTCCTGGCGCTGTCGGTGTCGGACGCCGCCGAGGACGTGATCGGCGTGATCCGCGGTGGCGCCCGCGGCTATGTGACGAAGACGATCACCGGCTCGGACCTCGTCGACTCCATCTTCCGCGTCCAGGAGGGCGACGCCGTCTTCTCCCCGCGGCTGGCCGGCTTCGTCCTGGACGCCTTCGCCTCGACCGACGCGCCGCCCGTCGACGAGGACCTGGACCGCCTCACCCAGCGCGAACGCGAGGTCCTGCGCCTCATCGCCCGCGGCTACGCGTACAAGGAGATCGCCAAGCAGCTGTTCATCTCGGTGAAGACGGTCGAGTCCCATGTCTCGGCGGTCCTGCGCAAGCTCCAGCTGTCGAACAGGCATGAGCTGACACGGTGGGCGACGGCACGCCGGCTGGTGTGAGCACGGGCCCTCCGGATCACACGACCCGCGTGGCCCCCGCGAACGGCATCTCGTCGATCGGTGCCAGGCGGACCGGTGCCGACGGGTTCGGGGCGTGGATCATCTGGCCGTGGCCGACGTAGATCCCCACATGGCTGATCCCGGAGTAGAAGAACACCAGGTCACCGGGGAGGAGTTCGGAGCGCGGGACGCGCCGGCCAGCGCCGATCTGGGAGTAGGTCGTCCGGGGCAGCGAGATGCCCGCCGAGCGGTACGCGGCCTGCACCAGGCCCGAGCAGTCGAAGGCGTTCGGGCCGGTCGCGCCCCAGACGTAGGGGCTGCCGAGCTTGCCGTACGCGTACGCCACCGCGGCCGCCGCCCGGGCGTCCGGCGCCTCGGCCGTCGCTGTCGTGGCCGGCACGGCGCCCAGCAGATCGCGCCCCACGGACCGCGACGCCCGCCCGGCGCCCCCGTCCGCCGAGGCCCCTGCCCGCTGCCCCTGGGTGAGCTGGGACAGCAGCTGTCGTGCTTGGCCCAGCTTTTCGGTGATCGTCTGCTTCTGCCGCCTCAGCTCCGCCTTCCGGGACGTCAGTGAGGCCAGTTCGACCCGTGCCGCACCGCGCAGTCGTTCGATCTCCCGCAGTTGGTCGCGTACCCGTGTCACGGCCGCCGCCTGGCGGTTGTCCACCCGCTCGGCGAACGCGGCGTTGTCGAGGTACTGCCCCGGATCCGAGGAGAGCAGCAGCCGCACCGCGGGGTCGAGGCCCCCGTCGCGGTACTGCGCCGCGGCCGAGGAACCCAGGGCATCGCGGGCGGAGTTCAGCCGGTCCGTGCGGCGGGCCGCCTCGTCCCGCAGGGCGTTCAGCCGTTTCTGCGCCTCCTGCGCCTGCTCCTTGGCGCCGTCGTACTTCTGGGTGGCGGCTTCCGCCTCCTGGTACAGCTTGTCGACCTTGGCCTTGACCTGGGCCGGCGAGAGCGGCGGCTCGGCATGCCCCGTGCCGTCGAAGCCGGTCGCGGTAGCCGCTCCCGCGAGGGCGATCGTGGCGGCGGTGCGGGCCGTGCCGCCCCCGAGCGAACGCTGTCTGGGCTTGCGGTGCGCTGCCACCTGGACGTCCCGTCCTTTCGTACGACCGCCGGGGCCACTGGCGGTGTCACGCGTCCGGCGGCGGTCCGCACAGGGGGAACAGGCCGCCGCCGGACCTTCTCGGCGGTGGTGCCCGACGGCCGCCCCTGGCCCGGGCGGCGATGGGGAGCCGGGCACCTGGGGGAGGACGCTAAACCCGTCCGTGATGCGCTGGTGACCGGATGTACGGAAGTGGCGCGACCGGACTGACGGTGACCGCATGTGACCGTGATCCCGATGCCGGGTCGCCGTCTTCACGCTCCGCGATGACCGATGCGGCGGATCCGGCGCACCGGGCGGCCGCCGAGTGCTATAGGGCGCATATATGCGGCCGGTCCGGAGGGATGAGCGAGCGGCGTCACATCCGCCGGGGCGGTGTCAGCGGGCACGGGCGAGCTGATTAGGCTCCGGCCCCATGGACGTACTCATCCACCTCTTCGTCGGACTGCACATCGTCGGCATCGCCGCGCTCCTCGGCGGCTTCCTCACCCAGATGAAGGCGATGGGCCAGGGCACGGCACGCTTCGTGCCCGCCATGCTGCACGGCGCGCTGACCATGCTCATCACAGGGGTGGCGCTGGTCGGCCTCAACCAGGCGGACCACCACTCGGTCAACACGATCAAGATCGGTATCAAGCTGGCCCTGCTGATCGTCATCCTCGGCCTGGTCTATGTGAAGCGGGACGAGGAGACCGTCGAGAAACCCCTCTTCGGCCTCGTCGGCGCCGCGACCCTGGCGAACATCTTCATCGCCGTGCTCTGGACCTGACGCCGTCCACAGCGGACGCGACGGCTCCGGCGAGGACCAGGAGCCAGGCGGCCACCGCGATCCACAGCAACACCCGGCCGAGGCCGCGCAGCCACGGCACGCCGACGGAGGAGGCGACGGACAGCGCCGCCACCGCCGTCATCCCCATCGGGAACACGGTCGACCAGCGCCGGACGTCGTAGCGGAACCGGGGCCGCAGCACCTCGGCCACCGCCAGGACGACGTAGCAGCCCAGGGCGAGGACGAGGAGGGCGACCGTCACACCGCGCAGGACGCCGCTGTCGTCGTTGTTCCACAAGTAGAGCCCTTTGTGCGCGGCGCTCATGAGTTGCGAACCGGCCAGCGCCGAGAGGGCGAGTGCGCCGCCCGAGATCCACTGGTCGCCCGCCCCGGTCACCACCTGCCGAGGGTCGAAGCAGCCCAGCCCGATCAGGTAGAACACCAGCCCGAGCCAGAAGAAGACCAGCGCCGTGTGCGCGAGCCACGCCACCCCCACGGCCGCCGCGAGCACCGCTCCGAGCGCCGCGATCCCTTCCGTCGCCACGCACCCCAGGAACACCGCGCCGGGCATCCGGCGCTCCCATTCCGGCACGGTCAACGGCACCAGGCAGGCCCAGAGCACCACGGCCAGCGTGAGCAGCGCCTCGGCCAGCGGCTGCCCGTTCAGAGCGGACACCCCCGAGCCCAGCACGGTGGTCGCCGGCACCATGGTGAGCGCGGCCGGCGAGCCGGCCCGGGCCCGCCACTGCTCCCGGTCCCACAGCAGTTGCAGGGCGATGTCGGCGGCGAGCCCCAGCCAGGCGACACCCGCCAGGACCAGGGCGAGGCGGGAGAGGATCTGCTGGCCGGTCAGGCGCAGCCCGAACGACAGGATGCCGGTCGCCATGACGGCGGACCCGGTGGCGGGCGAACGCGGCGCCCACCAGGTGCGCAGCGTGGAGGTGCCTGACATGCGCCCGATGCTAGGGACGCGCGCACGGGTTGCGTACGGGGGCACGCGCGCGACGACGGAAAGCAACCCCACGCGTGCGTGCCCGGCCCAATGGGTCAGACGGGCACAGCGTTCTTCTGGAGCGCAGGGTGAACGGTTGATTCCGGCAGTGGAGATGGCTCGGGCGGTCGCCTTCGCGGGCGAGTTTCCAGGGCGGCGACCGGCTGTCGGTGGGGCGGCCTAGACTCGGAGAGCGATGAGCAGCCTCTTTGACGACAGCTTCCTGGCGGACCTCAAGGCCACTCCGGCCCACGAGGAGGAGCCCCCGCCACCCGAGGACCAGCACGCTCCGGAGCCGGTTCCGGACGATCTGTTCGGCGGGAAGTTCGACCTGCCACCGGACAGGGACGCGTACTACCGCAACGGCGCGCACCGCCCTGCCGTCGACATGACGGCGTTGCTGCAGGGGCTGAACGAGAACCAGCGCGCGGCCGTCGTGCACGCCGGTTCCCCCCTGCTCATCGTGGCCGGCGCCGGCTCCGGCAAGACGCGCGTGCTCACCCACCGCATCGGGTACCTGCTGGCCGAGCGGGGCGTCCACCCCGGACAGATCCTCGCGATCACCTTCACCAACAAGGCCGCGGGCGAGATGAAGGAGCGCGTCGAGCAGCTCGTCGGTCCGCGCGCGAACGCGATGTGGGTGATGACCTTCCACAGCGCCTGCGTCCGCATCCTGCGCCGGGAGAGCAAGAAGCTCGGCTTCACGTCCTCCTTCTCCATCTACGACGCCGCCGACAGCAAGCGCCTGATGGCCCTCGTCTGCCGCGACCTGGACCTCGACCCCAAGCGCTTCCCGCCCAAGTCCTTCAGCGCCAAGATCTCCAACCTCAAGAACGAACTGATCGACGAGGAGGACTTCGCCGCCCAGGCGTCCGACGGCTTCGAGAAGACCCTCGCCCAGGCGTACGCGCTCTACCAGTCCCGCCTGCGCGAGGCGAACGCGCTCGACTTCGACGACCTGATCATGACGACGGTCAATCTGCTGCGCGCCTTCCCGGACGTCGCCGAGCACTACCGCCGCCGCTTCCGTCATGTGCTGGTCGACGAGTACCAGGACACCAACCACGCCCAGTACGCCCTGGTGCGCGAACTCGTCGGCACCCGCGCGCACGACGAGGACGTCCCACCGAACGAGCACGACGTCCCGCCCGCCGAACTGTGCGTCGTCGGCGACGCCGACCAGTCGATCTACGCCTTCCGCGGCGCTACCATCCGCAACATCCTCCAGTTCGAGGAGGACTACCCGGACGCCACGACGATCCTGCTGGAGCAGAACTACCGCTCCACGCAGACGATCCTCTCCGCCGCCAACGCGGTCATCGAGCGCAACGAGTCCCGCCGCCCGAAGAACCTGTGGACCAACGCGGGCGCCGGCGCCCGGATCACCGGCTACGTCGCCGACACCGAGCACGACGAGGCGCAGTTCGTCGCCGACGAGATAGACCGCCTCACGGACGCGGGCGAGGCCAAGGCCGGAGACGTCGCCGTCTTCTACCGCACCAACGCCCAGTCCCGTGTCTTCGAAGAGGTCTTCATCCGCGTCGGCCTGCCCTACAAGGTCGTCGGCGGCGTCCGCTTCTACGAGCGCAAGGAGGTCCGGGACGTCCTCGCCTACCTGCGGGTGCTGGCGAACCCGGAGGACTCCGTGCCGCTGCGGCGCATCCTGAACGTGCCCAAGCGGGGCATCGGCGAGCGCGCCGAGGCGATGATCGACGCCCTCGCCCAGCGCGAGAAGATCAGCTTCTCGCAGGCCCTGCGCCGCGTGGACGAGGCGTACGGCATGGCGCCCCGCTCCACCAACGCGGTCAAGCGGTTCAACGCACTGATGGAGGAGCTGCGCACGATCGTGGAGTCGGGCGCCGGACCGGCCACGGTCCTCGAGGCCGTCCTCGAACGCACCGGCTACCTCGCCGAGTTGCAGTCCTCGACCGATCCCCAGGACGAGACCCGGATCGAGAACCTTCAGGAACTCGCCGCCGTGGCCCTGGAGTTCGAACAGGAGCGCGGCGAGGGAGCGGAGACCGCAGGGGCTGCCGCCCCGGGCGGCACTCTGGCCGACTTCCTGGAGCAGGTCGCACTCGTCGCCGACTCCGACCAGATCCCCGACGAGGAAGAGGGCGACGGCGTCATCACGCTGATGACCCTGCACACCGCGAAGGGCCTCGAGTTCCCGGTGGTCTTCCTGACCGGCATGGAGGACGGCGTCTTCCCGCACATGCGCGCTCTCGGGCAGACGAAGGAACTGGAGGAGGAGCGGCGCCTGGCGTACGTCGGCATCACGCGTGCGCGTGAGCGGCTCTACCTGACGCGGTCGGCCATGCGCAGCGCCTGGGGCCAGCCGTCGTACAACCCGCCCTCGCGGTTCCTGGAGGAGATCCCGGAGCAGCACGTGGAGTGGAAGCGGAAGGGCGGTTCTTCCGCCGCGCCGTCGTCCGGGCCGCTCTCGGGGGTGGCGGCCTCGCTGTCGTCGTCCCGTTCGCGCTCGTCGGCGGCGGGCGCGTCCGGGTTCGCCACGCGCCGGGGCGGTGCGACGGAGCGGCCGGTGGTCTCGCTGGCGGTGGGCGACCGTGTCACCCATGACCAGTTCGGCCTGGGGACGGTCGTCGCTGTGAAGGGCACGGGGTCGAACGCGGAAGCGACGATCGACTTCGGGGATGAGAAGCCGAAGCGGCTGCTGCTGCGGTACGCACCGGTGGAGAAGCTGTAGCCGCGCTTCCGGGCCCTCGCTGAACGGCGTGGGCTCGACGCGGAGTCGGTCGGTGGGATGAGCCGGTTGGTCAGGGAGCCGGTCGATGACCGGTCGTTCGGGGAGCCGGCCGATGACCGTCGGTCGGGTCGAGCCCGAGTCGGTCAGGTCGGGTCGAGCCCGTGGCTGCGCAGCCACGGCAGCGGGTCTATCGCGGCGCCTCCGCTGGGTCGCACCTCGAAGTGGAGGTGCGGGCCGGTGGAGTTTCCCGAGTTGCCGGAGTACGCGATCGGCTGACCGGCCCTCACGATCGTACCGGAGGGGACCCGGTAGCTGGAGAGGTGGCAGTACCAGGTCTCCGTGCCGTCCTTGGCGGTCACGATCAGCATGTTGCCGTACGCGCTGTTCCACTTGGTCTGCACGGTGCCGTCGGTCGCGGCCATCACCGTCGTCCCATACGCCACCGGGAAGTCGATGCCGGTGTGAACGGACATCCAGTTGACGCCCGCCTGGCCGAAGTAGGCGCTGAGGCCCCTCTGCAGGACCGGCAGCGCGAACTTGGGACGCAGCCGCTCCTTGAGCGCCGCCTCGGCCGCCGCCTTCTTCTGCTCGGCCACTTGCTGGGCCTTGAGGTCGATACGTTCCTGGGTGCGACTCGCCCGGTCCGCGAAGTCGTTCGCGCCCGCGGAGAGGTTCGCGAGCTGGGAGTCCAGCTTCTTGTTGGCGGCGGACGGCTTCACCGGTGTGTCGGGGGCGCTCGCCGTGGTGTCCTTGCCGTCGTCCCCGCCCACGCCGACGGTCGCCGCGGCGATCCCGGCGACCCCCATCACACACACCGACGGCACCGCGACCGTGAGCAGCGCGGACCGCTTCGCCGGGCTGCGACGCCGGGAACGGCTCGCGGCGCGGGATGCGGTACGCGAGGGCGGGAGGGGTGTGCGCTCTTCCTGGTCGTCGAGCAGCGAGACGTCGTCGGCTGCTCCTGACGGCGCGTCGTCGTCGGTGTGCCGCTCGGCCGGGAGCTGATCGAAGGTGGCGGTGGCTGCCTGGTGTTCGAAGGGCTCGGCGTCGGCGAAAGGCTCGGCGTCGGCGAAAGGGTGGGGAACGGCGTGCTCGAAGCCGCCGGTGGCCGCTTGTTCCGACTCGTGCTCCGGGCTTCCCGCCGAGTTCCACTGCGTGGCGTCGTACGTGCCCGTGTCGAAGGTCTGCGTGCCCCAGTCCCACTGCGGGGTGAGGCCCGCCGACTGCTCCGCCTCGAGCCAGGCCTGCGCGTCCCACTGGCCGGTGGCGTCGGGGGCCGTGGCCTGCGCGGGAATGGCGGCCAGCTGCTGGTATCCCGTCGCCCACGCCGCCGTGTCATGGGCGCCGATGTCGAACGCGGCGTGGTGCTGGGCGGCGTACGGATCGTAGTGCAGCGTCTGGTGCGTACCGGTGCCGAAGGTCTCGTGGCTGCCGGTGGACCACTGGCCGGCGTCGTACGCACCGGTCCCGCCGTCACCCGGAAGGTCGCCGAAGAGGGGATCGGCCGCGAAGGACGCGGGGGAGTCGGCGTAGGTCGTGAACTCACCGTACTGGCCACCCTGCGGGCCGTACGGCGCGTACTGCGCCGAGGCGGCATCGGGGGCCGGAGCCGGGGGGGTTGCGGTCCCCGACGGGTGACGGTCGTGCACCGACTTCTCTTTCGCCTCGACAACAGGGGCTGCCAGAGCAGTGCGGCGACTGTACCCGGCGGTACGCGGGCGCGACAATCTTCCGCAGGTTTCCGGTGGGCGGGAAACGGGCATTCGGCCGTGTTTCGGCGGTCGCCGCACAAGGCCTTGGTGCTGCGTTCGATGAATGTTCGAGGGTGTGCGGGTGTCGGGGAGGTGTCCGCGGCTGTGCCGGTGCTGTGTCGAGCGCCGGTGCCGGGTGCCGGGTCGCGCGCGGACGTCGGGTGCTGTGTCAGCGGACGCCGGGTTCTGTCAGGCGTGGCGCGCGATGGGGCTCACGCCACCGTGAGGCCGCCGGTGTGGGCCGCGGCCGCCGTCGGCTCCTCGAGGTCCAGGGCCTGCCGTATCCCGGTCGCGACCGCGGGGTGCACCGGCAGGGCCAGATGGCCGATGCCGCTCACCCGAATGTTCTGCGCCACCAGGTCCGGATGGTCGACGCACGCCGCCTCGAGCGGATCCATCAGCGGGTCCAGATCGCTCCAGAAGCTCACGAAGTGCGTACGGCAGCCGGGCGCCGGCTCACGCAGCTCCTCGATCAGCTCCGAGCCCGGACGCATCTGGCGGACGATGGGGTGCGCGTTCGCGAGCGGGGCGACGCGGGTGCCGGAGTGGGGTGTACCGAGCGTGACGAGCCTGCGGACGCGGAGGTCGCCACCCAGCCGCTGCACGTAGTACCGGGCGATCAGACCGCCCAGGCTGTGTCCGACGATGTCCACCTGCCGCTGCCCCGTGCGCTCGCAGATCTCATCCACATGCCGGCCGAGCAACTCGGCCGCGATGCGAATGTCACACGTCAACGGGGAGTAATTGAGTGACTCGATGTGCTGACGGCCGTGCTGTGCGAGGTTCCGGCGCAGGAGGACGAAGACCGAGCGGTTGTCGATGAACCCGTGCAGCAGGATCACCGGAGGCTTGGCCTCGGTGGGGAGTGCGGTGGTGTCCGGAGGGGGCGGGAGCGGGGCGCAGCGACGCTCCTGGATGATTCCCGACGGGTAGAGGAGCAGATGTCCGGCGAGAATCGCCAGCTCCAGGGCGGTCGCCTTCAGCAGCGCGATGGAGAGTCCGGCCAGTCTGCTGGGGAACAGGCGCTGGCACAGCGGAACCAGAGGCTCTACTACCCCGGTGACCTTCATTGGCCGACCTCCCGTCGGCACGCGCGAGGACGTCTCCGTGCCCCCGTGTGCCCTCATGGAAAGCCGTAGCGGTGGCCTGTGGGGCAGGTGCCGCGGGTACGGCTGTGCCGCGGGTGCGGCGCGTACGGCGCCGGGTGACGCGACGGGCGCCGTTTTCGTCGTGATGACATGAACCCGCCCGTGCTCGTGGCGCGGTGTCCCGTCCTCCTCGTACGGGTGGTGCTCCCCGCTTTCGTGCCCTTGCATTCCTTATCGCCGGCGTACCCCACCACCACGGCGCCCCGCTGGCGGGGCGGTGGTGCGGCCGCCTTGGTGCGGCTCTCCTTGCGCACGATCCCCTCGGTCCACGGCGCTCGAGCCGCTGCTGCGGCGCGTGTGCCGCGGGGAGGGGGGACCCTGCGCGGCGAACGTGTCCCATTGTGTGATTTCCCCCTCGGTCACCACCGTGAAACTGCCGGTTGCGGGATGCTGGCGATAACGTTCGTTCACTTGCCGGGTCGGTACGGCGCGGGGCGCCGGTGCCGGCGGGGTTGATCCGCCGGTTCGAGGCGTGCCGACCGTGCGGTCCGTGTGTCCGCCAGTGCGGTGATGTGGCGGCAGGCGGTCCATCGGTACAGGGTGTGTGTAGTCGCTTCATGGAGGCAGTGATGGGTGTGGCAGCCGGTCCGATCCGCGTGGTGGTGGCCAAGCCGGGGCTCGACGGCCACGATCGGGGGGCCAAGGTGATCGCGCGGGCGCTGCGCGATGCGGGAATGGAGGTCATCTACACCGGTCTCCACCAGACGCCCGAGCAGATCGTCGACACGGCGATCCAGGAGGACGCCGACGCGATCGGGCTGTCGATCCTGTCCGGCGCGCACAACACGCTGTTCGCCGCGGTGATCGACCTGCTGAAGGAGCGCGACGCGGAGGACATCCTGGTCTTCGGCGGCGGCATCATCCCAGAGGCCGACATCCCCCTGCTGAAGGAGAAGGGCGTCGCGGAGATCTTCACGCCCGGGGCGACGACCGCGTCGATCGTGGACTGGGTACGGGCGAACGTACGGCAGCCTGCCGGGGCGTAACGTCCGTAGGCGGCGTCGTCGCGCCTTTCACAGTCGCCACATGGCGGAGCCGGGCACAGCCCGCCGGCCGCGGCGGGCTGATCGGCGTCCGGAGCGGAGGGACCGAGGGGCTGGGGTGGACCCACGGCTCACGCATCCCGCAGTTCCTCCGCCATCGCCGCCCGCAGCCGCAGCGTCGTCGTCAGGCGCTGGAACGCCTCCGCCCAGTAGCCGCCCGCACCCGGCGACGCGTCCTCCGGCTCGTCCGGTATCGCCGTCAGCGCGTCCAGGCGGCTCGCCTCCGCCGGGTCCAGGCACCGCTCCGCCAGCCCCATCACCCCGCTGAAGCTCCACGGGTAGCTTCCGGCGTCCCGCGCGATGTTGAGGGCGTCGACGACGGCCCGGCCCAGGGGAGCGGCCCAGGGCACCGCGCACACCCCGAGGAACTGGAACGCCTCAGACAGGCCGTGCGTCGCGATGAACCCGGCGACCCAGTCGGCCCGGTCCCCGGGAGCCAGCGTCGACAGCAGCTTCGCCCGCTCGGCCAGGGACACCGCCCCCGGGCCCGCGGCCTCCGGTGCGGACGGCGGGCCGAGCAGGGCCCGCGACCATGCGGCGTCCCGCTGCCGTACCGCCGCCCGGCACCAGGCCGCGTGCAGTTCGCTCCGCCAGTCGTCGGCGACCGGCAGCGCGACGATCTCCTCCGGCGTACGCCCCCCGAGCCGCGCCGGCCATGTGCCGAGCGGCGCCGCCTCCACCAACTGGCCGAGCCACCAGGACCGTTCGCCTCGTCCCGTCGGTGGTTTCGGCACCACCCCGTCGCGCTCCATGCCCGGATCGCACTCGTGCGGCGCCTCGACCACGATCACCGGCTCCCCCTGTGTGGGGTCGACCGCGACGCAGGCCGCCGCCCGCCCCGCCATCCGCCCGGCCAGGGCCGAATCCGGCAGTGCGGACAGCAACTCCGCCGCCGTCGCCCGCACATTGCGGCTGCGGTCGGAGAGCGCCTGCTCCAGGAAGGGCTCGTCCACCGGCTGAAGTCCTGTGCGCAGCGAGTCGAGGAACATCAGGCGGTCCTCGGCCCGCTCCGTCGCCCAAGTGCCGGCCAGCAGGTCCCGGGCGAGAGCGGGGTGCCGTGCGCGCAGCGCGGTGAGCAGGGCCACCCGCTCGGCGAACAGGCCCTCCTGCCACAGTCGTCGGACGCGTTCAGGCTCCTGAGGCGGCGGCAGATCGGGACCGCCGCCGGGCAGGGAGCGCAGTGCGAAGCGCCACTCCGGGTTCATCCGGGCCAGCCACAGGGCGCGCGGGCCGGCGAACGCCAGTGCCGCCGGTCGCAGATCCGTGCGGGCGCGGGCCGCGTCCAGCAGCGCCGGGAGCGCCTGCGGGGGTGGCGCGTAGCCGCGTTCGTTGGCCAGCGCGAGCCACTGCGGCAGCAGCTCCATGAGGTCGGGTGCCGTCCCCCGGCGGCCGCCGCCCGTGCCGGGGCGGTCGGACAGCAGCAGGGCCAGTCTGCGGGCCGCCGCGGGCGGCAGCGGTGGGCGGGGGTCCGCCGCCGCGGGCTCCGGGCGCGGTCCGGCCGGTGCGGGGCGCAGCCCGGCTCTGCGGCGGACGGTCTCCACGGCGGCCAGGTCCAGCAGCGCGGCCGGGGCCTGCGGGCCGGGCGGCAGCCAGGGCGGGGTGCGCCGGTCGGTGCCCAGCAGGGCCACCGTGACAAGCTCCTCCCAGGGCACGGCGGGGGACGTGCCCGGGGGAGCGGGAGTCGCATTCATGTCGGCCCCTTCCGGATCGGTACCGAGTCGCTCGGGTGTCGTCAGCACAGCGGGACCGCCTCTCCGGCACCCTCCGGCCAGGCGGTGAGCGGAGTGAAGCCGCGGTGGCCGCACTCGCCGAAGACCGTGACCGGAGCGCCGCCCGACAGCGCGACCAGCCGCCACAGACCCGGTCGGCTGCCCGCCGACGGCGTCAGGGGCAGCGCCGTGCCGCCGTCCGCGTCCGCCAGTTGCCAGGAGCGGTCGAGCGGGGTCGGTATGACCCGGCCCAGCGTCACGGGGTACGAGTCCAGCCACGGGTCGGCCCGGAGGGCTTCCCCGTACCGCGCCGCCGCGTCCGGAGTTGTCACGCCCGGCGGTCTCGTCGCTGCCGGGGCCGGGGGCGTGAACTGCTCGCCCAGCGCCGCCCGCAGCTGCCCCGCGCCCGGATAGGGCGATACATCGGCCTCGAAGGTCAGCCCCACCGGCAGGGCCGGCTCCGGCGCGCGCCCTGCCGCTCCATAGGAAAGAAGGAGCACCGTGCGGTCGGACTTCTCCCCGTACAGCCAGATCCGGCGTGTGGTCAGCCGACCGTCCGAGGTGTCGTACTGCGCCAGCACCAGCCAGCGGTCGCGGACGGGAGAGCCGTCGGGTGAACCCGCCAGGCCGACGCGCGAACGGACCGTCGCCGCCAGCCCCTCCGGCAGCCGCTCACGCCTCAGCCAGCCCTGATCCAGCAGGTGCAGCAGCGCGCACTCCTCCAGCAACCGCACCGGCCAGCCCGGGCCCGACGCGGGAAGTGCCCCCAACTCCCGCACCCGCCCGGCGAGTCCAGGAGCCTGCGCGTCCACCATGCGGGCCGCCGTCTCCTCCCACAGCCCGTGCCCCGCCTGCTCGGCCGCGGCCAGGCCGCCGCGCACCAGGTCGGCCAGGCGCTGCTCCAGCTCCGTCGCCCCCGCCGTGATCCGCTCGGCCCGCCGCTCCGCCCTGCGCCGGGCCGCCTCCGGATCGGCGGACGCGGCCGACGGGGAACCACCGGCCGCCCGCCTCTCCTGCGCACGCTGACGGCGCCCCTTGATCCACTGCTCCGTCCAGTCCGGCTCCTGTCCCCGCGGCACCGCGCCGTCCCCGCCCGCCCAGAGCAGCAGCAGCCCCAGCGCGTGCTTGCACGGGAACTTGCGGCTCGGGCAACTGCACTTGTACGCCGGCCCCGCCACGTCCGCGATGTCGACGACCGTCTGATACGGCTTGCTGCCACTGCCCTTGCACAGCCCCCACACCGTCCCCTCGTCGGAACTGCCCGTCTCCGACCACGGCCCGGCCGTGCCGAGTTTGCTTCCCGCTTTGCGTGACGCCGCATCAGGTGCCAGTGCCAGCACCTGCTCCGCGGTCCAGCGCTCCCCCTGCCAATTCATGTCGTCGACGGTAGGTCCCGGCACTGACAATCGGCCCTCGCGACGGCGTTTGGGCAGGTCACCGCGCATTGTCAGTGGTGTGGTGCACGGTTGGTGACAGATCCGAACCGGCCGAGCTGGAGGGGGATACGGCCATGCGTGCGTCCGTTGACCACAAGTCCGTCGAAGCGAACCCGAGCCCGTCCGCGCCCGCGAACGGAAGCGGGGACGCGAGCCCCGGCATGCCGGAGTCCGCACCCGTGCTCACACCCGGGCAGGAGAAGGGGACCGCGCCCGCGGAAGCGCTGCGGCTGCACGCCGAGGACGCCTTCGCCCACGAACTCGCCGCGCTGGCCGCCCAGGACGACCGGCCGCGACCGGCCCGCTGGAAGCTGTCGCCGTGGGCCGTCGCCACCTACCTGCTCGGCGGCACGCTGCCGGACGGCACCGTGATCACACCGAAGTACGTGGGCCCGCGCCGCATCGTCGAGGTCGCCGTCACCACGCTCGCCACCGACCGCGCCCTGCTGCTGCTCGGCGTGCCAGGCACGGCCAAGACCTGGGTGTCCGAGCACCTGGCGGCGGCCATCAGCGGCGACTCGACCTTGCTCGTGCAGGGCACCGCCGGGACCCCGGAGGAGGCGATCCGCTACGGGTGGAACTACGCGCGGCTGCTCGCGCACGGCCCCAGCCGCGACGCCCTGGTGCCGAGCCCCGTCATGCGGGCCATGGCCGAGGGGATGACCGCCCGCGTCGAGGAACTGACCCGCATCCCGGCCGACGTCCAGGACACGCTGATCACGATCCTCTCGGAGAAGACGCTGCCGATACCGGAGCTGGGCGAGGAGGTGCAGGCGGTCCGCGGCTTCAACCTGATCGCCACGGCCAACGACCGCGACCGCGGGGTCAACGACCTGTCGAGCGCGCTGCGCCGCCGCTTCAACACGGTGGTGCTGCCGCTCCCGGACAGCGTGGAGGCCGAGGTCGACATCGTCTCCCGCCGGGTCGACCAGATCGGCCGCTCGCTCGACCTGCCGGCCGTGCCCGACGGCATCGAGGAGATCCGCCGCGTGGTGACCGTCTTCCGCGAACTGCGGGGCGGGGTCACGACGGACGGCCGGACCAAGCTGAAGTCGCCCAGCGGCACCCTGTCCACCGCGGAGGCGATCTCCGTCGTCACCAACGGACTGGCGCTGGCCGCCCACTTCGGCGACGGCGTGCTGCGTCCGAGCGACATCGCCGCGGGCATTCTCGGCGCCGTCGTCCGCGACCCGGCGGCCGACCGCGTCATCTGGCAGGAGTACCTGGAAGCGGTGGTCCGCGAGCGCGACGGCTGGACCGACTTCTACCGCGCGTGCCGGGAGGTGACCGCGTGAAAGACACCGACTCCCCGCGGAGGGGACCACTGCTGCTCGGGGTGCGGCACCACGGGCCGGGATCCGCACGGGCCGTGCGAGCCGCGCTGGAGGCGGCGCGACCCGGGGCCGTGCTGATCGAAGGGCCACCGGAGGCGGACGCCCTGATCCCGCTCGCGGACCACCCGGACATGCGGCCCCCCGTCGCCCTGCTCGCTCACGCCGTGGACGAGCCCGGACGATCGGCCTTCTGGCCGCTGGCCGAGTTCTCCCCGGAGTGGGTGGCGATCCGCTGGGCCCTGCGCCGGGGGGTTCCGGCCCGGTTCATCGACCTGCCCGCGGCGCACACACTGGCGTGGGACAAGGAAGAAGCCACGGGGACCGAGGCCGAGGAGCCCGACGCGGTCGACGGCTCCGACACCACCGTCCGTGTCGACCCCCTCGCCGTGCTGGCCGAGGCCGCCGGGTACGACGACCCGGAGCGATGGTGGGAGGACGTCGTCGAGCACCGGGGCGTGGGGACGGGGGACCCGCTTGCGCCGTTCACCGTGCTCGGGGAGGCCATGGCCGCCCTGCGGGAGGAGTACGGCGCCGGGGGACACGAGCGGGACCTCGTGCGGGAGGCGTACATGCGGCTTCAGGTCCGCGCCGCACAGCGGGAGTTCGGGACCGACGTGGCGGTGGTGTGCGGGGCCTGGCACGTGCCCGCGCTGCGCGAGCGGACCTCCGTCACCGCCGACCGGGCGCTGCTGAAGGGCCTGCCCAAGGTCAAGACGGACATGACCTGGGTGCCCTGGACCCATCGCAGGCTCGCCCGGGCCAGTGGGTACGGGGCGGGAATCGACTCGCCCGGCTGGTACGGGCATCTGTTCCGCGCACCTGACCGGCCCGTCGAGCGGTGGCTGACCAAGGTCGCCGGGCTGCTCCGTGAGGAGGACCGGATCGTGTCGTCCGCGCACGTCATCGAGGCGGTGCGACTCGCCGAAACGCTCGCCGTCCTGCGCGGGCGCCCGCTCCCGGGCCTGTCGGAGACGACCGACGCGGTGCGGGCGGTGATGTGCGAGGGCTCGGACGTGCCGCTGGCGCTGGTGCGCGACCGGCTGGTGGTCGGCGACGACATGGGGGAGGTGCCGGAATCGGCCCCCGCCGTGCCGTTGCAGCGGGACCTCGCCCGGCTGCAGAAGCGGCTCAGGCTCAAACCCGAGCCCCTGGAGCGGGAGGTGGAGCTGGACCTGCGCAAGGACACCGACGCCGAGCGCAGCCGGCTGCTGCACCGGCTGCGGCTCCTCGGGATCGGCTGGGGGGAACCCGCGGCCTCGCGGGGCAGCACGGGGACGTTCCGCGAGACCTGGCGGCTGCGCTGGGAACCGGAGCTCGCGGTGCGGGTCGCCGAGGCCGGGGTGTGGGGGACGACCGTGCTCGCCGCCGCGACCGCCAGGGCTGAGGCGGACGCCACCGCCGCGCGGGCCCTCGCCGACGTCACCGCGCTCGCCGAGCGGTGCCTGCTGGCGGAACTGCCGGCGGCGCTGCCCGTGGTGATGCGGGTCCTCGCCGACCGAGCCGCCCTCGACGCCGACGTCGGGCACCTCGCCCAGGCGCTGCCCGCCCTGGTCCGTTCCCTGCGCTACGGGGACGTGCGCGGTACGGACACCCGGGCCCTCGCGGACGTCGCGGCGGGTCTCGCCGAGCGCGTGTTCGTCGGGCTGCCACCGGCGTGCGCGGCGCTGGACGCGGAGGCGGCCGATGAGATGCGGCGTCATGTGGACGCCGTTCACGGCGCGGTGGGGCTGCTCGGGGACGGCATCGCGGCGGACCACGGCGACATACGGGAGCGATGGCGTGCCGTCCTCAGGGTGCTCGGCGGACGGGACACCGTGCCCGGGGTGATCCGCGGCAGGGCCGTGCGGCTGCTCCTGGACGAGGGGGAGCTGGCGCAGGACGAGGCCGCGCGGCTCATGGGGCTCGTGCTGTCGCCGGGGACGCCACCGGCGGACGCCGCCGCCTGGATCGAGGGGTTCGTGGGGGGCGGCTCCGGCGGCGGGATGCTCCTCGTGCACGACGAGCGACTGCTCGCGCTGGTGGACGCCTGGCTCACCGGGGTGACGGCGGAGGCGTTCACCGACGTATTGCCGCTGCTGCGGCGGACGTTCTCGGCGTACGAGCCCGGAGTGCGGCGCACCCTCGGCGAGTTGGCGCGCCGCGGGCCGGACGCACGGGGAAGTGCGGCGGCCACCGGCGCGGGTGTCCCCGGGTTCGGCGCCGACCTTGACACCGGACGGGCGGACGCCGTGGTCCCGGTGCTGCGTCTGCTGCTCGGCCTGGACGGACCCGGCGGCAGCGATGTCAACGACCTGGTGGGGGTGGCCGGATGAGCACGCACACGACCGACGGGGCGAACACCGCCGGAGCCGACGAGCGGCTGCGGCGCTGGCGGCTCGTCCTCGGCGGAGACGCGGCGGACGGCACCGGGTACGCGCTGAGCGGGCAGGACGCGGGGATGGACGGCGCGCTGACCGCGCTGTACGGGATGGGGGACAGACCGCAGCAGGGACGGGACCGTTCGGCCGGACTCGGGGCGTCCGCGCCGTCCGTGGCGCGCTGGCTCGGCGACATCCGCACCTATTTCCCCTCCTCCGTCGTCCAGGTCATGCAGCGTGACGCCATCGACCGGCTCGGGCTGTCCACACTCCTGCTCGAACCGGAGATGCTCGAGGCGGTCGAGGCCGACGTGCACCTGGTCGGCACGCTGCTCTCGCTGAACAAGGCGATGCCCGAGACCACCAAGGAGACGGCGCGGGCCGTGGTGCGCAAAGTCGTCGAGGACCTGGAGAAGCGGCTCGCCACCCGCACCCGGGCCACGCTCACCGGCGCCCTCGACCGCAGCGCCCGTATCACCCGCCCCCGCCACCGGGACATCGACTGGAACCGCACGATCGCCGCCAACCTCAAGCACTATCTGCCGGAGTACCGCACGGTGGTGCCGGAGCGGCTGATCGGATACGGGCGGGCGTCCCGGTCGGTGAAGAAGGAGGTCGTCCTCTGCATCGACCAGTCGGGGTCGATGGCGGCCTCGGTCGTGTACGCGTCCGTGTTCGGGGCGGTGCTGGCGTCCATGCGGTCCATCGCCACCCGGCTCGTCGTCTTCGACACGGCCGTCGTGGACCTCACCGACCAGCTCGACGACCCGGTCGACGTCCTCTTCGGCACCCAGCTCGGCGGCGGCACCGACATCAACAGAGCGCTGGCGTACTGCCAGTCGCAGATCACGCGGCCCACGGAGACGGTCGTGGTCCTCATCAGCGACCTGTACGAGGGAGGCATCCGCGACGAGATGCTCAAACGGGTGGCGGCGATGAAGGCGTCCGGGGTGCAGTTCGTGGCGCTGCTCGCGCTCTCCGACGAGGGGGCACCCGCGTACGACCGGGAGCACGCGGCGGCGCTCGCGGCGCTCGGAGCGCCGGCGTTCGCGTGCACGCCCGACCTCTTCCCGGAGGTGATGGCGGCGGCGATCGAGAAGCGGCCCCTGCCGATACCGGAGACGGCCTGACGGCGCGAGGAATCGGGCGGGGGGCGCCGTACGGCACGCGCCCGGCGGTGCCGTCGTACGGCATCCGACCGACTCCGCGGGCTGACGGAGGCGGACGACCGAAAGCCGTCGGTTCGGCCGCCGGGAACCCCGCGGAAAGGGCCGGCCGGTCCCCATTGGGGGTGTGGATCAGCCGTCCTACGCCCATCGGGGTTGTTCAAGGGGCCTCACCGGGGCAACCCCAGCCCCGTGAGGCCCTTCACCGGTGGCACGCCGTGCCAGAGAACGCGGCATCATGTGACAGGTATCACCGCTCAGGTGTGACCCCCGATTTATGGAGGCCCCGCGAGCGGCGATAACCTGCGAGACGGACATGCCGCGCGCTCGGACACCGTGTGCGCCTCCCTTGTGACACAGCGGACGTCACGTTGCCCTTCGCGGCACGCCCACGCATCCAACGAACCGCGAGATCACTGATAGGGACGGAAGCGCGTGGACCTGTTCGAGTACCAGGCGAGGGACCTCTTCGCCAAGCACGGTGTACCGGTGCTGGCCGGTGAAGTCATCGACACGCCTGAGGCGGCGCGCGAGATCACCGAGCGGCTGGGCGGCAAGTCGGTCGTCAAGGCGCAGGTGAAGGTCGGTGGCCGCGGCAAGGCCGGCGGTGTCAAGCTGGCCGCCACCCCGGACGAGGCGGTCGCCCGCGCGACGGACATCCTCGGCATGGACATCAAGGGCCACACGGTCCACAAGGTGATGATCGCCGAGACCGCCCCGGAGATCGTCGAGGAGTACTACGTCTCCTTCCTCCTCGACCGCGCCAATCGTACCTTCCTCTCCATCGCCTCCGTCGAGGGCGGCATGGAGATCGAGGAGGTCGCGGCCACCCGCCCCGAGGCCGTCGCCAAGATCGACATCGACGCCATCGACGGCGTGGACAAGGCGAAGGCGCAGGAGATCGTCGCCGCGGCCAAGTTCCCGGCCGAGGTCGCCGACAAGGTGGCCGACGTCCTGGTCAGCCTGTGGGAGGTCTTCATCAAGGAGGACGCCCTCCTGGTCGAGGTGAACCCGCTGGCCAAGGTCGCCAACGGTGACGTCATCGCCCTCGACGGCAAGGTGTCCCTGGACGACAACGCCGAGTTCCGTCACCCCGAGTTCGAGGAACTCCACGACAAGGCGGCGGCCAACCCGCTCGAGGCCGCGGCCAAGGAGAAGAACCTCAACTACGTCAAGCTCGACGGCGAGGTCGGCATCATCGGCAACGGCGCGGGTCTGGTCATGTCCACCCTCGACGTCGTCGCCTACGCCGGTGAGAAGCACAAGGGTGTCAAGCCCGCCAACTTCCTCGACATCGGCGGTGGCGCCTCCGCCGAGGTCATGGCGAACGGCCTGGAGATCATCCTCGGCGACCCGGACGTCAAGTCCGTGTTCGTGAACGTCTTCGGTGGCATCACCGCCTGTGACGCGGTCGCCAACGGCATCGTGCAGGCCTTGGAGCTCCTCGAGTCCAAGGGCGAAGAGGTCAACAAGCCGCTGGTCGTGCGTCTCGACGGCAACAACGCCGAACTGGGTCGCCAGATCCTGGACGACCGCAACCACCCGCTGGTCCAGCGTGTGGACACCATGGACGGCGCGGCCGACAAGGCCGCCGAGCTGGCTGCTGCCGCGAAGTAAGGGACGAGGTCACACACAACCATGGCTATCTTCCTCACCAAGGAATCCAAGGTCATCGTCCAGGGCATGACCGGCTCCGAGGGCCAGAAGCACACCCGCCGCATGCTGGCGTCCGGCACCAACATCGTCGGTGGCGTGAACCCGCGCAAGGCGGGCCAGACCGTCGACTTCGACGGCACCGAGATCCCGGTGTTCGGCTCCGTGGCCGAGGCCATCGAGAAGACCGGCGCCGACGTCACGGTCATCTTCGTCCCGGAGAAGTTCACCAAGGACGCGGTCGTCGAGGCCATCGACGCCGAGATCCCGCTCGCGGTCGTCATCACCGAGGGCATCGCGGTGCACGACACGGCGTCCTTCTGGGCGTACGCCGGCAAGAAGGGCAACAAGACCCGCATCATCGGCCCGAACTGCCCCGGCCTGATCACCCCCGGTCAGTCGAACGCCGGCATCATCCCGGCCGACATCACCAAGCCGGGCCGCATCGGCCTGGTCTCGAAGTCCGGCACGCTGACGTACCAGATGATGTACGAGCTGCGGGACATCGGCTTCTCGACCTGCGTCGGCATCGGCGGTGACCCGATCATCGGCACCACCCACATCGACGCGCTCAAGGCGTTCCAGGACGACCCCGACACCGACCTGATCGTCATGATCGGTGAGATCGGCGGCGACGCCGAGGAGCGGGCCGCGGCCTTCATCAAGGAGAACGTGACCAAGCCGGTCGTCGGCTACGTCGCGGGCTTCACCGCGCCCGAGGGCAAGACCATGGGTCACGCGGGCGCCATCGTCTCCGGTTCGTCGGGCACCGCCCAGGCGAAGAAGGAGGCGCTGGAGGCGGCGGGCGTCAAGGTCGGCAAGACGCCGACGGAGACCGCGAAGCTCGCGCGGGAGATCCTGGCCGGCTGAACTCCGCCCGGCTGAAGGCGTGTTGGGCCCGTACCCCTTGGGGTGTGGGCCCACCGGGCTTTCCGGGAGCCGCCGCAGCGGCTGACCCGCTCAGCGGGGCTGCGGTGTCAGTCGGGCCGGGCCATGGTGCGGGGCCGACATCAGCTTGCTCCGCAGGGCTGTCTGCGGCTGGGACAGGGGGCCCTGGGCCAGGCGCGGGGGAATGTCCCGGACGGGAGTGCCCCGGCCCACCGGGGGCTCGTAGTGGTTCGGGGCCGTGCGCAGGGTCAAGGTCGTCGCGCCGATGACCGCCGTCGTCAGGGCGATCGCCGCGCGGGCGCAGCGGCGGGTGCGGCGTTCGCCGTGGGAGCGGACCGAGGGCGCCTTGGGGGCGCGGAGGGGCTCTGCGGAGGCCAGTTCGGCAAGTCGGCGGGGCAGGACCTCCGGTTCCGCCTGGTCCGGTACGAGCCTGGCCAGCGTGGCGCGGGCGCGCAGCAGACGGCCGGCGGCGGCCGGGGTGCTCGCCTCCGTCTCGGCCGCGACGTCCGGCAGGTCGAGGCCGAGGCCGTCGTAGAGCAGCAGGGTGCGTCGTTGGGTCGGCGGCAGTTCCAGGAGCGCGCGCAGCAGGGCGCGGTTCGACGGTCCCGGGGGCGGCGGCTCGGGGAGCCGGTGGTGGAGGCGGAAGCGGTGCCAGGGGGAGAGCGCCCGGTCGTGCACCGCTGCCCGTACCCAGCCCGCGGGATCGCGGTCCACGGCGACCTCGGGCCAGCGCTGCCACGCCAGCTGGAAGGCACGCTCGACCGCCTCACGGGCCAGATCGCGCCGTCCGGTGAGCAGGTACGCCTGCCGTACGAGCGCGGGGGCGCAGTACTCGTACAGCGCGTCGAAGGCCTGATGAGGCGTGAGGGTCTGCCTCATCAGGCGGCCCGCCGTGCCGAAAGGTACATAAAAGTATTTTTAGCGACACATCCGTGTTTCATGCGTTACGACGGGAAAGCGCGTGTCGTTGGGAGCATGGCGGCGTGACTCAATGGACCGACCGCCGCATTCCGTTGCCGTCCCTGCTCGCCCGGTCGCGCGACCGGTGGCCCGGGTTGGGCGCGAGCCTGCTCGGTGGAGCCCTTGCCGCGGTGGCGGGGCTCGGTGCGCTCGCCCTGCTCGCGATCGTGCTGTGGATCAGTGCGCCGTATCCGGACGACGGGCCCGACGGGGCGCTGAGGGTGGCGGCCGCGTCGTGGCTGCTGGCGCACGGTGTGGTGCTCTTCCGCACCGAGACGCTGTCCGGGGTGCCGGCGCCCGTCGGCATCACGCCGCTGCTGGCGGCCGCGGTGCCGGTGTGGCTGCTGTACCGGGCGGCGCGGGAGGCGACGGACGGGGAGGTCATGGAGGGCGCGGAGACCATGAAGGCCATGGATGGCCCGGAGGTCACGCAGGGCGCGGGAGGAGCGGAGCCCGTTGCCGTCGGGCCGGCGTGGTGCGGTGTGGTGGCGGGCTACGTCGGGGTGGGGCTGGTGGCGGCTCTGTACGCCTCGGCGGGGGCGCTGCGGCCGTCGTGGGTGTGGACCCTCGTCTGCCTGCCGCTGGTGACCGCGGTGTCGGCGGGGGTGGGGGTGTGGAGGGCGTACGAGCGGCCGACCTGGGCGCTGCGCGTGCTCACCCGTGACGAACAGGAGTTGCTCTCGAACGCCGGACGGGCTGCCCTGGCCGGGACGGCCGTGCTGGTCGGCGGGGGCGCGCTGCTCGTGGGGGTGTCGCTGGTGTGGCACGGCGAGGTGGTGCGGGAGTCGTTCCTCCACGTCACGCAGGGGTGGGCAGGGCAGGGAGCGGTGCTGCTGCTGGCGGTCGCCCTGGTGCCGAACGCGGCGGTGTGGGCGGCGGCGTACGAGCTGGGGCCCGGGTTCCTGGTGGGGGAGGGGCATGGCATGGGGCCGTGGTCGCCGGCGACGGCGCCGTCGCTGATGCCGCCGTTTCCGCTGCTGGCGGCTGTGCCCGGGAGCGGGGGCGGGGGCGGGCTTCTGGGCTGGGCGGTGGGGGTGGTGCCGGTCGCGGCCGGGGTGGTGGTGGGGCGGTTCATGGCACGGGGCGCTTGTGCCGAGCCGGGGCCGGGGCGGGGCGCGGTGTGGTCCGTCGGGCGGACGGTGACGGGTGTCGTGGGCGCGGCGGTGATGTGCGGCCTGCTGCTCGGAGGGCTCGCGGAGGTGTCCGGGGGGCCGCTCGGGGTCGCGGCGTTGGCGCGGTTCGGGCCGGTGGGGTGGCAGGTGGGGGGCGCCGCTGCGGGATGGGTCGCGGGGGTGGGGGTGCCGGTCGCGGTGGTCGTGCGGTGGTGGTCTCTGCGGCAGGTGGAGGAGCGGCGGGTCGAGGTTCCGGTCGCCTCCGCAGGGACTCCCGTGCCGGCGACGGTGGCGTCGGAACCGGTGGGGGCGCGGATGGACGGGGCCTGGGAGGACCCGGACCTGTTCCCGTACGAGGTGCTGGCGGTGGACGCGGATCCGTTTCTGCCGGACGGGCCGGACGGACCGGACCCGACGCCCACCCCACCGCAAGAGTCGTGACGGCGCGGTCCGTCCAGGGGACCGGAGGGCATTCCGCTCACCGGGCCGGAGGGGATTCCGTCC